>NZ_JBEORF010000015.1:0-147879 GCF_040302125.1 Nocardioides sp. NPDC127514 | reverse complement strand
CTCGGCGAAGCTGGCCTCGACCACGAGCAGCGGCGAGTGCGGGAAGAAGGTCTCGCCCTCGGCGTACCCCCAGATGTCGCCGGTGAAGCGGTAGCGAACTGCCTATTACTCGTCAGTATTTGGGCAGTTCGCTACCGGACTACCCCGCCGCTACCGTTGCTGACATGCTGCGAATCGCGGTCGTCCAGGAGACGGCGCTGCCGGGCGATCTAGGGGCCAACGTCGCGACAGCCGCGGACCGGGTCCGCGAGGCGGCCGCGAAGGGAGCCCGGCTGGTCGCGTTGCCGGAGACGTTCACGACGTCGTGGGACCTCGACGCCTTCGACGGCCTTCTGCCCTCGCTCGAGGACGCCGCCTGGCTCGCCCCGGTGCAGGCCGCGGTGGACGAGACCGGCGCGGTGCTCGTGCTCAACTCGCCCCTCGCCCAGGCCGGACGACGGGCGATCACCAGCCTGGTCATCGCGCCGGGGGAGGAGCCGGTCGCGGCGTACGACAAACAGCACCTCTACCCGCCCGAGGTCGAGCGTTTCGAGCCCGGCGAGCACGGTACGACGATCGAGATCGACGGCGTCCGGGTGGCCCTGTCGGTCTGCTACGACGCCAACTTCCCCGAGCACGCCGCCGCGGCAGCCGCCGACGGCGCGATCCTCTACCTCAACACCGGTGCCTACTTCCCCGGCGGAGGTCACCGGCGCGACCTGCACTACGCCGCCCGGGCGCTGGACAACTCGATGTACGTCGCCTTCGCCGGTCTCGTCGGCGGGCCGTTGGGCCTCATCGGCGGCTCCGCGGTCTACGACCCGCTCGGCCGGCCGGTCGAGCAGCTCGATGACGCCACTCCTGGGATGGTCGTCGCCACGATCGACCCGGCCGAGGTCGCGCGCGTACGGGACGAGCAGCGGATGTGGGCCGACCACCGAGCCGACCTCGGCCCGCGGCGTACGCTCCGTCTCTAACTGTCCGTCAGCCTGCCGGTTCCTCGGCGACGAGCCTGCCGAAGGCGACCAACCGGTAGTCGGTGTGGAAGAGCTCGGAGCAGGTGGTGAGGGTGATCAGCCGCTGACCGTCGATCTGCTCGGGCTCCGCCCCGTCGATGTCGGGGTTGTCGGGAAGCGGGTCCGTGACCCAGGCCGATGTGAACGGCACGATCAGGTCGTCGCCATCGGTGGTGAGGGCGTAGACGTACGTCTTCTCCCTGGTCAGCACACGGATCTCGTCGCCTTCGCGGAGCTTGGGGAGATCGCGCAGCGGCTCGCCGTGGGTGATCCGGTGGCCGGCGAGCGCGAAGTTGCCGACCTCACCGGGTCCGGCGGTGCCGGAGAAGTGGCCGACGCCGGCGCCCAGGGCCCGGTCCGAGGTGCCTTCGAGGACCGGGATCCGGTAGTCCTCGCCGAAGCGGGGGATCTCGATGAGCGCCTCGGCCGATCCGAACTCGGTCGTGGCCTCGGCCCGGCCCGAGTCCCACGCCTTCTCGATCGTCGAGGTCGCTTCCTGCTGGCGTTGCTTGCTGATGATCGTGGTGCCGTACATCTCCCAGGCGGTGTAGCCGAGGAGCCCCACACCGGCCAGGACCATCGTGAGACCGAGCCAGAAAGTCGCCCGGCGGGCCCGCGGTCGGGTCGGCGGTCGGGCCGGTGTGGTGGTGGACATCAGGTCAAGCATCTCAGGCCGATCCGCGGCCCCGTAGGATCTGACGTTGTGGCGGGCCGCATCAAGGAGACGAGCATCCAAGAGGTGCGCGAGAAGGCACGCCTGGACGACATCGTCTCCCAGTACGTCACGCTCCGCCGGGCGGGCCCGGGGACCTACAAGGGCCTGTGCCCGTTCCACGACGAGAAGTCGCCGTCGTTCAACGTGAACCCGTCACGGGGCTTCTTCAAGTGCTTCGGCTGCCAAGAGGGCGGCGACGTCATCGACTTCGTGATGAAGCTCGAGGGACTCAGCTTCTTCGAGGCGGTCGAGCGGCTCGGCGACAAGGTCGGCGTGCAGGTCCAGCGCGAGGAGGGCGACGAGGCGCCGGTACGGCGCGGCCCCGGTCGCGGCAAGCTGGTCGAGGCCCACAAGGTCGCCGCCGAGTTCTATGCCGAGCAGCTGCTGACCCCCGACGCCGTCGTCGCGCGGCAGTTCCTCGCCGAGAAGGGCTTCGACCGCGACGCGGCGCTGCACTTCGGCGTCGGCTTCTCGCCGCGCGGAGGAGAGGACCTCTACCGCCACCTGCGTGCGCGCGGGTTCTCGGACGAGGAGGTCGTCACCGCCGGCCTGGTCGCGCACGGGCGGTCGCACTACGACCGGTTCCGCGGTCGGCTGATGTGGCCGATCCGGGAGTCGGGTGGCGACGTCATCGGCTTCGGCGCCCGTCGGCTCTTCGACGACGACCGCATCGAGGCGAAGTACCTCAACACCTCCGAGACGCCGATCTACAAGAAGTCGCACGTCCTCTACGGGATCGACCTGGCCCGCAAGGAGATGGCCCGCACCCGCGAGGCCGTGATCGTGGAGGGCTACACCGACGTGATGGCCTGCCACCTCGCCGGGATCACCACCGCCGTGGCGACCTGCGGCACCGCCTTCGGCGACGACCACGCGAAGGTGCTGCGCCGGTTCATCTCCGACGACCAGCAGCTGCGTGGCGCGGTCGTGTTCACCTTCGACGGCGACGCGGCCGGTCAGGCCGCGGCGCTGAAGGCGTTCAAGGGCGACGGCAACTTCACCTCGCAGACCTACGTCGCCGTCGAGCCCGACGGCCTCGACCCCAACGACCTGCGGATCAAGAAGGGCGACGAGGCGGTTCGCGAGCTGCTCGCCAACCGCGTCCCGCTCTACGAGTTCGTGCTGCGCAACGTCGCCTCCAAGTACGACCTGGACCGTGCCGACGGGCGGGTCGATGCCCTCCGTGAGGCGGCCCCGCTGGTCGCCTCCGTGCGCGACGAGTCCAAGAAGATGGGCTTCACCCGCGACCTGGCTCGCTTCCTCGGCGTCGATCCCGACGATGCGGCCCGAGAGGTACGCCGCGCCGCTGGCCGTCCCGCACCCTCGGCTGCTCCGTCGCGGCGCGAGCCCGCCGCCGCTCCCGAGGCTCCCGTCGCGCCGCAGCGTCCGCCCATGCCACATCCGCGCGAGCCGCGCTTCACGGTCGAGCGCGAGACCCTCAAGCTCTTCGTGCAGCACCCGGTCGCGCTGGGGCGCACCACCGGTGAGATCACCCCTGAGGCCTTCACCCACCCCCTCTACCGGGCGCTGTGGGAGATCATCGCCGGCCTCGGTGGCCCCGGTGCCGGCACCGGCGACGCCGGCTGGGCCCAGAAGCTGGGTGCCGCCGCCTCGGACCCGCTCGTCAGCCGCATCCTCGCCGAGCTCGCCGTGGAGCCGATCCCGTCCGCGAAGGAGCCGGATGCTGCGTACGTCCTGCAGTACGTCGTACGCCTCCTCGAGCTCCTCGACCAGCGCCGCATCGCCGAGGTGAAGAGCCGTCTGCAGCGCTCCGACGCAGCCGCCGACCCCGAGGCGTACAACCGTCTTTTCGCCCAGCTGGCCGCCCTCGAACAGCACCGCCGCGGCCTCCGCAACCTCGTCGCCGAGTGACGGCCTGCCGATTTCCGATCGCCGCGGCCGGGTTGCTAAGGTTTCACCCGCGCCGCAAGGTGCAATTCCCCTGTAGCTCAATTGGCAGAGCATTCGGCTGTTAACCGGAGGGTTGTTGGTTCGAGTCCAACCGGGGGAGCCAGAAACTCCGCCTGACCTGCACAGACAGGACAGGCGGAGTTCTTTGTTCTACCCGGTTCAGAGGCTGGCGATGACCTTGCCGGGGTTGAAGATGCCGTGCGGATCGAGGGCGGCTTTCACCGCGCGGTGAAGGGCCAGTACCTCCGCGGGCAGTTCCTTTGCGAGCCCGTCCATCTTGAGCAGGCCGATACCGTGCTCTCCTGTGACGGTGCCGCCCAGCGCGATTGCTTCCTCGATGATTTCCTGAAAGGCCCGCTGCGCACGTTCTCTGGCCTCGTCGTCGCCACGCGGCGTGATCAGGAGGGGGTGCAGGTTCCCGTCCCCGGCGTGGGCGATGTTGGCGATGAGGGTCTCGTGCTTCTTCCCGATCGCCTCGATCCTGGTGAGCATCTCCGGAACCGCCGCCTTGGGCACGCAGACGTCTTCGGTGAGCACGGGTCCCAGACGCTCGAGGGCCGGATACGCCAGGCGCCGCGCGTCGAACAGCGCGTCCGCCTCGGTCTGGTCGGTCGAACGAGCCGCCCAGGTGGCTCCTGCTCGCTCGAAGCAGTCGCGGATCGCGTCCGCCTCTTCCTCGCCTGCCGTGCCAGGGACGTCGCACCGCGCCAACAGGATGACGTCGGCGTCGACAGCCAGGTCCATCTTCTTCCACTGGTCGACGGCCTCGAGGCAGTGCCGGTCGATGAGTTCGAGGGCGGACGGGACGATGCCTGCCGCGCCTACCGCCGTGACAGCACGTCCGGCGTCCACGATGGACGAGAAGTAGCCGGCGACGGTGTGCTCCGGCGCCCGCTGAGGGCGCAGCCGGAGCGTGACCTCGGTGATGACGCCCAGCGTCCCCTCGGACCCGACGAGCAGTCTGGCGAGGTCGTACCCTGCGACGCCCTTGGCCGTACGTCGCCCGAGTCGGACCAGTTCGCCCGTTCCGGTGACGACCTGCAGCCCGAGCACGTAGTCCGCAGTGACGCCGTACTTCATACAACAGAGGCCGCCCGCGTTCGTCGCGACGTTGCCGCCGATCGTCGACCACGGCGCTGAGGCGGGGTCGGGTGGGTACCAGAGGCCGCGTTCTGCGCACGCGTTCCGCAGGTGGTCGTTGACGACGCCCGGCTGCACCACCGCCAGCCGCTCTATCGGGTCGATCTCTGTGATCGCCGTCATCGCCTCGGTCGACAGGATGACGCACCCGTCGACGGCGTTCGCTCCGCCGGACAGGCCGGTGCCCGCGCCGCGGGGCACGACGGGCACGTTGTACTCGATGCACCCGCGCACGACCTCCTGGACCTCCTCGGCCGTGCGCGGCCGGATGAGGACGAGCGGTGTCCCGTGGGGCGCCCATTCGGCCTCATCGTGGGCGTAGCTCGCCGTGACCGCGGGATCGAGCTGAATGCGATCAGCTGGGATCCGCTCCTGTAGGTGTCTGACCAGCATCTGAAGCCTCCGTATCGCGTCGCTGTTCGACCGAAGCGACGAGGGGTGTTCTCGGTGAAATTGTTCTGCTCGATCGGCAGCCTGGCGCGGGCGCTACCCCATGACGGTCCCGGTGGTGTTGTTCCGAGGGCGCCGCCGGGAGTACGCGGCGAGATCGATCTCGAGACCCGCGCGGGGGGTGACGAAGGTGACCGGGCTGGTGTCGTGGTCCGCACCAGCCTCGACCGCGCTGATCAGAGTGGCCATGAGCTGGCCGACCACCGGAGCGTTCTTGAACTGGTTGCCGCTGGTGCCGATGGCGACGTAGAAGCCGGGTAGGTCGGTGCGGTCGTAGATCGGTGACCAATCGTCGGCGACGTCGTAGACACCGACCACACCACTGGGGCGGTTGGGGACGGCCAACTCGGGAAGTCGGCGCGCGGCACGGAGGACCTGGGGCTCGAACACCGCCATCGTGGGGTGAACAGAGACCGCGTCGACGGCGTCCGGCTCGAGCCATTCGAGGTCGTCGCACTCGGGCTCGGTTCCCCCGACCAGAAGCCCGCTGCCGACCTCTCCCCGGAAATAGGTCCCGAGGTCCAGATCGGCGATGATCGGACCAGGGCCGCCGTCGAGCCGGAAGTCGTCCGGGGCCGCGACATGCGCCACTTCCTGCCGCATCGGACGGACCCCGACGGTGAAGTCCGAACCTACTCCGGCGATCTGGTTCAGGGCGCCCGACCATGGTCCGGCCGCGTTCACGACGATGTCGCAGCCGATCCGCACACCATCGGACAACATCACCGCGCTGACCCTTCCCCTCTGTTTCTCGACAGCTGTGACCTGGCTGCGAAACCGCATGGTGGCTCCATGGGCTTGGGCGGCGGCTGCCAGGTTCGCCGCAGCCAGTGCTGGGTCGGAGACATAGCCGGCGTCGGGGGTGAAGACCCCTCCGAGCTCGCCTGCCGCGTCGTTCCAGAAAGCCTGGTCGTCGACTCGCTTCGGTGGCCAGTATCGCCCCGTGTCCAGCCCCGAGACGCGCCGCGCGAGGTCCGCACTGTCCCACTCCTCGTACGGCACTCCATAGGTGTCGAAAAGCGGAAGCCACATCTCCCGTGGCGCAGCGTCGACGTCGAGCATGACCAGGCCCGTGGTGACGAAACGGGGGAGGTCGCCGACATCGACACCCAGGTGATGCGACCAGTCCCTCCAGCCGAACTGCGCCTCCCACGCCAGGGCAACCCCGGCGGCGGAGGTGAAGTTGAACCGAACCACGGCGCTGGACGCCGCGGTCGATCCCTGACCTGGGCCGGATGCCTTGTCCACCACCGTCACGCTATGGCCACCCCGCGCCAGCTCCAGCGCGATCGACGACCCGATCACGCCTGCGCCGACGACTACGACATCCGCACCGACACCCATGCTGAACCTTCTTCCAGTGATGCCCCGGCTGTGATCCGGGGCTGGCGCCGTCCATCCTCGGTCCCAGGTCACCGGTGACGCAGTGCTCAACTGTCGCCGACCTGCCGGTGCGCGGACGACAGACGTCGACCGTGGTCCGGCGAGACGATTGTTCACTCGACGCGGGCGACGGGCGATTGCCGATCCGGTCGACATTTGTAGCGACGTACGGCATCGTGCGCGACGAATGCATATTGTCTCCTTCTCCCGCCTCGGTGAGAATGTCGGGATATGAACGCGTGCCGACCTTGGCGCGGTGGGCGAGGAGATCTGCCGGTGGGAAGGAGCGCGTCGTGCCTGAGGACGAGCTGCAGGCGATCGTGGACGAGCTCGCCGAGCGGCTCCAGCGCTCGGCAGCGATCGATGGCCCCGACATCGGTCTGCTGGCCGCGAGCCGGCACTTCGGCGACGAGGACCAGCTGCGCATCGACTCGGTGCTCAATCGGTCGGTCCCGCCCGATGTCGTCGAGCTGATCCGCACCCACGGCATATCGCAGTGGACCAAGCCGGGCATGCTCGAGCTGGGCGCCATCCCTGAGGCGACGCCTCGGCTGTGCGCACCCGTGCGTTGCCACGGACAGCTCTTGGGCTACCTGTGGCTGCTCGACCGCAACGGCGCACTCAGTGACGAGGACGTGGCGGCCGCGGGCGAGGCCGCCGAGCGGGCCGGAGCCGTGCTGTACCGACGCCTCATGGTGCGGCAGCGCTCCCGTGCCCGCCACGAAGCCATCTTGCGGGACCTGGTCTCACCCGACACGATGATTCGGTCCCAAGCCATCGAAGACATGCGCGCCGAGGGCCTGTTCCCGGACGGCCCCATGCACTTCACCGTGCTGGCCGTGCAATGCCGGTCCGACGACGACCCCCACGCCGAGCGGGAAGTCGAGTTGGAGGCCGCTGTCGAGGAAGGCGCCGGCGCGGTCACTGACGACGTCGTCCTGATCGCGACCAATCGGTCGCGGGCCTGGCTCCTTCTCGCTCAACGGCGACCCCCAACTCGGTACGTGGTCGACACCGTCGTCGATCGGATCACCACCCGGTTCAAGGGCCTCACCCAGAGCACTTCGAAGCCGGTCTTCGGTCTGGGGCCCACGGTAGATCGGCTCGACCATGTGGCCGACTCGTACCGCAAGGCTGTGAGGGCCGCACGCACAGCGCTCCTCGTGCCCGGGGTGGGCAACCCCGCGCGATGGGGCGAGCTCGGACCGTACGAACTCCTGATCACCCTCGCCCCCGACGACCTGGCTGAGGCCTCCCGAACGCCGGACCTGGTGGCACTCGAGAATGCCGACGCCCATGGCGACCTCATCGACACGCTCACGACCTTCTTCGACCTCGGGGGAAGTGCGAGGCAGGCCGCCGAAGCCCTGTGTATCCACCGCGCGACGCTCTACCAACGCCTCAGGCGGATCGAACAGGTCACCGGCCGCAGCCTTCGAAACGGCGACGACCGACTCGCCCTCCACCTCGGCCTCAAACTGCGTTCTCTCGCCATCGCGTTCCGGGTCAACCCGCACACCAACTGATCACCGCGTGTGGCATGCCTTGAGATAGCTGAGGAACGATGCCTGTACGCCGGTGACATGCGTCTCGTGCAACATTGCGCTGGACACGTACTGGGATCTTCCCTCGGCCTCCAACTTCTCCATGGCGTCCAGAACGTTGCGTGCAAGTCCGCGATACACCGGGATGTCGCCGAACATCTCTGCCTCGTTGAGCGTGACGTGCAGCAGCGGAGCGTCTGGGGCCTCGCCGAGTGCCGGGAGATCGTCGATCATCTCGAAGACCTTGCTGTCAGGACTGACGACCCCGGGACTACCCGCGCAGATGCTCGCGAACAGTCCCGGTTCGCGAAGCCACGCGTAGAGCGAGAACAGTCCTCCGTACGAGTAACCGAAGAGGCCGTGGCCTGACTCGCTGACGCGAAACCGCGACTGCAATTGGGGATGGAGTTCGTCGGTCAGGAAGTCGAGGAAGACGTCTGCATGCGTGTCGGCAAGCTCCAAGAGGTAGGCGTCCACGTGCTCCTGAGTCATCTGGCCCGCGTCGAGAGCCTTCTTCAAGGTGGCCACAAGGTCGTCGCTGACCGGTTCCCCTGGCGGAACGAGATCGCGATTGCGAAGTCGCGCCCACTCCTGAGCCTCCTCGCCTGCATAACCGATGCTCACCTGGATGTACGGAGCGATCGTCAGGTACGGGTCCGACTGAGTGACGATGAGCGGCGCCGTCAGGCCAACGGCGAAGTTGGCATCCGTCACGTAGATCAGTGGCAACGAATCCGTCGACTCTGCATATCCGGGAGGTGTGGTGACCCACACGCCGTAGCTATGCCCGGACTTTGCCGTGACTTCGAAGTACTCGGTGTCGGAAAGGCAACCGTGCAACATGCTGCTCATGCAATCTCCTCTATAACGAGCCTTCCTTTGATGCCAAGGAAGGAATTCATGGATCGGAAGCCTCCTAGCTCAGCCGATTCTTGACGACTTCTCCGGCGCGCACGATCAGGTCCAAATTGCGTCCATCGGCAGCGAGCAATCTGATGTCCTTCAACGGGTCGCCATCGACGACGATGAGATCGGCATGTGCGTCGGGTTGGATGCAGCCGAGCTTGCCTTCCTGCATGAGAATCTCGGCCCCGACGGAGGTTGCCTGACGCAAGATCTCGATGGGCGTGAACACCTCCTGACGGAGTTCGAACTCGCGACACTGCTGTGTGTAGAAGCCAGCAAGCAGGTCCGTACCGAAGGCAACTTTGACGCCAGCGCTTCGCATCAGGTCCAGAGCGTCCGTCGACTCTTCGTAGATCGCGCGAACATCGTCGATGCGGTCAGGGGGCAGGCCCATCTCGAGACCACTCTCGACAAGAGAGAAAAGGACGCACAGCGTCGGGACGACATAGGCCCCGCGCTCAGCGACGAAACTGGCGGTCTCGGCATCGATCAACGCAGCATGTTCGATGCAGCGCACGCCGAACTCGACGGACCTACGCGTCGATTCGCTCGTCAGACAATGCGCCGAAACATAGGTTCGCCGTACAACACACTCTTGGACGATCGCGCGAATCTCATCTTCTCGAAACTGATTCATCCATATCGGATCGCTCGGTGACATGACACCGCCAGACGCGACGATCTTGATGCAGTGCGCGCCGCGGCGCAGCTCTTCGCGTGCTGCCTTAATGCACTCGTCGACACCGTCGGCAATGACGCCGGCCCAGTTCATCGAGGCGCAGGAACAGTACCCATGCGTGTGGTTCTTCTCGTTGGGCGTCCGGTAGTCGACGTGGCCGCCGGTCATCGACAGAATCTTGCCTGCGTAGAAGAAACGCGGCGCTCTGATCAGCCCGTCCGCGATGGCGGCGGCCAGAGGGTAGTCGCCACCGCCGATATCGCGCACGGTGGTGAATCCACAGTCAAGCGCGTGGCCGAGCTTCTTGATCGCGTAGGCAGTTCGGTAGGGCGCATCCCGGTCGTTGAGAACACGTGGATCGAGATCGGAGAAGTATGAGTGAACATGCATGTCGATCAGGCCGGGCATAAGAGTCTTCCCGGCGACGTCGACCCTGTGGGCATCGACTGACTTGATGGGACGATCGGAGACTTCGCGGATCGATCCATCTTCGACGAGCACCGTCATGCCATCGGGGCATTCCTCCGACACGCCATCGAAGATTCGGGCGTTCTCCAGAATCAGCTGTGTCATCGTTTCAGTTCCTGCCCAACGTGGGTGATTCGTGATCAGAATCGGGCTCACGGTACCAAACCACCACGACGGTGAGTGCCAATGCGGCCATCGCTGCGATAAAGACCGGGAAAGCCAGTCGGGAACCGGTGACGTCGGTGATCCACACTGCGACGAAGGGCATGAATCCACCGATTATGACGGTCAGATTGTAGGCCGCGGTGCCGGCCGTGACTCGAACCTTGGCAGGGAAGAGCTCGGCGACATTGATGACAGCCGGAGTGAGGAACACCGATAGTGGGATTGCAAAGATCAGGGCCCCCAACAGTCCTAGGGCGAATGTCCCGGTAGAACCCAACAGGAAGGTCGGCACGACTCCCACAGCCATGGCGCTTGCGCCACCGATCAGGATCGGCTTCCTCCCGATTCGATCGGCCAGGCCGCCCGTGAACAGGATTCCGGCGATGATCACGAGACCGGCGATGGTGTTGATCGTCAACGCTGCCTTCTCCGAGAATCCGTTCGCGAGCATGTACGCAAGGTAGGCAGCGACGCTGACATAGACGGCGATCGAGTAGAACGTTCCGAATCCCAGGTACAGAAGGATGGCGCGCCCGTTCTGTCGGATGGCAAGCCACAGGCTCTCCGATCTCGGTCCGGCCACCGTGACGTTTCGCTGGGTGTGCATCTGCTGGAACTCGGGAGTCTCCTGGAGGGAGCGCCTGATGTAGAGGCCGATGAAACCGAGAGGGAGAGCTGTAGCGAAGACCACGCGCCACCCCCAAGACTGCATCTCGTCGGCCGGCAGCGCGACGGTGAGCACAGTCGCCAGTGTCGAGCCGAGAACGATCGAACAGAACGTGCTCACGCCCAGGAAGCTGACCAGCCTCGCTCGGCGATGCGCTGGCGCATGCTCGTAGAGGAATGCCGCCGCGCCGGCCAACTCGCCGCCTGCCGCGATGCCCTGTGCGATGCGAGCACAGATCAGAAGGATCGGTGCGGCGATCCCAATGGTCGCGTACGAAGGGATCAGCGCGATACAGAATGTCGCGATCGACATCAGGGTGATCGTGACGTAGAGAATGTGGCGTCGGCCGTAGCGGTCACCGAGGCGCGCCAGGAACACGCCTCCGACCGGTCGCACCAGGAACGAGATCCCGTAGGCCGCCCATGTGTTCAGCATGGCGGCCGTGGGGTCGCCGGTGGGGAACATCGCTGTCGAGATGTAGGCGGCGACCACACCGTAGACGGCAAACTCGTACCACTCCACGAAGTTGCCGACCGACGCCGCGACAACCGTGCGGCGCAGGCTGGGTTCATTCGCAACACCTTCGGGCAGATCCACTTTCTCAACACTCACGAGGCTTCCCTTCGCTACGCCACATGGCATATGGCCCGTCTGACCTCACCGGTTCTGTTCGGTGCCTTGATCGTCGAAGCATGGCCTGTCTCGACCGCGGTGGGCAGTAGCCATGTGTCGTGACTTTGGGTGGGGCCGTTCGACCGATGTTGCGGACGCCATGACCTTCGGGGCCGAGATCGTCACGGGTGTCGTGGGACCGGAGACGCTTGGTTGGCCGGCCAGACCCTTGACGGCGCTCTGAGAGCCGTTCTACGATCATTCTGATATATGAGTTGTGTATCATTACCGGCAACCAGGAGCCCAGCATGACCATCAGCCCGCCAAGCACGACCGCCGTTGCGTCCGTGGCGACCGCGCCCACTGCGACGACCAACGTGCTGACGCTGTCCTGTCAGGAGCGCCCGGGAATCATGCAGGCGGTCACGAGCTTCCTGTACGACCGCGGGTTCGACATCCTCGAGCACCAGCAGCACGACGACCGGGTCGGGGAGCTGTTCTTCCTCCGGACCGCGTTCGCCTCCGTCGACGGGGCGGATGTCGATGAGCTCACCGCCGCGTTCGGTCCGATCGCGGACCGGTTCGGCATGTCGTACGCGTTCCACGACGAGCGCAAGCCGCGACTGCTGGTCATGGTCTCCAAGTTCGGCCACTGCCTCAACGACCTCATCTTCCGGTGGCGCGGGGGGACACTGGGGGCCGAGATCGCTGTCGTCGCGTCCAACCACGAGGATCTTCGCCCCATGGCGGAGGCGGCCGGACTGGAGTTCATCCACATCCCGGTCACGCCCGAGACCAAGCCGCAGGCCGAGCAGCGCATGCTCGACCTGGTCGAGGAGTACGACGTCGACCTGGTCGTGCTCGCCCGCTACATGCAGATCCTCTCGGACGGCCTCTGCCGCCAGCTCGAGGGTCGCGCGATCAACATCCACCACTCGTTCCTGCCCGGCTTCAAGGGGGCCAAGCCCTATCACCAGGCGCACGAACGGGGCGTCAAGCTCGTCGGTGCCACCGCTCACTACGTCACCGCTGACCTCGATGAGGGACCCATCATCGAGCAGGAGGTCAACCGGGTCGACCACACCTACACACCGCAGGCCCTGGCCACCGTCGGTCAGGACGCCGAGTGCCTCGCACTCTCGCGCGCCGTCCGCTGGCACTGCGAGCACCGCGTCTTCATGCACGGCTCCAGCACCGTCGTGTTCCGCTGACCACCAACCCGAACCTCACGGAGAAGCTCATGACGTCCTCGCCCCGCACAGTCATCATCGGCGCCGGCATCGTCGGCACGAACCTCGCGGACGAACTCGTGTCACGCGGGTGGTCCGACATCACGGTCATCGAACAGGGCCCACTCAGCCTGCCCGGCGGCTCGACCTCCCACGCGCCCGGTCTCGTCTTCCAGATCAACCCGTCGAAGACGATGACCCTGTTCGCCAAGTACACCGTGGAGAAGTTCCTGTCCCTGGAGAAGGACGGGGTGAGCTGCTTCAACCAGGTCGGTGGCCTCGAGGTCGCGACCACCGAGGCCCGCGTCGCCGAGCTCTACCGCAAGCTCGGCTACGCGAAGTCGTGGGGGATCGAGGCTCGGGTGATCGGTCCCGCCGAGTGCAAGAACCTCTACCCGCACATCGACGAGTCGCAGGTCCTCGCGGGTCTGCACATCCCCAGCGACGGTCTGGCCCGGGCGGCGCGCGCCGTCGACCTGCTCATCGAGCGTACGCAGGCGGCCGGCGTCACCTATCTCGAGCACACCGCGGTGACCGGAGTCCTCCAGGAGGGCGGCCACGTGACGGGCGTCGAGACCACGAACGGTGTGGTCGAGGCCGACATCGTCGTCTCCTGCGCCGGCTTCTGGGGTGTCGAGGTGGGGAAGATGGCGGGCACCGACGTGCCGCTCCTCCCGCTCGCCCACCAGTTCATCAAGACCACGTCGGTGCCGGTCCTGGCCGGCAAGCACGAGGCGCCCGACGGCGCGACCCTGCCGATCCTGCGACACCAGGACCAGGACCTCTACTTCCGGGAGTGGGGCGACACCTACGGGATCGGCTCGTACGCCCACAAGCCGATGCCGTACGTCGCCTCCGATCTCGGCCCGACCCCGGAGCACGTCGACCACGACAACATGCCGTCGCGGCTCAACTTCACGCCCGAGGACTTCGAGGGCCCGTGGGACGAGTGCCGCAAGCTGCTCCCGTGCCTGCAGGAGACGGAGATCGCGGAGTCGTCGTTCAACGGCATCTTCTCGTTCACGCCCGACGGCGGCTCGCTCGTCGGTGAGTCCCGCGACCTCGACGGCTTCTGGGTGGCCGAGGCGGTCTGGGTGACCCACTCCGCCGGCGTCGCCCGGGCGGTGGCCGAGGTGCTGACCACCGGACGGTCGCAGTACGACCTCGCCGACCTCGAGCTCAACCGCTTCGAGGAGACGCAGCTGGCTCCGGCCTACGTCAGCGAGACCTCGCAGCAGAACTTCGTCGAGATCTACGACATCCTCCACCCGCTGCAGCCCAAGGACTCGCCCCGCGACATCCGGGTCAGCCCGTTCCACGCCCGTCAGGTCGAGCTCGGCGCCTTCTTCCTCGAGGCCGGGACCTGGGAGCGGCCGCACTGGTACGAGGCCAACGCAGCCCTGCTGGACGAGCTGCCCGAGGAGTGGAAGTCGCCGACGCGCGACGACTGGTCGGCCCGCTACTACTCTCCGATCGCGGCCGTCGAGGCGTGGAAGACCCGCACCGCGGTCGCCATGTACGACATGACGCCGCTGCGCCGCCTCGAGGTCTCCGGACCCGGCGCCGAGACCCTGCTGCAGCGACTCACCACCGGCGACGTCAGCAAGAAGCCCGGTGCGGTGACGTACACCCTGTTCCTCGACGAGCAGGGCGGGATCAAGAGCGACATCACCGTCGCCCGACTCGAGGACGAGCTCTACCAAGTCGGCGCCAACGGCACGGTCGACCTGGCGTACCTCCGGCGAGAGGCGCGCAAGCTGCGTGCCGAGAACCCCGCGCTCGCCGCCCATGTCCGCGACATCACCGGCGGCACCTGCTGCATCGGACTGTGGGGGCCGCTGGCCAGGGACCTGATCGCCAAGGTCAGCACGGACGACTTCACCAACGACGGTCTGAAGTACTTCCGCGGCAAGCGGGCCTCCATCGGCGGGATCCCCGTCACCGCCCTGCGCCTGTCCTACGTCGGCGAGCTCGGCTGGGAGATCTACGCCTCCGCCGAGAACGGCCAGAAGCTGTGGGACGTGCTGTGGAACGCCGGCCAGGAGCACGGTGTCATTGCCGCCGGGCGGGCCGCGTTCGGCGCGCTCCGGCTGGAGAAGGGCTACCGGTCCTGGGGTGCCGACATGACCACCGAGCACGACCCGTACGAGGCGGGCGTCGGCTTCGCGGTGAAGTCCGCCAAGGAGGACTTCGTCGGCAAGGCGGCCCTCCAGGGTCGCTCGGTGGAGACCTCGGCTCGCCGGCTGCGCTGCCTCACCATCGACGACGGCAAGTCCATGGTGCTCGGCAAGGAGCCCGTGCTGTCGGGCGAGACGGCGGTCGGGTACGTCACCAGCGCGGCGTACGGGTTCACGATCGGCAAGCCGATCGCCTACGCCTACCTGCCGGCGGAGATCGGAGAGGGCGACCAGGTCGAGATCGAGTACTTCGGCCAGCGGATTTCCGCGACGGTCACCCCGGAGCCGCTCTTCGACCCCGAGATGAGCCGCCTGCGCGGCTGACCCGACGGGTCGAGATCGGGCGCCGGCCGGGTGGGCCGGCGCCCGATCTCATGTTGAGAGAACGCAGTCAGAGAACGCAGTCAGAGAACGCGACGGATCTCGGTGGAGAAGCCGTCGATGTGCTCGCGGGTCAGCCGCTCGGCGCGTTCGGCGTCGCCGTCGGCGATCGCCTCCAGGAGCGGGGCGTGCTCGGAGATGTGGGACGCCAGGTCCGGGAGCTTGTCCACGACCAGGCACCAGATCCGGGTCGCCAGGTTGTCGTAGCGGACCAGGACGTCCTCGAGGTGCCTGTTGCCCGTGGCGCGGTAGATCATCCGGTGCACCGACATGTCGAGCCGCATCAGGGTGGGTCGGTCGTCGCCCGACGGATCGAGACCGCGGACCCGCTCGGCCATGGCGCGCAGCTCGGCCTGCATCTGGTCGGTCGCGGCGGTTGCCGCGCGGTGGGCGGCGAACGGCTCGAGCTGCTGGCGCAGGTCGGAGATGGCGCCCAGCTCGGTGACGTCGACCGGCGTCGCGAACGTGCCGCGGCGCGCGTAGGAGACGACCAGATGGTCGGTCTCCAGGCGTTTGAGGGCCTCGCGCACCGGCGTACGGCCGAACCCGAGCGAGTCCGCGAGCCGGCCGTCGTTGATCGGCTCGCCCGGCCTGATGTCGAGCATGATCAGCCGGTCCCGGATGCGCTCGTAGGCCGCGTGCGCCAGCGAGATCGTTGCGCCGATCGCCGGCCGGGCGGGCGCCTGAACGTCGGTCATACCAAGTCACCGCTTTCTGATCTGGGCCGTTGACAGGTGTTCGCTACCCAGCATACTGTTGATCCCGAACTGATATATCAATCGTACTTCAAGAGTTTGGGAGTTCATCGTGGTTGACGTCTTGACCGCCTCGCTCGCAGACCTCGACCCCGAGGTCAGCGCGCAGATCGACGCCGAGCTGAGCCGCCAGCAGACGACGCTGGAGATGATCGCCTCGGAGAACTTCGCTCCCGCCGCCGTCATGGAGGCTCAGGGTTCGGTCCTCACCAACAAGTACGCCGAGGGCTACCCGGGCCGTCGCTACTACGGCGGCTGCGAGCACGTCGACGTCATCGAGCAGCTCGCCATCGACCGCCTCAAGGCGCTCTTCTCCGCGGAGTACGCCAACGTGCAGCCGCACTCGGGAGCCCAGGCCAACGCCGCCGCGATGTTCGCCCTCCTCGAGCCCGGCGACACCATCCTCGGCCTCTCGCTGGCCCACGGCGGCCACCTCACCCACGGCATGAAGCTCAACTTCTCCGGGCGCCTCTACCAGGTCGTGCCGTACGAGGTCAGCCGCGAGGACTTCCTGATCGACATGGCCGAGGTCGAGCGACTGGCCCTTGAGCACCGGCCCAAGCTGATCGTCGCCGGCTGGTCCGCCTACCCCCGGCAGCTGGACTTCGCGGAGTTCCGCCGGATCGCGGACCTGGTCGGCGCCCGGCTCATGGTCGACATGGCGCACTTCGCCGGTCTGGTCGCGACCGGCCTCCACCCGAACCCGGTGCCGTTCGCCGACGTCGTCACCTCGACCACGCACAAGACCCTGGGTGGCCCGCGCGGTGGCGTCATCCTCACCAACGACCCCGCCATCGCCAAGAAGATCAACTCCTCGGTCTTCCCCGGCCAGCAGGGCGGGCCGCTCGAGCACGTCATCGCCGGCAAGGCGGTCGCCTTCAAGGTCGCCGCGGAGCCCGAGTTCCGCGAGCGCCAGGAGCGTACGCTGCGCGGTGCCCGCATCATCGCCGAGCGGCTGCTCGCCGACGACGTCGCGGCCGCGGGAGTCTCGGTGGTCAGCGGTGGCACGGATGTCCACCTGGTGCTGGTCGACCTGCGCGACTCCGAGCTCAACGGCCAGGAGGGCGAGGACCGGCTCCACCGCATCGGCATCACCGTCAACCGCAACGCGGTGCCCTTCGACCCGCGTCCGCCGATGGTCTCCTCCGGCCTGCGGATCGGCACGCCGGCCCTCGCCACCCGTGGCTTCGGCGACACCGACTTCAGCGAGGTGGCCGACATCATCGCGGCCGCGCTGAAGGACGACTTCACCGACGAGACGGCCGACGCGCTGCGCAGCCGGGTCACGAACCTCGCCGAGAAGCACCCGCTCTACCCCCACCTCATCGAGTCGAACGGAGCCGAGTGATGGCAGACCTGCTGCCCGAGCACCCCGACTTCCTCTGGCGAAACCCGGAGCCCAAGTCCTCCTACGACGTCGTCATCATCGGCGGCGGCGGACACGGCCTGGCGACGGCGTACTACCTGGCGAAGAACCACGGCATCACCAACGTCGCCGTCCTCGAGCGGGGCTGGCTCGCCGGCGGCAACATGGCCCGGAACACGACGATCATCCGGTCCAACTACCTGTGGGACGAGTCCGCGGCGATCTACGAGCACTCCCTCAAGCAGTGGGAGGTGCTTCCCGAGGAGCTCGACTACGACTTCCTGTTCAGCCAGCGCGGCGTGCTCAACCTCGCCCACACCCTGCAGGACGTACGCGACTCGGTGCGGCGCTGCGAGGCCAACCGCCTCAACGGGATCGACGCCGAGTGGCTCGACGCCGACCAGGTGAAGGAGATCTGCCCGATCATCAACGTCAGCGACAACATCCGCTACCCGGTGCTCGGCGCGACCTACCAGCCCCGCGCGGGCATCGCGAAGCACGACCACGTCGCCTGGGCGTTCGCGCGCAAGGCCGACGAGCTCGGTGTCGACCTGATCCAGGACTGCGAGGTGACCGGGATCCTCAAGGACGGCAACCGGGTGGTCGGCGTACAGACCAGCCGCGGCACCATCGCGGCCGGCAAGGTCGCGCTGTGCGCGGCGGGGCACTCCAGCGTCCTCGCCGAGATGGCCGGCTTCGACCTGCCGATCCAGTCCCACCCGCTCCAGGCGCTCGTCTCCGAGCTCCACCAGCCCGTCCACCCGACCGTGGTGATGTCGAACCACGTCCACGTCTACGTCTCCCAGGCCCACAAGGGCGAGCTGGTCATGGGCGCGGGCGTCGATGCGTACAACGGCTACGGGCAGCGCGGCGGGTTCCACGTGATCGAGGAGCAGATGGCGGCCGCCGTGGAGCTGTTCCCGATCTTCGCCCGTGCGCATCTGCTCAGGACCTGGGGCGGCATCGTCGATGTGACGCCGGATGCCTCCCCGGTCGTGAGCAAGACGCCGATCGATCAGCTCTACGTGAACTGTGGCTGGGGGACCGGCGGGTTCAAGGGCACGCCGGGCGCCGGCTGGACGATGGCGCACACGATCGCCCACGACGAGCCCCACGAGTACAACGCACCGTTCGCGCTGGAGCGATTCAGCACCGGTGCCCTCATCGACGAGCACGGCGCAGCCGCCGTGGCCCACTGAAAGGAGCCGACGATGATTCTCATCAGCTGCCCCAACTGCGGGTCCCGCGACGAGACCGAGTTCCACTACGGCGGTCAGGCCCACGTCCCCTACCCGGAGGACCCGAGCGCCCTCAGTGACGAGGAGTGGGGTCGCTACCTGTTCTACCGCGAGAACACCAAGGGCATCTTCGCCGAGCGCTGGGTCCACAGCTCCGGCTGCCGCAAGTGGTTCAACGTTCTTCGCGACACCGTCACCTACCGCATCGCCGCCGTCTACCAGGCCGGCGAACCGCGTCCCACCCTGGATGGAGGCCCGCAGTGAGCACGACGTCGCACCGCCTCGCAGACGGCGGCCGAATCGACCGATCCACCCGTCTCGCCTTCAGCGTCGACGGCCAGGAGTACGCCGGCCACGCCGGCGACACCCTCGCCTCGGCACTGATCGCCAACGGCGTGCTCGAGTGTGGCCCCTCGCTGTACCGACAGCGTCCCCGCGGCGTCCTCGCCGCCGGTCTCGAGGAGTCCAACGCGCTGGTCAAGCTGAGGCGTCCCGGCGACTCGGTGACCGAGTCGATGCTGCCCGCCACGACCGTCGAGCTCGTCGACGGGATCGAGGCCGACTACCTCAGCGGCCTCGGTGACCTCGACCCCGCCGACGACACCGCGATCTACGACAAGAAGTACGTCCACACCGACGTCCTCGTCATCGGAGCCGGCCCGACCGGCCTCACCGCGGCCCGCACCGCCGCCGCATCCGGAGCCCGGGTGATCCTCGTCGACGACCAGCCCGAGCTCGGCGGCTCCCTTCTCTCCACACGCGGCCTCAGCATCGACGGCGTGGACACCGACGCCTGGCTCAGCGGCGTCACCGAGGAGCTCGCGGCTGCCCCCGAGGTCACGGTGCTGACCCGGACCAACGCCTTCGGCAGCTACGACGCCAACTACGTGATCGCGCTCGAGAGCCGGCTGGACCACCTCGACGCGTCCGCCAAGGAGGCACTCACCGGTGTGTCCCGCCAGCGCCTCTGGCACATCCGGGCGCAGCAGGTCGTCATCGCGACCGGCGCGCACGAGCGTCCCCTGGTGTTCGGCAACAACGACCGCCCCGGCGTGATGCTCGCCTCCGCGGTCCGCACCTACCTGAACCGGTACGGCGTGGCCGCAGGCTCCAACGTGCTGCTCGCCACCACGAACGACAGCGCCTACGAGGTCGCCGCCGATCTGACCAGGGCCGGGGTCGCCGTGGCGGCCGTCGTCGACGCCCGCCCGGAGCAGTCCGAGGCCGCCCGTCGCGCCGCGGCGGCAGGCATCGAGGTCATCCTCGGCTCCGCCGTTCTCGACACCGACGGTGACCGGCGGGTCACCGCCGCGACGGTGTCGGCGATCGACGCCGACGGCGCCGCGGTCGGCGAGCGGCGAGAGATCGCCTGCGACGTCGTCGCCGTCGCCGGTGGCTGGAGCCCCGTGGTCCACCTGCACAGCCAGCGGCAGGGCAAGGTCCGCTGGGACGAGGATCTGGCCGGGTTCGTCCCCGACGGCGAGGTCACCGGTCAGCAGATGGTGGGATCGGCCCGGGGCAGCTACACCCTCGATGCGTGTCTCTCCGAGGGGCGGCATGCGGCAGCGACCGCGCTCCTCGCCGCCGGTTTCATCGGCGAGGCCGAGGCCCCGACCGGGCCGCTCCCTGCGGCGACAGGTGACGGCACGACCCGCCCGCTGTGGCTCGCCGCCGAGGCCTCCGTTCCGCTCGACGACCTGGTCGACCACTTCGTGGACTTCCAGCGCGACCAGACCGTGCACGACGTACTGCGGGCGACCGGGGCCGGTATGCGCAGTGTCGAGCACATCAAGCGCTACACCTCGATCAGCACCGCCAACGACCAGGGCAAGACCTCCGGGGTCAACGCCATCGGCGTCATCGCCGCCGCGCTCAACGACGGTCGCAGCCCCGGCGAGATCGGCACCACCACGTACCGTGCTCCGTACGCTCCGGTCCCGTTCGTCGCCCTCGCCGGCCGCGAGCGGGGTGACTTGTTCGACCCGGCCCGGCTGACGTCGATCCATCCCTGGCACGTCGCGCACGGCGCCGAGATGGAGATCGTGGGGCAGTGGCTGCGGCCGTGGTACTACCCGCGGAACGGCGAGTCCCTGGACGAGGCCGTTCTCCGCGAGTGCGCCGCCGTCCGCGAGTCCGTCGGCATGATGGACGCGACCACCCTGGGCAAGATCGAGGTGTGGGGGAGTGACGCCGGTGAGTTCCTCAACCGGATCTACACCAACGCCTTCAAGAAGCTCGCCCCCGGATCCGCGCGCTACGGTGTCATGTGTACGCCCGACGGCATGATCTTCGACGACGGCGTCACGCTCCGCATCGACGAGGGTCGCTACTTCATGACGACGACCACCGGCGGCGCCGCCAAGGTCCTCGACTGGCTCGAGGAGTGGCACCAGACCGAGTGGCCGACCCTGGACGTCAGCTTCACCTCGGTGACCGAGCAGTGGGCCACCGTCGCCGTCGTCGGCCCGAAGTCACGTGAGGTGATCGCCAAGATCGCTCCGGAGCTCGACGTCAGCAACGAGGCGTTCCCGTTCATGACGTTCCGCGAGACGACGCTCGCCTCGGGCATCCCGGCGCGGGTGTGCCGGATCTCGTTCTCCGGGGAGCTCGCCTTCGAGGTCAATGTCGAGACCTGGTTCGGACAGCGCGTGTGGGAAGAGATCCACGCCGCCGGCCAGGAGTGGGCGATCACCCCGTACGGCACCGAGACCATGCACGTGCTCCGCGCCGAGAAGGGCTACCCGATCGTCGGCCAGGACACCGACGGCACGGTGACTCCCCAGGACGCGGGCATGGAGTGGATCGTCTCCAAGGCGAAGGACTTCGTCGGCAAGCGGTCCTACAACCGGGCCGACACCGCACGCACGGACCGCAAGCACCTCGTCTCGGTGCTGCCCGTCGACAAGTCGTTCCGGTTGCCCGAGGGCACCCAGCTGGTCGCATCAGGTACGCCGATCACCCCGGCCGACGGACCGGTGCCGATGCTCGGGCACGTGACCTCGAGCTACCACAGTGCCGCGCTCGGACGCTCGTTCGCCCTGGCACTCATCAAGGATGGCCGCAACCGCATCGGCCAGACCCTCGTCGCGCCGGTCGGTGACCGACTGGTCGACGTCGTCGTCGCTGAAACCGTCCTCTACGACCCGGAAGGAACCCGCCGCGATGGTTGAGACCACGATCGAGCCGCTCGACAAGAAGATCTCGGCTCTGCGCGTCAGCCCGGCCCAGCACCTGCACGGCGCCTTCGTCGACGCCGGCGTCACCGGAGCGCTCGGGGTGCGCGTGCGTGAGGAGCAGTTCCTCACCATGGTGGGTCTGCGGGTGCCGGTCGGCTCGCCCGACCGGGAGCGCCTGGCCAAGATCCTCGGCGCCGAGCTTCCCACCCGGTGCGGCGAGGTCGCCACCGGCCACGACGTGGTGGTCCTGTGGCTCTCGCCCGACGAGTTCCTGGTCATCTCGCAGAGCGTGGCCGGTTCCACCCTGGTGTCCTACCTCCGCGCAGGCGTCACGGGAGGCGGTGCCGCGGTCGTCGACCTGTCGGCCAACCGCACCACCTTCCGGCTCGAGGGACCTTCCGCGCAGGCGGTCCTCGAGAAGGGCTGTCCGCTCGACCTCCACCCGAGGGCCTTCACCCCGGGCACGGCGGTCGCCAGCACCATCGGACGTGTTCCGGTGATCCTCTGGAAGGTCGACACGGACTCCTACCGGATCCTGCCGCGTGCCTCGTACGCCGACTACCTGGGCCGCTGGCTGATCGACGCCATGGCCGAGTTCAAGGTCATCTCGACAAGCTCGACACAGCGCCTGGGATCCGGCTGATGGCACTCAGCGTCTTCGACATGTTCTCGGTCGGCATCGGGCCGTCGTCGTCCCACACGGTCGGCCCGATGCGCGCGGCGGTGCAGTTCACCGATGCCCTGAAGGCGGGTTCACTGCTCGACGCCGTCGCCCGGGCCGAAGTGGAGCTGTTCGGCTCCTTGGGGGCCACCGGCCACGGCCATGGCTCGGACAAGGCGGTCATCCTCGGTCTCGAGGGCAACCGGCCCGAAACGGTCGACACCGACAACGCCGACGCTCGCGTGGCCGAGGTCCGCGCCACTGGACGGCTGAGGCTCGCCGGCGCCCGGGACATCGAGTTCGGCGCCGACGACGTCGTCATGCACCGCACCAAGACCCTTCCCGCGCACCCGAACGGCATGATCTTCCGCGCGTTCGACGCCGACACGAAGGTGCTCCTGGAGAGCACCTACTACTCGGTCGGCGGCGGTTTCGTCGTGGACGAGCACGCGGCCGGCGCCGATCGGATCGTCGAGGACGCGACCCCGATCCCGTACCCGTTCACCACCGGAGCGGAGCTGCTCGCGGTCTGCGCCGAGTCGGGCAAGCGGATCAGCGACATCATGATGGCCAACGAGCTGGCGTGGCGTACGGAGGAGGAGGTGCGCGGCGAGCTGCTGCACATCTGGTCGGTCATGCAGGAGTGCGTGCACAACGGCTGCACCCGCACCGACCCCACCCTGCCCGGCGGGTTGAAGGTTCCGCGGCGTGCTCCCGGTCTCTACACCCACCTCCAGGCATCGACGGACGAGACGGACCCGCTCAGAGCGATGGACTGGGTCAACCTCTTCGCCCTCGCCGTCAACGAGGAGAACGCGTCGGGCGGGCGGATCGTGACCGCGCCGACCAACGGCGCGGCGGGCATCGTCCCGGCCGTCCTCCACTACTACGAGAAGTTCGTGCCCAGCGCGGACGAGGACGGGATCGTGCGGTTTCTCCTCGCCGCCGCCGCGGTCGGGATCCTGTTCAAGATCAACGCGTCGATCTCCGGGGCCGAGGTCGGCTGTCAGGGCGAGGTCGGCTCGGCCTGCGCCATGGCTGCAGGAGCCCTGTGCGAAGTGCTCGGCGGCACCCCGGAGCAGGTCGAGAACGCGGCCGAGATCGGCATCGAGCACAATCTCGGGCTCACCTGCGACCCCGTCGGCGGCCTGGTGCAGATTCCCTGCATCGAGCGCAACGCCATCGCCAGCAACAAGGCCATCAACGCCGCCCGCATCGCCGCCCGTGGCGACGGCAGCCACCGGGTCTCTCTCGACGCCGCGATCAAGACCATGCGCGAGACCGGAGCCGACATGAAGATCAAGTACAAGGAGACCTCCCGCGGAGGCCTCGCCGTCAACGTCATCGAATGCTGACGTCACGGGTCTCGCGAGAAGGAGAAGTGCATGACCACCGCTGCAAAGATCGACGGCAAGCGCGTCGCTGCTGATCTGAAGACCGCGCTCGCCGTGCGGGTGAAGGCACTGCACGAGGCCGGGATCGACCCCGGCCTCGGCACCATCCTCGTCGGTGACGACCCCGGCTCCCGCTCCTACGTCGCGGGCAAGCACCGCGACTGCGCCGAGGTGGGCATTGCCTCCATCCGGATCGAGCTCCCCGCCACCGCGTCGCAGGCCGAGATCGAGGCAGCGGTGCAGCAGCTCAACGAGGATCCGACCTGCACCGGCTTCATCGTCCAGCTGCCCCTGCCGCCGCACGTCGACACCCACCGGGTCCTGGAGCTCATCGACCCGGACAAGGACGCCGACGGGCTCCACCCCACGAACCTCGGCAAGCTGGTGCTCGGCACTCCTGCTCCGCTGCCGTGCACGCCACGCGGGATCATCGAGCTCCTGAGGCAGCACGACGTGCCGATCACCGGACAGCGGTTCTGTGTCATCGGCTGCGGGCTGACCGTCGGCCGGCCGCTCGGGCTCATGCTCACCCGCCCAACCGAGCACGCCACCGTCACGCTGTGCAACATCGAGACCCGCGACGTCGCCGCCCACGCCCGGGCCTCGGACGTCATCGTCGCGGCGGCGGGTGTGGCTCACCTGGTCAAGCCCGACTGGGTCAGCCCCGGCGCCACGGTCCTGTCCGTCGGGATCACTCGCACCATCGAAGGCATCCTGGGCGACGTCGATCCGAACGTGGACGTCGTCGCGGGCAAGATGAGCGGTGCCACCGGCGGCGTCGGACCGATGACCCGGGCCATGCTGCTGACCAACATCGTCGAGATCGCCGAACAGCAGGTGGCTGCCAGGGAGGCGATCGCCGGGGCTCTGACATGAGTGCCACGCAGCTGCTCACCGACGCAGATCTGCGCTGCCAGGTGATGGGCATCATCAACGTCACCCCCGACTCGTTCTCCGACGGCGGCCGGTTCCTCGACGTCGACGCCGCCGTACGCAGAGGCCTCGAGCTCATGCGCGACGGCGCCGATCTCCTCGATGTCGGCGGCGAGTCCACCCGGCCCGGTGCCCAGCGGGTCAGCGCGGCCGAGGAGATCGCCCGCGTGATCCCGGTGATCGAGGCCCTGGCACGGGAGGGGTTGCCGGTCTCGGTCGACACCATGCGCGCCTCGGTCGCCGAGCGAGCCGTCGAGGCCGGGGCCGTCATCGTCAACGACGTGTCCGGCGGGCTCGCCGATCCCAGGATGCTGCCCTTCCTGGCCGAGGCGGAGGTCACCTGCGTACTCATGCACTGGCGCGCCCACTCCATGCGGATGGACGACTTCTGCTTCTACGACTCGGTCGTCGGCGACGTCTGCGCCGAGCTCCGCGGCCGGGTCGATTCCGCGCTCGCCGCCGGCGTACGTCCTGAGCGCATCGTCCTCGACCCCGGTCTCGGGTTCGCGAAGAACGCCGCCCAGTCCTGGGAGCTGCTCGCGGCCCTCCCGGCGCTGCGCGACCTCGGGTTCCCCGTCCTCGTCGGGGCGTCCCGCAAGCGGTTCCTCGCCGAGGCCGCCGCGTACGGACGGCGGGCCCCGGACGTCGCCGCGGATCGGGACGAGGCGTCCGACGCCGTGGCCGCCATCGCCGCTGCCGGGGGAGCGTGGGGCGTACGCGTCCACTCGGTCTCCGGCGCCGCCGCCGCCTCTCGGGTGGCTGCCCGCCTGCGTGGGACCGCGGTCGCGGCCGAACCGGTCCGGGCCGGGCAGCGATGAGCCGTCGCTCGGCCGCCGCGACCGTCCGGAGGCTGCTGCTCGACGCTCGCTACGAGGTCCTTCCGACCGCCTCGATCGAGGACGTCGTCACGAGCTCCCTTCCCGCCGGCCGAACGCTCACGGTGACCGCCTCGCCGGCCAAGGGCCTGGAGCAGACGGTGGACCTCTCGATCCGGCTCGCCGAGCACGGCTACGACGTCGTGCCCCACCTCGCCGCACGCATGGTCTCGAGCCGGGCCGAGCTCGCCGAGATCACTGCTCGGCTGAAGGCAGCCCGCATCGACAAGGTCTTCGTACCTGCCGGCGACGCGGAGCGCCCCGGCGCGTTCCCCGGCGCGCTGGAGCTCCTCGAGGCGCTCGTCGATCTCGGTGACCCGTTCAGCCACGTCGGTGTCGCCGGCTATCCCGAGGACCATCCGACGATCATCCACGATCGCCTGGTCCAGGCGATGTGGGACAAGCGCCACCACGCCACCGAGATCGTCAGCAACCTCACCTTCGACGACAGAGCCCTCACCGACTGGGTACGTCGCGTGCGCGCCCGAGGCGTCAGGACGCCGATCATCGTCGGGCTGCCCGGCCCGGTCGAGCGCACCAAGCTCCTCACCATGGCGACCAAGATCGGGGTGGGGGAGTCGACGCGGTTCCTCGCCAAGAACAAAGGCATGTTCGCGCGCATCGCCGCCCCCGGTGGCTACTCGCCGGAGCGGTTCCTCACCCGTGCGGCCCCGGAGCTGGACGGGCCGGAAGCCGCGATCGCCGGTCTGCACCTGTTCACGTTCAACCAGGTCGCCGAGACCGAGACCGGGCGCCGCGACCTGCTGGCGCGCCTGGGCGGAGAACCGCAGTGACCGGCACCGACGTCGAACTCGGCGTCGACGAGGTGGAGCGGCGACTCCTCGCCCGCTGGCCCGAGACCCGGATCGCCCCGTCCCTGGAGCGCATCCGGGCGGTGACGGACGCGCTCGGCCGGCCGCAGCGCGACTACCGGTCGATCCACATCACCGGAACCAACGGCAAGACGAGCACCGCGCGGATGGTGGAGGCGATCCTGCTCGAGCTGGGCTCGACGGTCGGCCGGTTCACCAGCCCTCATCTCGCCGACATCCGGGAACGGATCAGCATCGGCGGGCGGCCGATCCCGCAGGATGGCTTCGTCCAGGCGTACCGTGATGTCCTGCCCGCGGCCGAGGCCGTGGACCGCGAGGGTCCCACTCCGCTGTCGTTCTTCGAGATGACGGTCGCCATGGCCTACCAGGCGTTCTCGACGGCCGGCGTCGACGTCGCGGCGGTCGAGGTCGGCATGGGCGGCATGTGGGACGCGACCAACGTCATCGACGCCCCGGTCGCCGCGATCCTCCCCATCGGCCTCGACCACGTCGATCACCTGGGTCCGACCAGGCTCGACATCGCGGCCGAGAAGGCCGGGATCATCAAGCCGGGTGCGCTGGCCGTCACGGCTCGGCAGACCCCGGAGGTCGAGCAACTCCTCCGAGCCCACGCCGACGCGCATCTCGCCAGGCTCATGGTCGAGGGCCGTCACTTCCGGCTGAGCGGCAGACGAGCGTTCGGCGATGGACAGATCATCTCGGTCAACGGTCTCGCCGGTCACTATCCCGAGGTCCCGCTGTCGCTTCACGGCCGCCACCAGGCGCACAACGCGACACTCGCGATCGCGAGCATCGAGGCACTCCTGGGGGACGTGATCCCGCTGGACGTACTGAGACGGGCACTGGGCTCGGCCCGCTCGCCCGGACGGCTCGAGGTGCTGCCCGGCACCCCCGCGGTGATCCTCGACGCAGCCCACAACCCCGACGGTGCCCGGGCACTGGCGGCCGGCCTCACCGATCTGGGCACGCGGCCGACCGTCGCCGTGGTCGCCGCGATGGGCGACAAGGACCTCGCGGGCATGCTCGCGGAGCTGGACCCCGTCGTGACGACGATGATCTGCACCCGGAACAGCAGTCCGCGTTCACTGTCCTCTCGCGACACCGCGGCCGCGGCTCGAGGAGTCCTCGGCGCTGATCGGGTTCTGGAGATCGACAGCCTCGCCGATGCTCTTCTCGAAGCGACCAGGGAGGCCTTGGCCCTCTCGCCGGACGGGGAAACGCCGGCTCGGGTACTGGTCACCGGCTCCGTCGTCACCGTGGGTGAGGCGCGCCGCCTGTTGGGTGTGTGAACCGGTCCTGCCCCCGGCCGACATGGCCGGGGGCAGGACCGTCGAGCTGTCCGGTTGAGTCAGCGCACCATGCCGTGCGGGTCGATGACGTACTTGGTGGCCGCGCCCTGGTCGAATGCGGCGTAGCTCTCCGGCGCCTCGTCGAGGCTGATGGCCTTCGCGTTCACGGCGTCGGCGATGTGGGCCTTGTCGGCGAGGATCAGGTTCATCAGCTGGCGGTTGTACTGCTTGACCGGGCACTGGCCGGTCACGAACGTGTGCGACTTGGCCCAGCCCAGACCGAGCCGGACGCCGATCTGGCCCTGCTTGGCGGCGTCGTCGACGGCGCCCGGGTCGCCGGTGACGTACAGGCCGGGGATGCCGAGAGAAGCACCCGCGCGCGCCACGTCCATGATGTCGTTGAGGACGGTGGCGGGCTGCTCGGCGGCGTCTTGGCCGTGGCCGCGGGCCTCGAACCCGACCGCGTCGATCGCCGCATCCACGACGGGCTCCCCGACGATGTCCGCGATGATGTCCGCCAGGGCGTCGCCGGAGGACAGGTCTGCGGTCGCGCAGCCGAAGCTGGCGGCCTGCTTGAGCCGGTCCGCATTCATGTCGCCGACGATGACCGTGGCGGCACCGAGCAGCTGCGCCGAGTACGCCGCGGCGAGCCCGACCGGGCCCGCGCCTGCCACGTACACCGTCGACCCGGTGGTGACGCCGGCGGTGTAGGCACCGTGGTAGCCGGTCGGGAAGATGTCGGAGAGCATCGTCAGGTCGAGGATCTTCTCCAGGGCCTGGTCGCGGTCGGGGAACTTGAGCAGGTTGAAGTCGGCGAACGGGACCATGACGTACTCCGCCTGGCCACCGATCCAGCCACCCATGTCCACATAGCCGTACGCCGCGCCGGCCCGCGCCGGGTTCACGTTGAGGCAGATGCCGGTCTTGCCCTCGTTGCACATGCGACAACGACCGCACGCGATGTTGAACGGGACCGAGCAGATGTCGCCCACCTCGTGGAAGAGGACGTCGTCGCCGATCTCGACGATCTCGCCGGTGATCTCGTGGCCGAGCGTCTGACCGATCGCCGCGGTCGTCCGGCCGCGCACCATGTGCTGGTCGCTGCCGCAGATGTTGCTGGTCACGAGCTTGAGGATCACCGCGTGCGGCGCGGCGCGCTTGATGCCCAGGCCGCTCACGACGTCCTGGGGGAGCTCCAGCTTCGGGTACTCGATGGACTCGACGGCCACCTCGCCCGGCCCCTTGTAGACGACGACTCTGTTGTCTGCCATGGCGTCTCTTCTTCCTGCCCCCGGGTGGGGACGTCCAGCTTGCTGAGTTGCGGGGATGTTTCTCATAGCGAAACAAGAGCGCTATATGAAACAAACTAAACCGTCGACGGCGTCGGCATCAAGACCCTGTTTCGATCGATTTCTGGGCTCGTACGGAGGCGTCTGATGGCTCGCGCCGCAGCTACCCGGCGGTAGGGGCGAAGGGGAGAATCTGACAGGGAGGCATACTGTTTCAGCATGAGCAACACGAGCGAAACACGGAGCACGACCGTTCACTCAGTGGACCGAGCCATCTCCATCCTCCAGGTGCTCGCCCGTCGGGGGGCTGTCGGAGTCACGCCGATCTCCGAAGAACTGGGGGTGCACAAGTCGACGGTCTTCCGTCTGCTGGCCACCCTCGAGGCGCGCGGGCTGGTGGAGCAGAACGCGACTCGGGGTCACTATCAGCTCGGCTATGGCGTCATCCAGCTGGCCGCCGGCGCGACCCGCAAGCACGACATCTCGGTCACGAGTCGCCCGATCTGCATGGCGTTGGCCGACGCGGTCGGTGAGACCGTCAACATCGTCATCAACGACGGCGAAGAGGCCATCACGATCGACCAGGTGATCGGGAGTGCCGAGATCACGTCGGTGAACTGGGTCGGGCAGCGGAGCCCCTTGCACACCACCGCGTCCGGCAAGGTCTTCCTGGCGACCATGTCTCCGGAGGAGCGCCGACGGATCCTCGAGGGCGGGCTCGAGCGCTACACGGAGGAGACCGTGGTCGATCCCGCGCTGCTCGAGGAGCAGCTCGCCGAGGTCAGGAAGCTGGGCTACGCCTACTCCGCCGACGAGCACGAGATCGGTCTCACCGGGGTCGCCGCGCCGATCCGCTCCCTGGGCGGTGGGGTGATCGCCGCGGTGGTGGCCTCCGGCCCGTCGTTCCGCATCACGTCCGAGAAGGTGCCCGAGCTGGCCGAGCACGTGCTGGCCGCCGCTGCTGCGATCTCCGAGCGGAACGGCTTCCCCAAGGCGGAGTGATCTGCGCGTGCCGATGACGGTTCGGCACCCTCGAAGTGGCCCGCATGCCTCGTGCATGCGGGCCACTTCGCGTACGTCGTAAAGCCCGTGTAAATCCTGCCGGCGAATCCAGATCGACCCGTTGACAGCGTCTTCTTCGGCGCGGCAGAATCGTTTCACGCTACGCAGTAGTTGTGCAGAGTGAAACAACCGTCGTCTGGCGGACCGCCGTATCTGAACCCGGAATCTGCCCGGTTTGAGCGTGGGAGACATCAACGTGACGCGAATGAGCATCGAATCGACGCCTGAGGATCTGGCGTCCCTGGCGGACAGGCGAGCATCCGGCTACAGCCTGGAGGCGCCCTTCTACACGAGCTCGGAGATCTACGAGCAGGACCTCGACGTCATCTTCGGCCAGCACTGGATCTTCGCTGTCGCCGAGGCCGAGATTCCGGACCCCGGTGACTACGTCACGGTGGATCTGGGCGCTCACTCCGTGATCGTCGTCCGCGACGACGACGAGAACGTCCGCGCCTTCCGCAACGTGTGCCGCCACCGCGGCTCGCGACTGCTCGAGTCCGCCTGCGGCTCGATCGGCAACATCGTGTGCCCCTACCACCAGTGGACCTACCGGGTCGACGGCAGCCTCATCTTCGCCGAGTCGCAGCCGGGCACGTTCGAGTACGACAAGTTCGGGCTCAAGCCGGTCAACGTCCGCGCGGTCGGCGGACTGGTCTTCCTCTGCCTCGCCGACGAGCCGCCGGCCGACTTCGACGAGGTCGCCGAGTTCATCGAGCCCTACTTGAAGCCCTACTCGCTCGCCACGGCGAAGGTCGCCCACCAGACGGACATCGTCGAGGAGGGCAACTGGAAGCTGGTGATGGAGAACAACCGCGAGTGTCACCACTGCGACGCCTCCCACCCCGAGCTGGTGACGGCGTACTTCCCGATCAGCCGCTACGAGGCCGAGGACGTGCCGCCGCGCATGCAGTCGACCTTCGAGCGCTATCAGGTGGCGCAGGCGGAGCTGGAGAAGGCTTGCGAGGCCATCGGCTTCCCCATCGGCGAGCGCTGCGAGCTCGAGGGCCGTACGACGGCGTTCCAGATCTCCCACCTGCCGCTCGACGGCGCCGGCGCCTCGTTCGGCCCCGATGGCCAGCAGCTGTGCGCGAAGCTGATGGGATCCATCGAGGACCCGAGGTTCGGGGACCTGTCGCTGCACATGCAGCCCAACTCGTGGTTCCACTTCCTCGGTGACCACGCCGTCGTCTTCTCGGTGATCCCGCTCGCGGTCGACCGGACGCTGGTCCGGACGACGTGGCTGGTGAACCCGGAGGCCGTCGAAGGAGTCGACTACTCGGTCGAGTCGCTCACCTCCGTGTGGCGCGCCACCAACGACCAGGACCGCGTCCTCGTCGAGGGCACGCAGCGAGGCGTGGCGGACCCGGGCTACGTACCCGGTCCGTACTCCGTGGTCGAAGGAGAGGTCGATGCCTTCGTCACCTGGTACGTCCAACGCGTCCAAGCCAACGCCTAGCCGGAGACCGGGAGCAGAGATGAGCATCATGGAGACCGACATCCCCAAGGTGTCGGAGCCCAACTCGTTCGGGCTGCAGAACGGCCGCCCGGCGCCCGTACGCAGCAAGCGGATGCTGGAGCCCTGCTGGGCCGAGAGCGACGTGATGGACCTGGTGTGCAGCCAGGTTCTGGCGGTCACCCATGACGTGAAGACCTTCGTCTTCACGACCCCCGAGCGACGTCCCTTCGACTTCGAGGCGGGCCAGTTCATCACCATCCGGGTCGAGATCGACGGCGAGCTGATGACTCGTTGCTACACGATCGCCTCGCCGCCGACCCGGCCGGACCGGCTGGCCATCACGGTCAAGCGGGTCGCCGACGGCGTGGTCTCGAACTGGCTCCACGACAACCTCGAGCCCGGGGCATGGATCTCGATGCACGCTCCGGCAGGAGCGTTCGTCCTGCCGGAGGAGGACGCGCCGAAGTACCTCTTCCTCTCGGCCGGCAGCGGCATCACCCCCGTGCTGTCGATGACGAGGACGCTGTACGACCTCGGCTCCGAGGCGGACATCCTCTTCGTGCACAGCGCGCGTACGCCGGCGGACATCATCTACCGCGGCGAGCTCGAGGCGATGGCACGCCTGATGCCCAACCTGCGAGTGGTGGAGATCTGCGAGGGCGATGCCCCCACCGAGCGCTGGATGGGGCTGCAGGGACGCATCTCCAAGCCTGTCCTCGAGATCCTGGCCCCTGACCTCAACGAGCGCGAGACGTTCATCTGCGGTCCGGCGGGCTACATGGCGGCGGCCAAGTCGCTGCTCGAAGAGCTCGACTACGACATGGAGAAGTACCACGAGGAGAGCTTTGACTTCGGCGCTCCCGCGGTCCCTGCTCCGACGGCGGCACCTCCTGTCGAGCAGAATGCCGAGGAGGAGGCCGGAGCCGGGTTCTCGGTCGAGTTCGCGCGCAGCGGCCGGATGATCACCTGTGGCCCGGACGAGACCATCCTGGAGGCGGCGGTGGCGGCCGGCATGCGGCCGATGGCGGCCTGCGGTCAGGGCATGTGCGGGACCTGCAAGGTGTCGATGCTCTCCGGGGAGGTCGACATGCAGCACAACGGCGGCATCCGGCCCAAGGAGATCGCCAACCAGAAGGTGCTGATCTGCTGCTCGAAGCCGCTGGGTGACATCCAGCTGGACTGCTGAGGAGGCGTACGCAGCGCTGGCTGTCGGGTCGTCCCCGGCCCGACAGCCACCTGCGGCGTCAGAGAACCTGGCGGATCTCGCGCTCGAAGCTGCCGATGTGCTCGAGGGTGAGCTTCTCGGCGCGGTCGGCATCGCCGTCTGCGACCGCGTTGAGGAGCTGGGCCTGCTCGAGGACATGGTGGGCCAGGTCGGGCAGGCGATCGATCACCATCCACCAGATCCTGATGGCGAGGTTGTCGTACCTGATCAGGATGTCCTCGAGGTGGGCATTGCCGCTCGACTGGTAGATCAGGCCGTGCGCCGCCTTGTCGACGCGCATCAGCGCTGTGCGATCACCGTCGCCCAGCTTGCCCTTGCCGATCTGGGCCGCGAGGTCGCGCATCTGCTCACGTTGCTGTGGCGTCGCGCGTTCCGCGGCGGCGCGGGCGGCGTACGGGGCGAGCTGGCGCCGGATCTCGGCGATCGCACTGAGCTCGGTCGCGTCGATGGTCGTGGCGAAGGTGCCGCGGCGCGGAAAGGAGTGGACCAGGTGATCGGCCTCGAGCCGTTTGATCGCTTCCCGGACAGGCGTACGCCCCATGCCGATCGCTTCTGCGATCTGGCCGTCGTTGATCGGCGCGCCCGGGCGGATGTCGAGCATCACCAGACGCTCGCGGATGTACTGGTAGGCCTGATCGGCGAGCGAGGTGGCGGGGGGATTCGCCGTTGCCGCCAGAATCTCGTCAACTGTCATTGAGTTCTTGCCCCACTTGTCCGCTCCGGCTCGTCGGCATCAGATCCTCTGCCGCTTTTTACCATCTTAGTCTGATACATCAGTTACGTCGCAACGGCGTGCCGAACACCCGCAGGAGGCGTTCGGCCTTCCAGCCCGTTTCGGCGTACTCGTCCTGAGCCGTCGAATGGACGGTGATTCCGCCCCCTGTGCCGAGCTCCCAGGTCCCGTTGCCAGGGGTCGTGAGGCTTCTGATCACGACGCCGAGATCTGCCCGGCCATCAGGTGCGATCCATCCGAAGGCGCCGGAGTACACGCCGCGCGGGGTGGTCTCCACGCGGCGGATGATCTCCATGGTCCGCAGCTTCGGGGCGCCCGTCATCGAGCCGGCCGGAAAGAGGGAGCGCAGCGCCTCGATGCCGGTGACGTCGTCACGCAGCCGGCCGCGCACGGTCGTCACGAGCTGGTGCACCGAGGCGTAGGACTCGACCGCCATCAACGACGGAACCGTCACCGAGCCGGGCTCGCACACCATCGCCAGGTCGTTGCGGAGGAGGTCGACGATCATCAGGTTCTCGGCGCGGAACCTGGGGTTCGAGGCCAGGTCGCGGCGCAGCTCCTCGTCCTCGTCGGCGCACGTGCCACGAGGGGTGGTGCCCTTGATCGGCCGGGTCTCGATCCACCGGTTGCGGTCGATCGTGGCGTAGCGCTCGGGCGATGAGCTGAGCAGGCGGAACCCGTGATGCTGGATGAAGCCGGCGTACGGAGCCGGGTTGAGCTCGCGCAGACGCAGATATGCGACGGCCGGGTCGATGGCGTCCTGGACCTCGATCCGGTGCGTCAGATTCACCTCGTACGTGTTGCCGGCCCGCAGCTCCCGCTGCACCTCGTCGAAGGCTCGCGTGTAGGCGGTCGGGGCGGTGCCCACCGACTGCGGAGGCGGGAGCCGCACGGTGGGGCGCGCCGGGTGCGCGGGCGACTGGTCGACGACCGTCGTGTTGCGGGTGCGCATCCAGATCGCGTCAGGCATCGCGGGCCGGCCCGCGCGACGCGCCCTGGCCGGGAGGTCCGGACGACAGGCGTAGCCGAAGTAGCCGACCCAGATCTCGTCCGGGGGCGTGCGGGTGAGCTCGTCCCCGAGGACGGTGAAGATGTCCGTGCCGGCCAGGCCGGCCTCTCCGCCACGGTGTCGAAGCACCTCACCTCGCTCGGCGTCGTAGGTGAGGGAGATGTCGTCGTCGCGCAAGGCCCCGATGATCGACCGGGAGGTCTGCCCTGGCCCTGCGTCCAGCCAGAAGCAGCGGGGCTCGGCTTCCGCCATCTCGGCGAAGCGCTCCTCGGTGGTCATCTTCGCGGCCGGGTGGATGTCCACGACCCCCGGAGCAACGTCGTGCATGTGCGCCAGCTCTCTAAAACTCACACTAACGACAACTAGTATATCAGTGATAGGGTCAGCCTATGACGGATCGTTCGGGCCGGGTGCTGCGGCTGCTGAGCCCTCGGGGGTCGAGTGCGGCCGCGTCGGCGCAGGACGTGGTGCTGGCCGGGCTCGGCCTGTCCGCTCGTGAGACCGCACCCGCCGTGGCTCCTGTTCCGGCAGTGCGCGCGGGAAAGCTCGTCTTCACCTCGGGGCAGCTGCCCATGCGGGAGGGCGAGCTTCTCGCCACCGGCCGGGTCGGAGACGCTCTCGGTGTCGCCGACGGCCAGATCTGTGCGCAATGGTGCGTGCTCAACGCGCTCGCCGCGATCAAGTCTGAGATCGGTGATCTCGGGCAGGTGAAGCGGATCGTCAAGGTCGTCGTGTACGTCGCCTCCGGCACCCTCTTCGCCGACCAGGCTCTGGTCGCCAATGGTGCCTCGGAGCTTCTCGGCCGGGTGTTCGGCGATTCGGGGCGACACGCGCGCTCCGTCATCGGGGTCTCGGCTCTGCCCCTGGATGCGCCGGTGGAGGTCGAGCTCGTCGTCGAGATCGACCCTTGCCTTGTGTGATGCATCACATATAAGGTAACTAGTATATCAGCGTCTGGCCGCGTAGCGCCCCACTGTCGTGCCGCCACCCGGAGCCTTCATGGCACCGACAGATGCTGCTCATCCCAAGAGCTCTTGATCGGAGTGCGTCATGAGATCATCTGCACGTAGCGGCGACCTTTCCCCGGTATCGCCGCGTCACAAATCGGTCGGCCAGAACGGAAGCCCGACCCATCCGGCCCTCGACTGTCCCCCTGAGGAACTCGCCAAGGATGCCGGCGGTCTTGATCGCGTCGTCTTCGGGGTGACCGCGGTCATCGCGATCGCCTTCCTGGTCTGGGGATTCGTCAGCACGGAGTCGCTGGCGTCGGTCTCGGGGAAGTCGTTGTCCTGGGTGATGGCCAACCTGGGCTGGCTCTTCGTCACCGCGGCATCGACCTTCGTCGGCTTCGTACTGTGGCTCGCGTTCGGCAAGTTCGGGAACATCCCGCTCGGCCGCGACGGCGAGGAGCCGGAGTTCCGTACGGTCTCGTGGATCACGATGATGTTCAGTGCCGGCATGGGGATCGGCCTGATCTTCTACGGCGTCAGTGAGCCGATCAGCCACTACATCACACCTCCGCCGGGCTCTGTCGGCGATGGTGAGTCCGAGAAGATCCAGACGGCCATGGCCACCACCCTCTTCCACTGGGGGATCCACCCGTGGGCGATCTACGCCCTGGTCGGGCTCGCGATCGCGTACAGCGTCTTCCGGAAGGGCCGCGGCCTGCTCATCAGCTCGGTCTTCGAACCTCTCCTCGGGCGTCACGCGCACGGCGCCGGCGGGAAGGTCATCGACATGCTCGCGATCTTCGCGACGCTCTTCGGGTCGGCCGCATCGCTCGGCCTGGGCGCTCTTCAGATCCGCAGCGGACTCGAGATCGTCGGCGGGCTCGGTACGACGGGCAACGGCATCCTGGTCGCCATCATCGCCGTGCTCACGGTCGCGTTCGTCTTCTCGGCGGTCTCGGGTGTCGCCAAGGGGATCCAGTGGCTCTCGAACATCAACATGGTGCTCGCCGTCGGGCTCGCCCTGTTCGTCTTCCTGGTCGGTCCGACCGTGTTCATCCTCAGCCTGATCCCGACCACCGTCGGAAGCTACTTCCAGGAGGTCGCGATGATGTCGGCGCGTACCTCGGCCGAGGGATCCGAGACCGCCGCCTGGCTCTCGGGCTGGACCGTCTTCTACTGGGCCTGGTGGCTCTCGTGGACGCCGTTCGTCGGCATGTTCATCGCCCGGATCTCGCGTGGCCGCACCATTCGCCAGTTCGTGACCGGTGTGCTCCTCGTCCCCTCGCTGGTGAGCCTGGTCTGGTTCGCCGTCTTCGGCGGCGCGGCCATCGACCTGCAGCAGAAGGGCGTGGACATCGGCGGCGCGGGTGGTGTGGAGACCCAGCTGTTCACGACCCTCGAGTCGTTCCCGCTGGCCACCGTGGCGAGCGTGGTGGTCATGATCCTGGTCGCGCTCTTCTTCGTCTCGGGCGCGGACGCGGCATCGATCGTGATGGCCACGCTCTCGGAGCGCGGCTCCATCGAGCCGGGCAGGCCGACGGTGATCTTCTGGGGCGTCGCCACGGGTGCGGTTGCTGCGGTGATGCTCCTGGTCGGCGGCTCCGACGCGCTGAGCGGGCTGCAGACGATCACGATCGTCGCGGCGGTCCCGTTCGTGCTGGTCATGATCGCGTTGTGCGTGTCCCTGGTGAAGGATCTTCGGGAGGACCCGCTGGTCGTGCGTGCCCAGTACGCCTCCCGGGCCGTCGAGCAGGCTGTCGTCTACGGGGTCTCGGAGCACGGTGACGACTTCGTCATCAAGGTCTCCCGTGACCCCGATGCGCCCGCCGACGAATCGGCCGATGACGAGGACACCGAGCTGTCGGCCAGCTAGCTCGAGTCGCGAAGGGACGGTTGAGGTGAAACAAGACGCGAACGGCTCGTACGCCGTGGAAGAACCGGTGGACGCACTCAGCGTCACCGAGCCGAAGACCTGGGCCGCCGGTGTGCCGGCGGTGCGAAAGGCGATCGAGTACTCGCTGACGCAGACATCGGTGCGGCGTACAGCGTTGACCTTGTTGAACCTCAACCAGGCCGACGGGATGGACTGCCCGGGGTGTGCCTGGCCCGAGCCGGGTCACCGGCACCGGAACGAGTACTGCGAGAACGGTGCCAAGCACATCGCCGACGAGGCGACGTCGCGCCGGGTGACGCGCGAGTTCTTCGCGCGTCACCCGGTCTCGGAGCTGGACGGGAAGTCCGACTACTGGCTCAACCAGCAGGGCCGCCTGACCGAGCCGATGGTCAAGCGGCCAGGTGCGACGCACTATGAGCCGATCACCTGGGAGGACGCGTTCCACACCATCGCTCAGGAGCTCAACGGCCTGGACTCTCCCGACGAGGCGATGTTCTACGTCTCGGGCCGGCTCAACAACGAGGCCGCGTTCCTGCTCCAGCTCTTCGCCCGCGCGTTCGGCACCAACAACCTGCCCGACTGCTCGAACATGTGTCACGAGTCGAGCGGCTCAGCGCTCAACGAGACGCTGGGGATCGGCAAGGGCAGCGTCCAGCTCGACGACATCTACAACGCGGACCTGGTGTTCGTGGTCGGCCAGAACCCGGGCACGAACCATCCGCGGATGCTGTCCGCGCTGGAGGAGACCAAGCAGCGGGGCGGCAGGGTGATCGCGGTCAACACGCTGCCCGAGGCGGGACTGATGCGGTTCAAGAACCCGCAGAAGGCTCGCGGAGTAGTGGGCCGGGGCACCCAGATCGCGGATCAGTTCCTGCAGATCCGCCCGGGTGGTGACCTCGCGCTGTTCCAGATGCTCAACCGTCGTCTGCTCGAGACGGACCGGGCCGAGGGCGGCGGAGTGCTGGACTGGGAGTACATCGCGGAGTACACGACCGGGTTCTACGCCTTCGCCGAGCACGCCCGCACGATCACCTGGGAGGCTGCGCTCGAGGCCACCGGCTTGACCCGCGAGGAGATCGAGGCGGTCCACGAGCAGGTGCTGGCCAGCCGCTCGGTCATCGTCTGCTGGGCGATGGGACTGACCCAGCACAAGCACGGCGTGCCGACGATCCGCGAGGTGGTCAACTTCCTCATGCTGCGGGGCAACATCGGCAAGCCCGGGGCCGGGGTCTGCCCGGTCCGCGGTCACTCCAACGTGCAGGGCGACCGGACGATGGGCATCTGGGAGAAGATGCCCGACTCCTTCCTCGACGCGCTGGGCGCCGAGTTCAGGTTCGACCCACCGCGCAAGCACGGGTACGACTCGGTGGACGGCGTCCGGGCGATGCGCGACGGGAAGGCGAAGGTCTTCGTCGGTGTCGCCGGCAACTTCGTCCGAGCGATCTCGGACAGCGACGTCGCCGAGGCCGCGTTGAGGAACTGCCGCCTGACGGTCCAGGTCTCCACCAAGCTGAACCGCTCGCACACGGTGGTCGGCGAGACCGCGTTGATCCTGCCCACGCTTGGCCGCAGCGACATCGACGTCCAGGCCAGCGGTGAGCAGTTCGTCACCGTCGAGGACTCGATGAGCTCCGTGCACGCCACCCGCGGCAAGCTCCAGCCCGCCTCGGAGCACCTTCTCAGCGAGGTCGCGATCATCTCGCGCCTGGCCCAGGCCACGATCGGTGGCCGGTACGGCATCCGCTGGGCGGACTTCGAGGCGGACTACGGCCGGATCCGCGATCGGATCGCACGAGTGGTGCCGGGATTCGAGGACTTCAACCAGCGGATCAAGAATCCGACCGGGTTCGTTCTGCCGAACCCGGTCAACTCCGGTGTCTATCGCACGCCGAGCGGCAAGGCCGTCTTCACGCGCAACGACCTGACGTGGTTGGAGGCCCCGCCGGGTCATCTGATCCTGCAGACGCTTCGCTCGCACGATCAGTGGAACACCATCCCGTACGCCATGGACGACCGTTATCGCGGCATCCACAACGCTCGCCGCATCGTGATGGTCAACCCGGCCGACATCGCCGAGCTGGGTCTGGCCGACGGCGACCGTGTCGACATCGTCGGGGTCTGGGAGGACGGCGTCGAGCGGCGCGCCCCAGGGTTCACCCTGGTCGGCTATCCGGCGAGCCGGGGTTCGGCGGCTGCGTACTATCCGGAGACCAACGTGCTCGTGCCGCTCGACAGCGTTGCCGAGGGCAGCAACACCCCGACCTCGAAGGGCGTCGTGGTGCGCTTGGAGGTCGCCGGGCCGGCAGAGTCGTGAAAGGCCTTCTCGGTGCGGCGAACCTGCCGTCGTGGCGTCAGGGTGTCCTTCCGGCCGACGTCGGTGTCGCCGAGGTCGGCAGGGTGTGCATGTGTGCAGCGGCCGCGGCGCCCGAGTCGGCGATGGTGCCCTGGGCGACCCGGTGACGCCCCATGACCACGGCCATCACGACACCGGCGAGACTGAACGCCGCCATCACCCAGGACGCGGCGGCGAGGCCGGAGGACAGGGCATCGACACTGGACTGGCCCTCAGCGGTCCGGCTGGCGATGACGTTGCCGTAGATCGTCGCAGCGAGCGCCGTGGCCACGGCTGCGCCGACGTAGCGTGCCATGTTGGAGACACCCGAGGCGGCCCCCACCTGGGCCGCCGAGACGCACGCGGTCGACGCTGACGTCGCGGGCCCGTTGGACAGGCCCATCCCGATCGCTGCTGCGACGAGCGGCAGCACGAACGCGCCGTAGCCCCAGGAGCCCTCGACGAAGCCGATCCATCCGAAGCCGACCGCCGTGAGTGCGAACCCGGCTCCGACCACCGGGCGACCGCCGAACTTCGCCGCGACTTTTGGCACCAACGGCGCGACCGCGACGAGGCCGGCGGTGGCAGGAAGTGTGGCCAAGCCGGCCTGCAGCGAGCTGAGCCCGAGCGTGCTCGGGTCCTGGAAGTAGAGGCTCACCAGATACATCAGCGCGTTGATGGTGCCGGCGCCGATGAGGATGGCGATCGTGGACGCGACCAGCACCCTGTTGCGAAGCAGAGCCAGGTCGAGCATGGGGACGGCGACCCGCTTCTCCACCGCGACGAAGGCGAATCCCGACACCACGGACACGGCCAGGCACCCGAGCGTGGCCAACGACGTCCACCCCCAGTCGCTGCCTTCGCTCAGCGCCAGGATGATCGGGGTGAGGGTCGCGGCGACCAGCACGCTGCCACCGACGTCGATCGAGCGTGGCCGGTCCTCGTCGCGGGACTCGGTCACCATGCGTGCGGTCATCGCCATGCACACCGCCGCGACGCCGGCGTCGAGCCAGAACAGACCTTGCCAGCTCGTCAGGTCGACCAGGACACCACCGAGCAGCGGCCCGGCCGCAGCACCCACGCCTGCCGCCGCGCCCCAGAGCGAGACCGCCCGCAGCTTGCCCTCTTCAGGTGTGCCGACCGTGAGCAGGCTGAGGCCACAGGCCAGGATCGTCGCGCCGGATGCACCCTGGATGCACCGCCCGGCAATGACGGCTGCACCAGAGTCGGAGAGGGCGATCAGCACGCACGAAGCGATGAACAGCAGCAGACCGAGCTGGAAGATGCGCTTCCTGCCGAACACGTCGCCCAACGAGCCGGAGGTCACGATGGTCGCGGCACCCACCAGCGAGTAGCCCGTGACGGCCCACTGCAGCGTGGTGACATCCATGTCGGTATCGGCGCTGATGGCGGGGAGCAGGATGCTCACCGCCGACGTGTTGGCGTTGACCACCAGGGTCGACAGGCAGGTGACGAGGAGGACACCACCTGCTCGGCTTGCCACCTCGGTGCTGCTCATCGGTACCCCTCACCTTTGTCAGAACGACTGCGGGACAGCCATGCGTCGACCACAGGAACCACGGTGGCCGCCGCGGCGGGTCGTGTCCTCCTCCGGTAGGGATGATCCCGAGGCCAGCCCGCTCGCAGGCCTGACCCGTCTGCGGCATGTCCTCGCCCAGGGCGGGTACCGCGTGCAGATGACTGAGATGAACCAGGACGAAGCACGCGTACAGGCACTCCAAGGTGTGGTCGAACGGGTCAACGCATGGCAGGAGACCGCACCCGAGGGAACCATCCGGGAAGAGCTGGCCAAGGCGCTGCACGAGGCCGGGGTGACCCTCACCGAGGAGCAGCAGGAGCTCGTCACCGACCGGATCTCGCGTCAGGAGGAGGTCGACGTCGACCTGCTCGCCGCCGACAGCGGCGAAGGCGGCCCCGCCTGACGTACGCCCCTCGTGGTCATCCCCGGGCGGGATCGACGCGTGCCATCACCGGGGTGGCGAGGACTCCGTGGATCAGCACCGAGGCGACGACGGTGAAGGCGACCGTCGACCACAGCCAGTCCTGAGCCAGCGCCTCGTCCTGCCCGGCGGCGTAGGCGAGGTAGTAGACGGACCCGACCCCGCGGACACCGAAGAACGCCGTGGCCCACCGCTGGTGCCGGGTGAGAGGAGACGTACGCTGTCCTCGGCCCGGCCACGGCGCCAGGGCCAGGATCCCCGCGGCCGGACGGACCACCAGGATCAGCGCCAGCCCGATGGCGATCCCGCGCCAGTCGAGAGCCTCGAGCAGGCCTCGCGTGAGCGCGATCCCGAGAACGAGGAGTACGAAGAGGGTCAGCAGGCGCTCGAGCCGCTCGGCCACCTCGTGCATGGCCGCGTGATAGTCGTGCGAGCGCTCGGCCGAACGGAAGGCCATGGCGCAGACGAAGACGGAGAGGAAGCCGTAGCCGCCGAGAACCTCGCCGACGCCGTACGACGCGATCAGGGCCGCGAGGGCGAGCAGCGACTCCCCGCGTTCGGCCACGCGCAGGGACCGGCTGCTGGACCGGAACGCGACGTAGGCGAGGACCTTCCCCACCACCAGCCCGGCGAGCACGCCGATCACGATCTTGGCCACCAGGTAGAAGCCGACCCATTCCAGGGCCCAGTTCGAGACGGCTCCTTGGGTGGCGAGCAGGATCGCGACGTACACGAACGGGAAGGCGAGGCCGTCGTTCAGGCCCGCCTCCGAGGTGAGGGTGAACCGGAGCTCGTCGTGCTCGTCGACCTCGTGGTCACCGGTCTGCGGGCCGGCCACCTGGACGTCGGAGGCGAGCACCGGGTCGGTGGGCGCCAGCGCCGCGCCCAGGAGTATCGCCACGGCCGGTGTCAGTCCGGCGGCCCACCCGAGAACCGCGATGGCGGCGATGGTGATCGGCATCCCGACCGCCAGCAGCCGCCAGGTGGACGACCACCGGCCCCAGGTCCGCGGATCGCGGAGCTCGAGCGGCCGGTCGAGCGCCAGGCCGACGCCCATCAGCGCCACGATGATGACCAGCTCGGTGGCGTGCTCGATCGCGGCCCGGTTGGCCTGCGGGTCCAGCGGCAGACCATCGGGGAGCGGCGTGAGCCCGATCAGCATCCCGACCCCGACCAGCACCATCGGAGCCGAGATCGCCCACCGGTTGAGGAGGTCGGGAAGCACGATGGCCAGCAGCAGGCTGGCGCCGATCACCACGTAGGCAAGGTCGGCAGTCATAGCTACGTCGCCCCGATTCGTCGCATTGCAGGTCCAGCACGGCCAGCCTCCCCGAACCAGGTTACGTACGAACCAACCGACTCGCGGAGCATGCGAGGTCGCGTCGGGGGTTACCGGTCGAGTCATGAGTGAAGAGCAGCTTCAGCCGGAGGACACCCTCGACGACCGCGGTGTCGACGATGTCCTGGACGAGGGCTATTCGCCGCCCGAGCGGCCGCGGGGTGTCACCGCCAAGGGTGTGACGCCGCGGGAGGAGATCGAGGGCGAGACCATCGACGAACGGCGCGCTCAGGAGGAGCCGGAGGTCTGGGAGGAGGCCGAGGCGGAGGCTGACGCCGACATCTTGGACGGTCCGGTGACCGGCGAGGTGGGCGAGGCCCGTTCCGGTCGGCTCACCAGCCCCGACGAGGGCGTGCGGGAGGACGACGAGGGGAAGCTCATCGGACACGACGAGGGCATCGACGGTGCCGGCGCCTCCGCCGAGGAAGCGGCCGTGCACATCGTCGACGAGCCGCCTGACTGAGGCTGATTCTGCGCGTTCGGGGGTACCGGTGAGCGGCCGGATCCCTTTTCAGTGCAGAGGAGAGCTGCCGTGTCCGAAGACGTGACCGACCTGATCATGCAGGACCACCGTGAGGTGGAGAGCCTGTTCGAGAAGCTTCAGCGAGATCCGGAGGTACGAGCCGGGCTGACCCCGATCTTGGTGACGCTCCTGGCCGCACACAGCCGTGCCGAGGAGGCTGAGGTCTACCCGGTCGCCCGGGACGAGGCGGGGGAGGCCGAGGACGTCGCGCACAGTCAGGAGGAGCACCTGCTGGCGGACCGCCTCCTCGCCGAGCTCAGCGAGTGCGACCCCTTTTCAGCGGAGTACGGCGACAAGCTGGCGGAGGTGGTCGAGGCGGTCAGCCACCACGTCGAGGAGGAGGAGAGCACCGTGCTGCCGGGCATTCGCGACCGTCTCGACGACGCCCGCCGTGCCGAGCTGGGCAAGGCGTTCCTGAAGAGCCGCCAGGAGCACCTCGGTGACATGCCCCAGGACATCACCCGTGATGAGCTGCGCCGCCAGGCCGCCAACGCCGACATCCCCGTCGGGGACAAGGGCAAGGAGGACCTGCGGCGTACGCTCGATCAGCACGCCGACAGCTGACGCGCAACCGCCGAAGCCGTCAGCTCCCCGCCATGATGAGGCAGGTCGCGACCGCGTGACCGATGACGCGGCCCGTCGTGTCGGTGATCTCGGCTTCGGCGGTCGCGGCGCGGCGTCCGATCGTCACGACGCGTCCCACGCAGGTGAGCGTGCCGCTGTCCAGCGTGGCCGCGCGGGTGAACTTGATGGTCAGGTCGAGGGACGTGTAACCGGTGCCGGCCTTCAGCTTGGTGTGGACCGCACACCCGAGAGCCGAGTCCGCGAGGGTCGCCAGGATGCCGCCGTGCACGGTGCCGATCGGGTTGTAGTGCCACTCCTCGGGGGTGAGCTCGAAGACGGCCCGGCCGTCGCTGACCTCGACCAGAGTCATGCCGAGGGTCGCGTTGATCGGTGGCGGCGGGAGCTCGCTGTCGCCCAGCTGCTTGAAGAAGTCGAGCCCGTCGAGCTCCCGGGCGGCGGTGGCGAAGAGCTGCGGGTCGGCCCATGAGTAGGTGCGTTCGCGCACCACTCGGGACTGCTCGGAGGTCGTGTCCTGGGTCATGGCGCCTCAGATCCGCTCGATGATCGTGGCGTTCGCCAGGCCGCCGGCCTCGCACATGACCTGCAGGCCGTAGCGGCCGCCGGTCTGCTCGAGGTTGTTCAGCAGCGTGGTCATCAGCCGGGCGCCGGAGCCGCCCAGCGGGTGCCCGATGGCGATGGCGCCACCGTTGATGTTGACCTTGGCGAGGTCGGCACCGGTCTCCTTCTGCCAGGCGAGTACGACGGAGGCGAAGGCCTCGTTGACCTCGAAGGCGTCGATGTCGTCGATGGAGAGCCCGGCGCGGGCGAGCACCTTCTGGGTCGCGGGGATGATGCCGGTGAGCATGAAGATCGGGTCGTCGCCGGCGACCGCGAAGGAGTGGACCCGTGCTCTCGGGGTCAGGCCGAGGCGCGCGGCGGCCTCCGCGGATGCGACCAGGAGTGCAGCCGACCCGTCGTTGATGGGGGAGCTGTTGCCGGCCGTGACGCGCCAGTCGATGTCGGGGAACCTGGCCACGGAGCTCTCGTCCTTGAAGGCCAGGCGAAGGCCTGCGAGCGACTCGGCCGTGGAGGACGGCCGGATCGTCTCGTCCACGCGCAGGTCGTTCACGTAGGTGACCTGCGAGTCGAAATGACCGTTCTTCCATGCCGTCGCGGCCCGCTGGTGCGACTCGGCCGCGAACTCGTCCAGCTCGGTGCGGGAGAGGTCCCACTTGTTGGCGATCAGCTCGGCCGAGATGCCCTGGAGGACGAGGCCGCCGTCGTAGCGGGCGTTCACCTTGCTGCCGTAGAAGTCCTTGCCCAGGAACTGCGACCCCATCGGGACGCGGCTCATCGACTCCACGCCGGAGGCGATGGCCACGTCGTACGCCCCGGCGATGACGCCCTGTGCGGCGAAGTGGAGCGCCTGCTGCGAGCTGCCGCACTGCCGGTCGACCGTGACGCCGGGGACCGACTCCGGGAACCCGGCGCCGAGCAGGGCCCAGCGGGCGGTGTTGCCCGACTGCTCGCCGACCTGTCCGACCGCGCCGCTGATCACGTCGTCGACGACGGCCGGGTCGATGCCGGTGCGTTCGACGAGCGCGGCGAGCGTGTGCGCATGGAGGTCGACCGCGTGGATCTCGGAGTAGGCGCCGCCGGGCTTGCCCTTGGCGACGGGCGTACGGACGGCGTCGACGATCACAGTGTTCGGCATGGTGGTCTTCTTTCGTGTTCGAGTGGTCGGTTGAGGGAGTCCTGGGGTGGTGCGTGGACGATGGTCAGCGAGGCGCGACCATCAGCGGTTGCGCGACCGTGGCGAAGGTGCCGTGCTCGTCGGCCATGTCGCCGTGTGCCTGCCCGATGCCGTCGGGGCCGATGGTGCTGCGGGCGTCGAGCAGCATCCACTCGCTCGTGGGCGGTCGCTCGATGGTGACGGTCACGGTCGGCGGGATGAAGTACCACTCGCTCATCGGCAGCGAGCCGGACAGGCCGTTGGTGGAGTCGGCCAGGGTGAGGAGGCGCTGCACCGGCGAGGCCTGCTCGCCGGCGACCAGCGGGACACGCAGGCGCGCCCACACGGCCGCCGGGCCGGGTTCGTAACCCCCGCTGATGAACCGCCAGTCGATGGCGCGGCCGTAGCCCCAGTCCGGGCTGACTCCGTCGAAGAAGCGCTCGAAGGAGGCCGGCGGGATCTCGGGGACCTTCTCCTCCGGGCGCCAGTGCTCGCGGGTCGAGCCCGGTGTGGCCCGGATCAGCCAGGCGCTCGCCTTGACGGCGAGCCGGTCACCGGCCCACAGCGAGGCCTCGATCAGCTCGACCCGACGGCCCGGCCGGACCGCCTGCGCCTCGACGCGCATGGTCCCCTGAGGAATGCCGCCGAGCATGTCGGCCGTGAAGCGGGCGATGGACAGGGCCGGGGCGGAGCGTACGGACTCGATCGCCCGGGCCAGCAGGGCAGCCGGAGGACCGCCGTGCTGCAACGAGTGGTCCCAGGGGCTTGCCGTCGCCGGGGTCGACTCGAACGTTCCGTCCTCGTCGGTCGGCAGGTAGAAGGCGTCGAACTCGAGGGTCATCAGCGTCTCCTGGGTGTAGGTCAGCGGGCCAGCTGCGGGTAGAGCGCCTCGATCGGCTGGGCGAGACCGGCCTTGACGTCGGCGCTCACCTGGTCGGCGAGGATCTCGTACGCATCGGCCTCGAGGCCGTCGTAGGCACTGCGGACCACGTCGGCCGGATCGTTCTTCGGGTCGGTGATGCCGGCCGTCATCGGGGTGTCGGTGTAGCCCAGGTGCAGCGAGGCGACGTGGATGCCGTCGCCCGCCAGCGCGAGGCGCTGGGTGTTGGTCGCCGACCACAGCGCGGCCTTGGTGGCGCTGTAGGCGTCGCCGACGCCGTACCAGCTCAGGACCGACAGCACGTTGAGCACGACGCCCTTGCTCGCGCGCAGCGACGGCAGGAAGGTGTTCGTGACGTCGAGCGCTCCCCAGAAGTTCGTCTCGAAGAGGTCGCGGGCGGCGCTCAGGTCACCGGTCACGCTGGCGCCGTTGGAGCCGCCGGCGTTGTTGATGACGACCGTGGTGTCTCCGGCCGCCGCGGCCGCCTCGGCGACCGAGTCGTGGTCGGTCACGTCGAGCCGCAGCGGCACGATGCGCGGGTCGTTCCACTCGCGGGGCTTACGGGCCGCGGCGTAGACCTTGGCGGCGCCGCGCTCCAGCGCCTGGTTGACGAAGTGGGTGCCGAGTCCGCCGTTCGCTCCGGTCACCAGGACGACCGCGTTCGCGAGAGTGGGCATGTGGTTCTCCTGTTCGAGGCGCGAGCGCCGCTACGTACGAGTTGGTTTTTCCAACGTACTCGGGTTGGTTTGGTTTTCCAACTCGATTAGGATCGAACCATGATGACGCAGGTACGTGAGTGCTCGGTGGCGCGGACGCTCGAGCTCGTCGGCTCCAAATGGACCCTGCTCGTCGTTCGCGAGCTGTTTCTCGGAAGCCACCGGTTCGAGGAGATCGCCCGGTTCACGGGCGGCCCGCGCGACATCCTCACCGACCGTCTACGCAGGCTCGAGGCGCACGGACTGGTGACGCGGGTGCAGTACGAGCAGCGTCCGCCGAGGTTCGAATACCACCTGACCGACCTCGGGCGGTCGCTCGCGCCGATCATCGCCACGATGCGCGAGTTCGGCGATCGTCACCTCGCCGGGGACGACGGCCCGCCGGCCAGGTTCGAGCACTCCTGTGGGTCGGAGTTTCACCCCGTGCTGGCCTGCAAGGCCTGCGGGGAGGTCGTACGCCGCGGCGAGGTCGAGGTCGTAGAAGCCGCGTCGTGATCGGGCCGCGCGCTGCGGCCGGGGCTCAGCCGACCGGCGGCCCGGCGACGAGCGCGACCACGGTCAGCGCGGCGACGCTCGCGAGGCCGGCGGCCACGCCGCGCACCGGGTTGCGGAGGAGCCACGCGAGCGGACGCTCCAGCGGGCGGGCGGGGGACTCGTCGATCAGCCGCCACGTCGGGGCGAGCAGGCCTCGGCGCTCGGCGTAGCGCTCGAACCAGAGGGTGAGGAGCGGCGGGATCGAGGATGCGAGCCCGGCGAGGAGCCGGCCGAACGACCAGCGCTGGTCGACCGCGACCGCGACGGTGGTCACGCAGTAGCTGATGAAGACGATCCCGTGCAGCATCCCGAAGATGCTGACTCCCAGCTCGGTCGTCTCGGTGACGTACTTCAGGAACATGCCGCACAGCAGCCCGGTCCAGGTCACCGCCTCGGCAGTGGCGACGATCCGGAAGACGCGAGACGGTGAGCTGAGAAGTGCGGGCACGCGGCCAAGTTTATTCGCACCCGTGTACTGGTATGAATCGGGCGGCTATGGGTACCGATCGCGGCATGACGACCGACAAGCTGCACTACACGATCCCGGGCCTCGACGAGGATGCTGCGCGGACGACCATCGGCCTTCTCCAGTCGCGCCTCCACGCCGCCAACGACCTCCAGCTCACCCTCAAGCACGTGCACTGGAACGTCGTGGGCCCCCACTTCATCGCGGTCCACCAGATGATCGACCCGCAGGTCGACGCGGTACGCGCGATGGCCGATGCGCTCGCCGAGCGCATCGCGACCCTGGGCGGTGCCCCGCGAGGCACCCCGGGCGCGCTGGTCGAGGAGCGGGAGTGGAACGACTACAGCATCGGCCGGGCCACCACCCAGGAGCACCTCGCCGCGCTCGACGTCACCTATCAGGGCGTGATCTCCTCCTACCGTGAGGCGATCAAGACCCTCGACGACATCGACCTGGTCACCCAGGACATCCTGATCGGCCAGGTCGAGCAGCTCGAGCTCTTCCACTGGTTCGTACGCGCCCACCTGGAGGACCAGGGCGGTCAGCTGCAGACCAGCGGCGAGGCCACGGAGGCGGGAGCGGCACGAGCCGCCCACGACTGAGGAATCCCGCATGCGGTGGTGGTTGACGGCGTTGGCGCTGCTCCTTCCGATGATCCTCACCGGATGCGGCTCGGGACAGGACGAGGCGGTGCGTGACAGCGCCGCGGCCTTCCAGGACGCGGTCGCCGCCCAGAACTGGGGCGAGGCGTGCGCGCTGCTGGCTCCGGAGACGCGATCGGAGCTGGAGTCCGCCGCCAAGAAGCCGTGCGAGGGCGCGCTGGCCGAGGAGGAGCTCCCCGCTCCGGGCGCCCTCGACGGTGTGGACGTCTTCGGGACGATGGCCGAGGTGCGGTATCAGGGCGAGACCGTGTTCCTGACCCGGTTCGCCGACGGCTGGCGGATGTTCGCGGCCGGCTGTACGCCCCAGCCTCCCAAGCCCTACGACTGCGCCCTGCACGGAGGCTGAGATGCGCGTCATGTACGTCGCCTACCTGGCGGTCATCGGGATCGGGCTGCTCTACACGTTCGTCCTCGCGCTGAGGCACGGGTGAGGAGCACGGATGCGCCGGTTCCTCAAGGAGAACTCGCTCAGCCTCGGCTTCGGGGCGCTCTTCCTGGCCAGTCTCGCCGGCCAGGCCGTCGCCGGGTGGCACCAGCTCAACGACGAGCTGTTCGCCGACGGCCTCCACCAGCTCTCGCTGGGCCGGTATCTCACCTCGGCGAGCTTCGCCGTGGACGTGACCGAGAACTGGCAGAGCGAGTACCTCCAGTTCCTGCTCTACGTCATGCTCACGGTCTGGCTGGTGCAGCGAGGCTCCCCGGAGTCCAAGCCGCTGAAGGACGCCGGCAAGGAGTCCGACGAGGCGCAGAAGGTCGGTGCGTACGCCCGTCCTGACTCGCCGAGGCTGGCCCGGGCCGGCGGCTGGCGGACCGCGCTCTACTCGCGGTCCCTCGGCATCACGATGGGGGCCATCTTCCTGCTGTCCTGGCTGGTCCAGTCGGTGGCGGGCTGGGCTGCGTACAACGAGACCAGGCTGCGTCAGCTGCGCGACCCGATCTCGTGGGCGTCCTACCTGACGCACTCCGACTTCTGGGCGCGCACCCTGCAGAACTGGCAGTCGGAGTTCCTGGCGGTCGGCTCCATGGCGGTCCTCTCGATCTACCTCAGGCAACGCGGATCCCCGGAGAGCAAGCCGGTGGGTGCCTCTCACGAGGCCACCGGGATCGAGGGCTGAGCGGGGGCCGTACGTCCGGCTCCCTCAGCCGTCGTCCTGCGTCAGCAGGCGCAGGACCGCGCGCTCGGCCGCAGCCTGGCGCGCCTGCGGGTCCTTGCTCACGCCGTTGCGTACGCGGATCGTGCGACCCTGCTCGTGCAGCTCGAGCACCCGTGGGTCGACATAGGAGCTCCGGGCGATCGCCGGAGTGTTCCCGAGGTACTCCGCGACCTCCTTGATCGCGGCGACCTGCTGCTTGCGGCGGGATCTGATGGTCGGGGTCGAGCGCCCTGCTGCGTGCGGGTCCTCGGCCAGCGCGAGCGCCGCGAGCACGGTCGCGTGCCAGGTCCGGAAGTCCTTCGCCGACACCTCGAGGCCGCTCAGCTCGCGCATGTAGTCGTTGACCATGGCCGGCGTCAGCCGTTGCCACCGCCGGCCCTGCCGGTAGGCGAGAAGCTCCTCGAACCCTGCGCGGCGGCGACGCAGCTGCGCGATCGCCTCCACCGAGAGCGGGTCGTCGATGCTGATGGAGTGGTGGACGCCGGACTTCCCGGTGAAGTCGAAGACGTACGCCTCGCCCCGCTTGCGTACGTGGCGACGCTCCAGCGTCGTCAGGCCGAAGCCACCGTTCTCGTCGGCGTACGCGTCGCTGCCGATCCGGAAGCACCCCAGGTCCAGCAGCCGCACCGCGAGTGCAGATGCCCGGGCGGCGCTCATCCCGGTGGTGGTGAGATCCCGCTCCGTCCGCTCGCGTACGCGGGGGAGGACCGCACCGAGCTCCAGCACCCGCTCGAACTTCTCCTGGTCGCGCTTCGTCCGCCAGTCGGGGTGGTAGAGATACTGGCGCCGGCCTGCCGCATCGGTCCCGACGGCCTGGAGATGCCCGTTCTCACGGGGGCAGATCCACACGTCCTCCCAGGCAGGTGGGATGGCCAGGGCGCGGATCCGCTCGATGGCGTCGTCCGGCAACCGGTCGCCGGAGTCGTCGAGGTACACGAAGCCGCGACCCGCGCGACGGCGGGTCCACCCCGGCTCCTCCGCCGAGACCCGACGAAGTCGAACCACCAGGGGCTCCTCTCATCCGCGGGTGTCGTCGCTGTCGCGCCCTCGCGCGGCCAGCAGCCGATGCGTACCGTCGCACCAGGGTTTGATCGCGGACCCGCCGCACATGCACACCGCGCTGACCGGGCGAACCGTGCGGTGGATCTTCCCGTCGGGATCCTGGATCTCGTGCTTCCCGCGCAGCAGCATCGGCCCGGCCGGGCACAGCACGATCGAGGCGTGCTCGAAGTCCGTCATGAGGCACCCCACTGGGTGAGCATCGTCCGGGCGTAGCGAGCCTCCAGGTCGAGGCAGGTGAAGGCGCCGAACAGCACCTGGTCGCGCTCGCTCGGGTTCTCCTCCACGAACGCGCCGCACACGTCGCGTACGGCCAGCTGCTCGTGTACGGAGTCGGCCTCGACGTGCTCGTCGTAGTAGGCGGCCATCTCCTCGGGGAAGTCCAGCCGACGCAGCCCCTGGGCGAGCTGCCGCGACGGGACCGAGCTGGTCGACTCGAACGCGGCGAAGTGGCCGAGCGCCGCTCCGCGGAGCCTGCGGTGGAGCCCGAACAGCGACAGCGCGTTGTTCGACTCGAGGATCTCGGCCGGCGCCTCGTCGACGTAGCACGCGTGGTCGGTTCGCAGCCCGGCCGCTTCGATGCCGCGGCGGAACAGGTGGTGATGCAGCCGGTTCGGGTCACCGTCGCCGTACTCGTCGAAGAGGATCTCCATCATCGCGGCCTTGGGCCGGGTGTCGAGCCTGGGGACGACCCAGCTGGTGGGGTCGGCCTCCTTGAGGTGGTAGAGCGAGCGGTGCTTGAGGATCTCGAGCACCTGCTCCCGGTCAGCCCGGCGCTGCACGAACCGTGCCAGCGACGGTCCGTCGTGGCCGGCGACCAATCCGGGCAGGTCCAGCTCGCGATCCTGGAAGCCGCTGTGCTCCCAGCGCCGCCGCAGCTCGGCCTCGAACGACCTCTCCAGACCGCGGCGCAGGCGCAGCAGGTCCGGGTCCCACTCGAGGTCGGGATCGACCTCGTCGAAGCCCCGGTAGTGGAGCTCGTAGAGCGCCCACAGAGCGATCTGGGCGTCCTCGGCCGACTCCGGGGTCGGCTCCAGATCAGCGGTGGCGCCGCTCTGCAGCGCGGTGAACACAGCGGCACTCAGGGTGCCACGCGACTTCGGCAGCATCTACGCCCACCTTTCCCTCACGACCGGCCGGTACCCGGCGGCCGGTTCCGACATGCTCGGCCACGGTGCCCGGGCGAGGTGCACGAGCACCCCCTCGCCCGGCGAGTCCCGGACCTCCTCGATCCTCAGGTCGGTGCCCTCGACCATCTCCAGCAGGCGATCGGCCTGCCCTGGCGTACCGAGCTGGAGGACGGCCGCGCCGCCGGGGGAGAGGTGCCGGGCGGTCGTGGTCAGGCACCTCTCGGCGACCAGCATCCCGTCGGCGCCGCCGTCGATGGCCGTCCGCGGGTCCTCGGGATATCGCCCGACCTGGGCCGTGGGCACCCACGGCGGGTCCGCGATCACCAGCCAGTAGCGCTCGTCCGGGTCCTGGGTCTCCTCCATGCCGCCCTCGCGTACCTCGACCACGTCCGCCAGCCCGGCGCGCTCGGCGTTGGCCCGGGCGAATGCACAGGCGACCGGGTCGGCGTCGACGCACACCAGACCGCGGCCGGTCAGGGCGGCGGCGAGCAGGCCGATCTGGCCGGCGCCGGAGCACAGCTCGAGGATCGGCCCGTCCGGCAGCTCCGCGGCCAGCTTGGCCGCCCACTCGGACTGACGGACGGTCCAGGTACGCGGCGTGAGCACGCGGTCGTCGAAGTCGATGTCGAGATGACCGAAGCGGATCATGCAGGTGCCTCCAGTTCAGGGATGGGAAACTCAGGTGAGCTCGGCCAGCCGGACCACTGCTCGGTCCAGACGACCCTCCTCGTCGTGGATCCGGCGCTGAGTCGTGGAACCCGTGCCGCCGGTGAAGATCCGGCCGATCCCCTTCTCGGCGCGCGCGAGGTCTCCGGTGTCACGCAACGCCGGGCCGATGTGCTCGAGCAGGAGCTCCACCACCTCACGAGCCGGCCTCGGCCGGTGACAACGCGGGTCGATCAGATCGCCGGTGATGCCGTGCCGTCCCGCCTGCCACATGGCGAGCCGGAGCACGGCCACCGGCACCGGGTCGGGCGGCCGGCCCTCGGCCCACTCCCGGGCTCCGGTCTCGACCAGCGCCCGCGCCAGCGCGGCGACGAGCACGGCGTCGCGGGGGTCGAGGCAGACGTCGGCGACCCGGATCTCGAGCGTCGGATAGTTGCGGGACGGGCGGGCGTCGAAGTACGCCATCCCCTCGTCGAGCGGCACGCCTGTGTCGACGAGCAGGCGCAGGTGGTCGACGTACGCCTGGCCGCTGCCGAAGATCTCGGTCGGACCATTCGTCGGCCACCGGGTCATCACCTGAGACCGGTAGCTCGCGTATCCCGAGTCGCCGCCCTGCCAGAAGGGTGAGTTGGCGCTCACCGCGAGCAGCACCGGCAGCCAGGCGCGGATTCGGTCGAGCGCTCCCACGGCCTCGTCGTCGGACTCGACCGAGACATGCACATGGCAGCCGCAGGTGAGCTGCTCGCTGGCGGTCAGCCCGAACCGCTCCGCCATCGCCGCGTAGCGCTCGTCGTCGAAGGTCTGGGGCCACACCGGCAGCGGGGTCGTGCCGCTGGCCAGGATCAGCGCGCCCGCCTCGCTCGCGGCCGCCCGCGCCTTGTCGCGCCACCGCCTCAGGTCCTGCTCGAGGATCCCGAGGTACTCCTCCGCCGGCGTGTCGGTCTCGACCTGCTGCTCCTGCAGCTCAGGCCCCACCGAGCCGCCGGCCTCGCCGGCCGCGACCTCGGTGTCGCCGTGCCGGCGTGCCACCCGCAGCACCTCGCTGGCCACCGATCGCGGCGCGCCGGTCTCGGCGTCGACGAGGAGCAGCTCCTCCTCGACGCCGACTGTCCTGACCTGGTGATGGGTACTGCTCGAATAGTGGCTCTTCACTGCTCACACCTGCCTCTGGAAGGAGCAACTCGACGATGTGTCGCCTGTTCGGATATGTGACCGAGTCCCCGTGTGCCGTAGCCGACCTTCTCGGGGAGGAGGGGCTGGCCGCGTTCACCTCGCTCACGTCCGTGCACTCCGACGGCTGGGGGATGTCCTGGCACACGCCCGAGGGCACCTGCACGACGAGCTCGCCGAGTTCGGCGGACATCGACGACACCTATCGCCGACTCGTCGAGGCCCCGCTCTCCCATGCCGGGTTCGTGCATCTTCGCTGGGCGACGGGTGGTCTCGACGTACGTCCGGAGAACACCCACCCGTTCCTGAATGACGGCGCCGCGTTCGCGCACAACGGCCACATCTCGCCGATCGCCGACCTCGAGGCGCTGCTGACCCCGGAGTCGCGTGGGCGGCTGCGCGGTGACACCGACAGCGAGCGCTACTTCCACTTCGTGCACCAGAACGTCGAGAAGTACGGGGACGAGGCGGAGGGCGTCACCCAAGCACTGGCCACGCTGGTCCAGAAGTTCCCGCGATGCAGCCTGAACGCGCTGATGCTCACCCGGACCCACATGTTCGCGATCCACATCAACTCGCGTGCCGACTCGCCCCTGCGCGCGCTGCGCGAGCTCTTCGACGACGAGGGCGACATCCCGCCGCGACACACGACGGAGTACTTCGCGATGGACTACCGCCGGACCGGCTACGGCCTCGAGATCGTCTCCAGCGGTCTGGATCAGCCGGGCTGGACGCCGGTGCCCGCGGACACCGCGGTGATGGTCGACCTGGCCACCCGGGAGGTCACCCGGCTGGACCCGATCGCTCAGCTCGGCGCCGACGCGTTGCGGGCCCGCGACTGATGACGGGCTACCGCCGACCTGCTGTGGGGTGCATTCTGGCATGCCCAGAGGTACCCCATCCGGAGCACTTTCATTCGGAGCCGATCACCCCCCAAGGTGGGTAGTGGCCGTCTGTGACCGATGCCACGATGTCCCGTCAGGGGAGGGAGCAGAACCTCTGGGCGCAGCGTCCGGAGCCTCGAAATCGGAGGTGCTCCGCATGACAGAAATTCACGAAAGTATCGGCGCGCAGACGTCGACCGGGCCGTACCCGATGGGGCGGCGCAGGTTCATCGGCTACCTGATCGGTGGCGCCACCGTGATGGCGGCCGCCGATCTCGGCATGCTCGCCGAGCCCGCCGATGCGAAGGTGCCGAGCCTGCCGCAGGTCTTCGACACCTACGACCTCTCCGACGCGCTCACCGACGCCGCGCGTCCGACGGCCAACCTGATCACGGTCGTGATCAACGAGGACGGTACGGCCAGCTTCGAGCTGCCTCGCTCCGAGAACGGCCAAGGCATCACGACCGGGATCGCGATGATCATCGCCGAGGAGCTCGACCTGCCGCTGGAAAGGGTCACGGTCACCTTGGCGCCGGCTCGCCAAGAGCTGATCTGGAACCAGATCACCGGTGGCTCCAACACGATCCACGCGATGTTCACGCCGGTACGCGTGGCGGCCGCGATCGCGAAGGGTGCCCTGCTCGAGGCAGCAGCCGCTCTCTTGGGCGGGACCGTCGACGAGCTCACGTCCAAGGACGGCGTCGTCACCGCCGCCAACGGTGCGACCGCGACGTACGCCGAGCTCTCCAAGCGTGCTGCCGCCGGGACCACCAAGGAGGTCGAGGTCACCCTCAAGGACGCCAGCGAGTTCACCCTCATCGGGAAGCCGCGCAACCGGGTGGACGCGCTCGCCGCGGTGACGGGCACCAAGAAGTTCGCGATGGACTACGACCACAAGGGCGCGATGCCGACCATGGTGTGCCGTGCCCCCACGATGAACGGCACTCCGGTGGAACTGCGCAACAGGGCGGAGATCCTCGAGATGCCTGGGGTCACCCATGTCGCCAAGATCCCGACCGGGATCGCGGTGCGGGCGAAGACGTTCGGCCAGTGCATCGACGCGATCCAGAAGATGGACGTGGCCTGGAAGGACGGCCCGGTCGCCGGCGAGTCGGACGAGGACATCCTCTCCGGGGTCAAGGCGGCCGAGCTGCCGATGCCCTCGCTGCCCAACAACCCGCTGTCCAAGACGGTCGCGGCTGACTTCACCTTCTACTTCCGCAGCAACGCACCGCTGGATCCGATCAGCGCCGTCGCCGACGTCAGTGCGGACGGCGGGGAGATCTGGGCGGCCCTGAAGAACCCGATCGTCTCCCAGCAGCGCATTGCCCTCGAAGTCGGCATCGACCCCACCAAGCTCAAGGTCAACGTCGTCGAGGGCGGCGGCTCCTTCGGCCACCGGCTCTTCTGGGACGCTGCCTTGGATGCCGCTCACGCGTCCAAGGCCATGGGCGTGCCGGTCCGGTTGATGTGGCATCGCGCGGACGAGCCTCGCGCCGGGCGACTCCATCCACTGTGCACGTCACGGGTGCGCGCGTCGTACGTCGGCAACGAGGTGCTGGCCTTCCAGCAGTCGCATACCAGCGTCGAGACGGACTGGCGCCACGGCTTCGGTGAGATCGTCACCTCCCTGGGTGCGGACCTGCCGGAGGGACTGAGCAACCTCGGCTATTCCCAGCTGATCTTCGCGCTCACCTCGGGGATCCCCTACGACTTCGGAGTCCTCGCGCAGACGATGAACGAGACCGATACGCGGTTCAACACCGGCGCCATGCGCAACGTCTACTCCCCGGACGTACGCACGGCCAGCGAGCTGGTGGTCGACCAGCTCGCCAAGGCGATGCGGAAGGACCCGTACGACTTCCGCAAGGAGTTCCTGCGGAACGAGCGGATCCGGGCGGTGCTCGACAAGGCCGCGGAGGTGGCCGAGTGGGGGAAGCCGATGGCTCCGGGCACGGCCCAAGGCATCGCGGTGCACTACGAGTACAAGGGCGTGAGCGCCTGCGTCATGGAGATCGACTGTCGCCCCGAGACCGTCAATCGGAAGGTGCGCGATGCGTACGCCGGGCCCCGGGTCACCCGGGCGACGATGGTCATCGAGATCGGCCAGGTGGTGAACCCCCGCAGCGTCGAGGCGCAGATGCAGGGCTGCATCAACGACGGCATCGCGATGACGCTCTCCAGCAGCGTGCATCTCCGCAACGGCCACTTCCTGGAGGCCAGCTGGGACAACTACGCCTACACGCGGCAGTGGAACACGCCGCCCCAGGTCGAGGTGGTCATCTTGCCGGGGGAGAGCAAGATCATCGGCGGTGTCGGCGAGGCCGGTGTCGCTACTGCGGCCGCCGCGGCCGCCTGTGCCTACGCCCGGGCCACCGGGAAAATGCCGACGGAGTTCCCGATCAACCACAACGATCCGATCTTCTTCGAGCCGAAGTCGTTCATCCCGCCCGTGCCGCAGTCTCCGACTGACGGCCTCCGGTGGACCTACTGAGGAGCCCTGACATGCCTGAACAGACATTCGTCGTCAACGGCGAGAAGATCAGCGTCGACGTCGAGGACGACGTACGTGTGCTGTGGGTCCTGCGTGACCTGCTCGGCGTCAAGGGGCCGAAGTACGGATGCGGGATCAACGTGTGCAAGGCCTGTACGTCACATCTCAACGGCAAGGCGTTCAACCCGTGCGCGGTGCCGGTCGGTGCCCTCAGCGCCGACGACGAGGTCACCACGATCGAGGGTCTCCCGGGTGAGGTGCCCGAGTCAGACCGCGGGCCGAACGGTCTGCACCCGATGCAGGAGTCTTGGCTTGACCATGACGTCGCCCAGTGCGGCTACTGCCAACCGGGCCAGATCATGGCCGCGGTGGCGCTGGTGAAGAAGGTGCGTGCCGAGGGCCGCACCATCACCGACGCCGATCTCGACGGGATCCGCAACGTCTGCCGCTGCGGCACCTACACCCGGATCCGCGAGGCCATCCGAGACGGAGCCGGGCGGATGTGATCCTGTCTCTGACCAGCCGCGACACGGCTGGTCAGAGGCGGTCCGCCATGAGGGGCACCCGAAGCAGGGCGCGTCGATCAACGTGACCTCGCGCCGGCCGTGGCTGTGGGCGATCACGCCGCGCGAGGAGCAGCCCCATCGGAGCCGGTGGGGACTCGACCACCACACGGAGTCGTTGGCGTTTCTCATCGTGCATGACGGCGAGAACGTGGAGGCCGTCGAGCCAGACCAACAGGTCGCAGCGGGCGCAGTAGGGCGAATCGTGGTGGCAGCGTGCAGCACCGCACGCCGGAGGCTCGGACAACGTCGAGGCCTTCCGGTGAACGTTTGCTTGGTCGCCACCGATCTTGAAGGCCTCGACACCTTCTCAGACGCCATCCGCTGCTCACCGGCGCGTCACGCTCACCCCCACCTCAGGTCGGAAGCGCCCATCTGCTGGCGCACGCAGATGGTGTCGGGCGGTGGGTTGAGCAGACCTGAACGAGTAGCACGGAGGCGAGGGCCGAGGGCGTCGCCCCCGATCGGGTGTCCTGGCATTCCCAGCCATTCCGTGACGTACTCACAGGAAGTCCATAGCGGGCGGGCGGAATCTTGAGGCATCAACTGCCTCAAGGAGGACCCGATGTCCCGCTCCCGCCGTATCCGTCACTCTCTCCTCGCCGTCGCGGCGATCCCGCTCGTCGCGATCCCGGTCGCCACCCCGGCCCTCGCGGTGGCCGCGGTCAGCGCCACCAAGACGTACGCAGCCGAGTCCGGTCCCGGCTACGGGTACGGCTACGGCGGCTCCGTCGAGAGCTACGGCGGGGCCTATGGCGGCGGGATCGTGGACCCCTACCGGCAGAGCCTCGGCACCTCGACCGCGACCGTCGACTCGGAGCCCGCGACCGAGGCCGAGTCGACCGGCGTCGTGCTGATCAACACCACGGTCGGCTACGGCACCGGACAGGGCGCGGGCACCGGGCTCACGATCACCGGCGACGGGATCGTGGTGACCAACCACCACGTCGTCGAGGGCGCCACCTCGATCACCGTGACGGACCCGAGCACGGGGGAGACGTACGCAGCGACGGTCCTCGGCTACGACGACGTCCATGACGTCGCGGTGCTGCAGCTCGAGGACGCCTCGGGGCTCTCGACGGTCGCGACCGACCAGGATGCCGCGACGCAGGGCGAGGAGGTCACCGCCGTCGGCAACGCCGAGGGCCAGGGCTCGCTCTCGGCCGCCGACGGTACGGTCACCGACCCGAGCACCGCGATCACCGTCAACAACGAGGACGGCACCACCGCCGAGCTCAGCGACCTGATCCAGACCGACGCCGACGTCGTCTCCGGCGACTCCGGCGGCGCGCTGCTCGATGAGGACGGCGAGGTCATCGGGATGAACGTCGCCGCGACCTCGGGCTCGGCCGAGATCTCCGGCTACGCCATCCCGATCGACACCGTGCTCGACATCGCCGCCCAGATCCTGGCCGGGGAGGAGTCGGGCGACGTCGAGATCGGCGGCTCGGCCGCCGCGCTCGGGGTGCAGGTGGACACGACCAGGTCGACGCTGGTCGTCGGCGTGGTCGAGGGCGGCGCCGCCGAGGCAGCCGGGGTCACCGAGGGCAGCACGATCACCTCCGTCGACGGGACCGCCGTGGCCAGCATCGACGACATCACCTCGGTGCTCGGCGACCACGAGCCCGGCGACGAGATCCCGGTCAGCTGGACCGATGCCGCCGGGGAGGCCCACACCGCGACCGTGACCCTCGGCGAGGGGCCGGTCGCCTGACCAGGTTCAGCTCTTCGGTCCGTCTTCGTCGGAGAGCGGACGCTCCGCCCTGATCGGGATCGCGCCGGTGTAGCCCTCGCGTTCGAGGGCGATCTGCTGGACGCGGTCGCGGACGAGCCGCCAGCCGATCATCAGCGCCGGGATGATGACGACCAGGGTCGCGACCGTCCAGGTGCCGATCGGGTAGTCGAAGCCCATCAGGACCAGCACGGTCGCAAGGAACACGAGCGTGGCGTAGCCGGTCCACGGTGATCCCCACAGCCGGAAGTCGGGCCGGTACATCAGGCCCTTCTTCCAGCGCCGGTAGAGCTGGATCTGGCAGATCACGATGGTCGCCCAGGAGGCGATGATGCCGAGCGCCGACATGTTCAGCACGATCTCGAACGCCTGCCCCGGCACGATCGCGTTGAGGCCGACGCCGAGGAGCGTGATGCAGCCGGTGAGCAGGATCCCTCCGAACGGAACCCCGTTCCTCGACATCCGCGCGGTGAAGCCCGGCGCGCTCCCGCTCATCGCCATGGACCGCAGGATGCGCCCGGTCGAGTAGAGGCCGGCGTTGAGCGACGAGAGCGCCGCGGTCAGCACCACGAGGTTCATGATGGTGCCGGAGTTCGCGATCCCGAGCTGGTCGAAGAACGTCACGAACGGACTCTCGTCCGCCCGGTAGGTCGTGTAGGGCAGCAGCAGCGCGAGCAGCACCAGCGAGCCCACGTAGAACACCGCGATCCGGGCGATGACGGAGTTGATCGCCCGGGGCATGATCTTGGCCGGCTCGGCGGTCTCGCCGGCGGCGGTCCCGACGAGCTCGACCGCTGCGTACGCGAAGACGACGCCGGAGATGACGATGACGAGCGGGAGGACACCGACCGGGAACAGCCCGCCGTTGTCGATGACCATGCCGATCCCGGTCTCTTGGCCGTTGAGCTCCTCACCGCCGGCGAGCACGATCATCCCGAGCACGAGGAAGCCCAGCAGCGCGACCACCTTGATGAGCGCCGCCCAGAACTCCAGCTCGCCGAAGAGCTTGACCGAGATCAGGTTCATCGAGAGCACGACCGCGAGCGCGACGAGCGCGATCACCCATTGCGGGACGACCTCGAACGTGCCCCAGAAGTGCATGTACGTCGCGATCGCCGTGACGTCGACGATGGAGGTCATCGCCCAGTTCAGGAAGTACATCCAGCCGGCGGCGAACGCGGCCGGCTCACCCAGGAACTCCCGGGCGTAGGAGACGAACGATCCCGACGAGGGTCGGTGCAGCACGAGCTCGCCGAGCGCGCGCAGGATGAGGAAGACGAACACGCCGCAGAAGGCGTAGACGAGGAACAGGCCCGGCCCGGCCTCGTGGAGGCGGCCGCCGGCTCCCAGGAACAGGCCGGTGCCGATGGCGCCGCCGATCGCGATCATCTGCAGCTGCCGTGGGCTGAGGCTCTTGTGGTAGCCCTCGTCCTCGTCGGTCAGGCCGCTGACCTGGCCGCTGGTCTGGTCTTCGGTGTCTGTCATCGGCCCGCTCCCGGTCCGGAGTGCGGCGGCTCGGGTACGTCCTTGAACAGGAGCCATCCACCGACCACGGCGACGACCGCTGCCACGGCGTAGCCGATCAGCGACCACCAGCCGAGATGCAGGTACGCCGTCACCCCGACGATCGCCAACGCGAGGAACACCATCGTCATGCCGATGATCGGCGTCCGTGGCCTGTATGGATCCCGTGCCAATGCGATCACCTCACCTGCAGGGCCCCCGATGGCCCCGCTCCGGGGACCCATTAGAGCGCATCGAGCGGTATCTCGCGGTGACCGGACGTCGCCCGGCGTTTCCGTTCCGCAGGACGGCAAATAACAGTAAGGTCGCCTTACAGTTAACCCCATGAAGGAGCGTTCGATGCGTAGCTCGAGGATCCGCACCATCCGCACCACACTCACGGCGACTGCCGCTCTGGCTCTCGTCCTGGTCGCCCCGCTGGCCGCGCCGGCCGCTGTGCCCGGCCCCGATACCGGTGGCCCAGCCACCCGCACCGGAGAGGTCGAGGCGGCAGCCCTGACCTGGTCCGACGAGTTCGACGGGCCTGTCGGCAGCGCCCCGAACGGCGCCAACTGGAACTTCGAGACCGGAGGCGGGGGCTGGGGCAACAACGAGCTCCAGACCTACACCGACTCCCGCGACAACTCAGCCCTCGACGGCAACGGCAACCTGGTCATCACGGCCCGGCAGAGCGGGAGCGGCTACACCTCGGCGCGGCTCACCACCAAGGGCAAGGTCCAGCCGAAGTTCGGCCGCCTGGAGGCTCGGATCCAGATCCCGCGCGGCCAGGGGATCTGGCCGGCTTTCTGGATGCTGGGCGGGCAGTTCCCGAACACGCCGTGGCCGAACGCCGGCGAGATCGACATCATGGAGAACGTCGGCTACGAACCCCACCTGGTCCACGGCACCCTGCACGGTCCGGGATACTCCGGCGGCAACGGCATCACCGGTCAGTACATGCACCCGCAGGGCTGGTCCTTCGCCGACACCTTCCACACCTTCGCCATCGACTGGCGGCCCGGCTCGATCACCTGGTCCGTCGACGGGGTGGCCTACCAGACCTTCACCACGGCCAACACCGGCGCCAACCCCTGGGTCTTCGACCAGCCGTTCTTCTTCATCCTCAACGTCGCCGTCGGCGGCAACTGGCCAGGCAACCCCGACGGCACGACCCAGTTCCCGCAGAGCATGGTCGTGGACTACGTACGCGTCTACGACTCCCAGCTGTGAGGTGATCAGCCGAGGCCGGTGAGGGCGAACCACAGGCAGACGATGCCCACGGTGACGTCGAGGCCGATGCACCACAGCGCCAGGGATCGGGGGACGACCCGGTCCCTGGCGAGGTGGTAGGCGTCCCATGCGGCGTGCGCGATCAGCGTCAGGGCGGCCAGGCCGAGGCCCAGTGCGGGGCTGAGGAGGAGGGCCGCGACGGCGATCCCGAAGTAGCCGACCATGCCACCGGCCTCCAGGGCCGTCGCCCGCTGTCGGCGGGCGACACCCACCACCACCAGGACTGTGCCTGCTGCGGCGATCAGGTGCCACCAGGTGGCTCCGAGCAGCTCGCCGAGGACCACGAGCGCCGTGCCGGCGGCGACCGCGGCCCAGGCCGTCCACCGCGAGCCGAGCGCGCCGGCGGCGAGGTAGGCCAAGGTCGCGATCCCGGCAGGGATCGCGGAGGACTCGGCCGAGACGCCGCCCTGTGTCATCGCGATTCCGCTGGCGACCCCGACCAGCACCGGGATGGCGGCGATGCTCGTGCGCCACGGGGTGGGCGTGCTGTCGGTGTGTGCGGTCATGGCGGGAACCTATACCCACCTAGGGTATTCGCGCCGCTGAATAATCCGCGCCTTTCATGCGCACGAACTCAGCCCTCGCGATGGGCGCTCAGCCCGTCCTCCCCGGGGGCGACCGAGTCGTGGAGCCTGATCGTGTGGTCGTAGTGCTCGTCGGCCATCGGCCGGTAGTCGAGTCGCGGCTCCGTCATCACGCCCTCGAGACGTACGCTCAGGTCGGCTTCGATACGAGCCATGAGCTCGGCGTCGATGGTGTCGGTGTCGGTGATCAGGTGCGGGCGCAGCGGATCCATCCCGGTGTACCAGAACGTGCCGTGCAGCAGCGGCCACAGGACGTCCTCGATGTGGCCGCTGATCCCGCGTGCGCCGAGGCTCGCGGCCCGGTCGCCGGCGGTGACGATCGTCAGTGCGCGCTTGCCGACGAGGCCGCCCTTGCCGTACTTGAGCGGCTTGCCGGTCTCCGGGTCCGGTACGTCGAAGGCGAACCCTGACTCGAAGACCCGGTCGATCCAGCCCTTGAGGATGGCCGGCATCGAATACCACCACAGCGGGAACTGCACGACCAGCAGATCGGCCTCCCGCAGCCGGTCCTGGTGGCGGCGTACGTCGGCCTCGCCCAGCTCCACCAGAAGTGGATTGAAACCTTCTCGATAGAGGTCGATCTCGTCGACGCTCCACCCGGCCGCGCCGAGCGCGTTCACGCCGACCTCGCGCAGCCGTCCGTTGAGTGATGACGCGTGCGGATGTGCCCATACCCAGAGTGCGTGCATGGGGCTCTGAACGCCGTCTGACGCGGCTGGATTCCCGCCTGGATGCGGGCGGGCGTCGACGCGGTCTGATGACAAAGTCCGGATCTCGCTCAAATTAGCGGCCTCAGAGTGTTGACGTATGTGATTGCCATCACTAGCGTAAACCAGGCTTGAAACCTTTCAATTCGAGGAGCTGCCCATGCCGGACACACCCGCCGCACTGGAGCTGCGGGACGTGGCCAAGTCCTTCGGCCCCGTACGCGCCCTCCGGTCCGGAAGCCTCCGGGTCGAGGCCGGATCCATCCACGCGCTCGTGGGGGAGAACGGTGCCGGGAAGTCGACCCTGGTCAAGATCGTCGCCGGGCTCTACCGCCGCGACGCCGGCGACTACCTGCTCTCCGGGGAGCAGGTCGACTTCCGCAACACCGCCGACGCCAAGCAGGCCGGGGTCGCGGTCATCTACCAGGAGCCGACCCTCTTTCCCGACCTCTCGGTCACCGAGAACATCTTCATGGGACGCCAGCCGACCAACCGCTGGGGCAAGATCGACCGCGCCGCGATGCGCACCGAGGTCGTCGAGCTCTTCGCCAGGCTCGGAGTCCCGATCGAGCCCGACCGTCCGACCGAGGGCCTCTCGATCGCCGACCAGCAGCTGATCGAGATCGCCAAGGCGCTCTCGCTCGACGCCAAGGTCCTGATCATGGACGAGCCGACCGCCGCCCTGTCGGGCAACGAGGTCGAGCGGCTGATGAGCGTGGCGCGCACGCTGCGCGACCAGGGCTGCGCCGTGGTCTTCATCTCGCACCGCTTCGACGAGGTGTTCGCGCTCTGCGACACGATCACGGTGATGCGCGACGGCGCCTACATCTCCACCGACCCCATCTCGGCGGTCACCGAGGACGAGATCGTCCAGCGGCTCGTCGGGCGCGAGGTCTCCGACCTCTACCCGAAGCTCGAGGCCACCGTCGGCAAGCCCCTGCTCGAGGTCAAGGGCCTCACCAGCACCGGGCTGTTCCAGGACATCAGCCTCACCGTCCGAGAGGGCGAGATCGTCGGCCTGGCCGGCCTCGTCGGAGCCGGGCGCAGCGAGGTCGCGCAGGCGATCTTCGGCGTTGACCCCTACGAGAGCGGCGAGGTCACCCTTGAGGGCAAGCCGGTCCCGCCGGGCGACCCGAGGCGAGCGATCGAGATGGGGCTGGCCTTCGTCCCCGAGGACCGCCGCCAGCACGGTCTCGTCCTGGACGCGCCGATCTCGCGCAACATCACCCTCCCGACGAGCGGCCGGCTCGCCCGCACCGGGCTGATCAGCACCGGCATCGAGAACCGCTCGGCCGCCGACTGGGCCGCCCGGCTCGAGGTCAAGGCCGCGACGCTCGACACCCTGGCCGGCACGCTCTCGGGCGGCAACCAGCAGAAGGTCGTCCTGGCCAAGTGGCTCTCGACCCGGCCCAAGGTGCTGATCATCGACGAGCCCACCCGAGGCATCGACGTCGGCACCAAGTCCGAGGTCCACCGCCTGCTCTCGACCCTCGCGCAGGACGGTCTCGGGATCCTGATGATCTCCTCCGAGCTCCCCGAGGTGCTCGGTATGGCCGACCGCGTGATCGTCCTCAGCGAGGGTCACCAGACGGCCGAGCTGAGCCGCGCGGAGGCGACCCCCGAGGCCGTCATGCGCGCGGCGACGGCTCACCACTCCACCACCCTGAACGTCAGCGAGGCATCATGACCACCACGCTCGACGCGCCCGCCCCGGCCGCGCCGCAGCCACGCCACCGAGCAGCCGGCCGGCTGACCTGGCTCCTCAAGCAGCGCGAGACCGGCATCGCCGTCGCCTTCATCCTGCTGCTCGTGGTGACCACGGCGGTGAACCCCAACTTCCTGTTCAGCACGGACGGCTGGCGCGACCTCACCCTGACCCCAGCGATCCTGGTGTGCCTGGCGATCGGCCAGGCGATGGTGATCGTCACCCGCAACGTCGACCTCAGCGTCGGCTCGACCCTCGGGCTCACGGCCTACCTGGCCGGGCGGCTCTTCCTCGACACCGGGCTCCCGGTGATCCTGGTCGTCCTGATCGCGGTCGCCGCGGGCGCCGTGCTCGGCCTGATCAACGGGGCACTGGTCGCCTTCGCCAAGGTGCCGGCGCTGGTCATCACCCTCGGCACGCTCTACGTCTACCGCGGGATCATGCTCGAGTGGGCCGGCAGCGACCGGATCAACGCCTCCGACATCCCGCCCGGGCTGCTCGACTTCGGCACCGGATCGTTCCTGTTCATCCCCAACCTCGCCTGGATCTCGTTCGCGCTGCTGGCCGTCGCGATCTACCTGATGCGCTCCACGCGTGTCGGCCGCGAGTTCTACGCGATCGGCTCCGACCCCGACGCCGCCACCCTCTACGGGCTGCGTGACAAGCGCCGGGTCCTGCAGGCGTTCGCCACCTCGGGCGCGCTCGCCGGCCTGGCCGGGATCCTGTACGTCTCCCGCTACGGCACCATCAGCTCCGGCGTCGGCCAGGGCATCGAGCTCGAGGCCGTCGGCGCCGCGGTCGTGGGTGGCGTGGCCATCTTCGGCGGCAGCGGCACGGTGCTCGGGGCAGCCCTGGGGGCGTACCTCCTCGTCACCATCAACCGGGCGCTCCCGATCCTCGGCATCCCCGACTTCTGGCAGCAGGCCGTCGTCGGCGCGCTGATCATCGGCGCGATCGTCCTGGACCGCTACTTCGCCCGCCGTCAGCACGACAAGCTCCTCGCAGAGAGGGAAGACTCATGACGTTGCTCTCCGAGAAGGCAGCGCCGAGGACGTACGCAGCGCACGCCAAGCCGTGGTGGCAGCGCACCCTGATGACCCGGGACTCGGCGATCATCGCCCTGCTCGTGGTCGTGTGGCTGTACGCCTCCATCGCGATCCTCAACTTCTCCGACCCGATCACGGTCTACTTCCTGGTCCTCGACATCACGCCGATCCTGTTGATCGCGCTGCCGATGACGCTGATCATCATCACCGGCGAGATCGACCTGTCGGTCGCAAGCGTCGTCGGGCTCTCCAGCGTGCTGTTCGGGGTGCTGCACCGTGAGGGCCTCCCGATGGTCGCCGCGATGGTGATCGCCCTGCTCGCCTGCGCGGTCGCGGGAGCCCTCAACGGGGTGCTCGTCACCCGCTTCGGGCTGCCGTCACTGGCCGTCACGATCGGCACCATGGCGCTCTTCCGCGGCATCGCGGTCGGCGCGCTCGGCACCACCGCGATCACCGACTGGCCCGACTCCTGGGGCGACGCCGTCCAGGCCCGGATCGGCGACTCCCAGATCCCGCTGATGACGATCCCGCTGGTCGTCCTGATCCTGATCTTCGCCGTGATCCTGCACTTCACGCCCTTCGGGCGCGGCATCTTCGCGGCCGGGCTCAGCAAGGACGCGGCGCGATTCTCCGGCGTCAACGTCGACCGTACGAAGCTGATCCTGTTCACGCTCAGCGGGCTGGTCTCGGGGCTGGCGGGCATCTACTTCACGCTGCGCTACGGCAGTGCACGTGGTGACAACGCCACCGGGCTGGAGCTCCAGGTCGTGGCCGCGGTGCTGCTCGGCGGCGTCTCGATCTTCGGCGGCCGCGGGGCCATCCCCGGGGTCATCGCCGGCGTCGTCCTGATCGGGACGATCGGCAGCGCGCTGCGCCTGGACGGACTCAGCGCCAACATCATCCAGATCATCACCGGCGTACTTCTCATCGCAGCGGTCATCGCGGCCAGCGTCCTCGGTTGGACCGGTCGCATCGTCGGCACCTATCGCCGGCAACACAGCTCGGACGAACCATCCTCAAAGAAATCGGAGTGAGAGACATGACCAGCAAGTTCCGACGCGCAGGCAGTGCCGTCGCCATCGTTGCGGCCCTCGGCCTCGCCCTGTCCGCCTGCGGCGGCGGGAGCGACAGCGGCAGCGATGGGGAGGGTGGCGGCGACACCAGCAGCATCACCTTCATCCCGAAGAACCTCGGCAACCCCTACTTCGACGCCTCCGACACGGGTGGCAAGAAGGCCGCCGACGAGATCGGTACGAAGTGGGAGCAGGTGGGCCCGACCGAGTCGACCCCCGACTCCCAGGTCAGCTTCATCAACACCGCGACCCAGCAGCGCGCCGGCGCGCTCGTCGTCTCGGCCAACGACCCGACCGCCATCGGTGACGCCCTCGACGAGGCCCGCAACGCCGGCACCAAGGTCGTCACGATGGACTCCGACACCGAGCCGCAGTTCCGCGACGTCTTCGTCAGCCAGGCCGACGCCGCCGGCATCGCCAAGAGCCAGGTCGACCTGATCGCCGAGCAGATCGGCGGCAAGGGTGAGATCGCGATCCTCTCGGCGGCGGCCAACGCCACGAACCAGAACGAGTGGATCAAGCTGATGGAGGAGGAGCTGGCCGCGAGCCACCCCGACATCAAGCTCGTCGACACCGTCTACGGCAACGACGACGACCAGACGTCCTTCGACAAGACCGCCGGCCTGCTGCAGTCCCACCCCAACCTCAAGGGCATCATCAGCCCGACCACGGTCGGCATCGCCGCGGCCGCCCGCTACCTGTCCGACTCGGAGTACAAGGGCAAGGTCGCGCTGACCGGTCTCGGCACCCCGAACCAGATGCGCGAGTACATCAAGGACGGCACCGTGAAGTCCTTCGCGCTGTGGGACCCCGAGCAGCTCGGCTACCTGGCCGCGTACACCGCCGACGCGCTCGCCTCGGGTGACATCGAGGGCAAGGAGGGCGACACCTTCGAGGCCGGTGACCTGGGTGAGTACACCGTCGGCGCCGACGGCGTAGTCGTCCTGGGTGAGCCGACGGTCTTCGACGAGTCGAACATCGACGACTTCGATTTCTGACGTCCAACCCCGTGTAACACGCTGTTCGTAGCACTACTCGCCCTATCGGAACGACCGGATAGAGCTACGAACGACGTGTTACCCGAGTTCGCCGCCGAGCTGTGAGAGCAGCTCGGCGGCGTTCGTCATGCAGCGCTCGGGGTCGGGCTCGAGGTCGGTGAGCGCGCGGACCTGGGCGGCCCCCGCCTGCTCCGCCTCGATGGGGGAGAGGGTGGTGCGGCCGCAGACGACGACGGCGCGGATGTTCGCCTCGCGGGCAGCCTGGAGCACACCCGTCGGTGCCTTGCCGGACAGGGTCTGATGGTCGAAGGAGCCCTCGCCGGTGACGACCAGGTCGGCGCCGTCGAGGGCCTCGTGGAAGCCGACGAGGCCGAGCAGCAGCTCGACACCGCGCTCGACCCGCCCGCCGAGCACCGCGAGAGCGGCGAACCCGACGCCGCCGGCCGCTCCGGCGCCGGGCGCTTCGACGATCTCGGCGCGATCGCGTCCGGTGGTCTCGGCGACCGTGGCTGCGTACGTCGCCAGGGCTGCCTCGAGCAGCTCCTGGTCCGCGGGACCGGCGCCCTTCTGGGCGGAGAAGGTGGCGACCGCACCGCGGGGACCGAGCAGCGGATTGTCGACGTCGCAGGCGACCACGATCTCGGTCTCCTGGAGACGAGAGTCGAGGCCGGAGAGATCGATCGCGGCGAGGCTGCCGAGCGATCCACCGCCCTCCGGGACCTCGGCCCCGGATGCGTCCAGCAACCGTGCGCCGAGGGCACGCAGCATCCCCGCCCCGCCGTCGTTGCTGGCGCTCCCGCCGAGGCCGAGAACGACCGTGCGGGCACCACCGTCGACGGCAGCGAGCACCGCCTCACCGAGACCGCGGGAGGACGAGGTCAGCGGAGCGAGCCGGCCGCCGGGCAGCCGCAGCAGCCCACAGGTGTCGGCGAGCTCCACGACCGCCAGGTCACCGCGAACCGCGTAGTGCGCCGCCACCGGCTCGAGCGTCGGGCCGGCGACCTCGACCGGCACCAGGTCGAAACCAGCCCCGTCCAGCGCCGCCACGGTGCCGTCGCCGCCGTCGGCGATCGGCACGATGCGTACCTCTGTCCCGGGGTTCGCCGCAAGGATCCCGGCGGCCACCGCCTCGTCGACCTCGCGTGCGGTCAGCGAGCCCTTGAACTTGTCGCAGGCGATGACGACCCGACGAGCCGGCATCACAGGTGGGGGAGGACGAGGTCGCGGTAGCGCTGCGCCATGGTGGCGAGCACGTCGTCGGGGTCGCCGGCCCAGACCGCCTCGTTGAAGATCTCGACCTCGACGTCACCGGTGTAGCCGGTCGCGGCGACCATCCGGGTGATCGACGCGAAGTCGATGACCCCGTCGCCCATCATCCCGCGCGCCAGCAGCGCGTCGGCGGGGATCGGCAGGTTGAAGTCGCAGACCTGGTACGCCGCGATCCGGCCCTCCGCTCCGGCCCGCTCGATCTGGGCCGCGATGTCCGGGTCCCAGAAGACGTGGAAGGTGTCCACGACGACCGCGACCGCGTCGACCGGGTGCGGCGCGGCCAGATCGAGTGCCTGGCCGAGGGTCGAGAGGACCGCGCGGTCGGCGACGTACATCGGGTGCAGCGCCTCCAGGACGAGCTTCACCCCGTGGTCACCTGCGTACGGTGCCAGCTCGGCGAGCCGCTCGGCGACCCGCTCCCGGGCGCCGGCCAGGTCCACGTCGCCCGCGGGTAGGCCGCCGACGACCATCACGAGCGCGTCGGTGCCGAGCGTCGCGGCCTCGTCGATCGCCCGCTTGTTGTCCTCGAGCGCGCTGGCGATCCCGGCCTCGTCGGATGCCGTCAGGAAGCCGCCGCGGCAGAGCGAGGAGACGCGCAGCCCGGCATCGCGGACGAGCTTGGCGGCCTTCTCCAGCCCGGCCTCGTGCACGCGGTCGCGCCACAGCCCCAGGGCGGGGATGCCGGCGCGGGCGGCTCCGTCGACGGCCTGGGCAAGGGTCCAGGAGTTGGTGGTCTTGGTGTTGAGTGAGAGGCGTTCCAGCCCGGTGATGCCGTCGGTCACTGGTCGACTCCTTGCACGGTGAGGAAGGCGCGCATGCGTGCGGCCGCGAGGTCGGGTCTGGTCAGCAGGCCGGCCGCGTCCGCGAGCCGGAACACCTCGGCGAGATGGGGCACCGAGCGACCGGTGTGCAGGCCGCCGGCCATCGAGAAGCCAGGCTGGTGGCCGTTGAGCCAGGAGAGGAACGCGATCCCGGTCTTGTAGTAGTAGGTCGGCGCCTCGAAGATCTTGCGGCCGAGCGCCTGGGTGCTCTCCAGCAGCTGCCTGGCCGTCTCGGGATCACCCTCGTCGAGCGCCTGCAGTGCGGCCGAGGCGGCCGGGTAGATCGCGGCGAAGATGCCGAGCAGCGCGTGCGAGAACTCGCCCTCCTCGGTCCCCTCGCCGACGATCAGCTCGGGGTAGTTGAAGTCGTCCCCCGTGTAGAGCCGTACGCCGCCGGGCAGCGCCCGGCGCAGCCCGACCTCGTGCTCGGCGTCGAGGAGCGAGACCTTGACCCCGTCGACCTTGCCGGGGCGGGCCCGGATCACGTCGAGGAAGGTCTCGGTCGCCTCCTCGACCGAGGACGAGCCCCAGTAGCCCGCCAGCGCGGGGTCGAACATGTCGCCCAGCCAGTGCAGGATCACCGGGCTCTCGGCCTCGTCGAGGAGGGTCGCGTAGACCTCGGCATAGTCCTCGGCGCTGCGAGCGACCCGGGCGAGCGCGCGCGAGGCCATCACGATCGTGGTCGCGCCGGTGTCGGCGACGACCTTCATCTGCTCGCGGTAGGCGTCGATGACGGTGGCCAGGCCTTGTCTGCCTTCGGGGACAGCGGACAGGGAGAGCTGGTCGGTGCCGGCGCCGCAGGCGATCGACCCACCGACAGTGGCCGCCTCGGCGGCGGAGCGGCGGATCAGCTCGGCCGCGGCCGTCCAGTCGACCCCCATGCCGCGCTGCGCGGTGTCCATCGCCTCGGCGACGCCGAGTCCGTAGGACCACAGCTCGTGCCGGTAGGCGAGAGTGCGGTCCCAGTCGATGTCCGCGGGGGCGCCGGGGACGTTCTCGGCCAGCGTGCGGGGGACGACGTGGGCGGCGGCGTACGCGGTGCGGGAGGTGAACGGCGCACTCGGCTTCGTCCACTCCGTGGGGGCCGCGAGCGTGTAGAGCTCGGTGCCGCCGTCGGGCAGCGGGAGGCGTACGGAGGTCACAGCTGGATCTCTCCGAGCTCGATCCGGCGGCCCTCGGCGGACGAGGTGAGCCCGGCCTCGGCGAGCCTGACGCCGCGGACCCCCGCCATGAAGTCGTACGGGTGCTCGCCGTCGCCCTCGACGTAGCGGATGAACTGCTCCCACTGAGCCTTGAAGCCGTTGTCGAAGGGCTGGTTGTCGGGCACCTCGGACCACTGCTCGCGGAACCGGATGCTCTCGACCAGGTCGGGGTTCCAGACCGGCTTCGGGGTCAGGTTGCGGTCCTGAGCGACGCAGTGGTGCAGGCCGGCGACGGCGGAGCCGTGGGTGCCGTCGACGTGGAACTCGACCAGCTCGCCGCGGTTGACCCGGGTGGCCCACGAGGAGTTGATCTGCGCGACGATCCCACCCTCGAGCTCGAAGATGCCGTAGGCGGAGTCGTCGGCGGTGGCTTCGTAGCGCGCGCCCTTCTCGTCCCAGCGCTCGGGGATGTGGGTGACGACCCTGGCGGTGACGGCCTCGACCTTGCCGAAGAGGTTCTCCAGGACGTAGTTCCAGTGGGGGAACATGTCGGTGGTGATGCCGCCGCCGTCCTCCTTGCGGTAGTTCCAGCTCGGCCGCTGAGCGGGCTGCAGGTCGCCTTCGAAGACCCAGTAGCCGAACTCGCCGCGCACGCTGAGGATGCGGCCGAAGAAGCCGGAGTCGACGAGCCGCTTCAGCTTGAGGAGGCCGGGGAGGTAGAGCTTGTCGTGGACGACGCCGCTCTTCACCCCGGCGTCGGCCGCCAGGCGCGCCAGGCGCAGCGAGCCCTCCACGTCGTCGGCGATCGGCTTCTCGGTGTAGACGTGCTTGCCGGCCGCGACCGCCTTGGTGATGGCGACCTCGCGGACGTTGGTCAGCTGGGAGTCGAAGTAGACCGTGTCCTCGGCGTCGGCGAGGGCCTCGTCGAGGTCGGTGGTCCAACGGTCCAGGCCATGCTCCTTGGCGATGTCCTGGAGCTTCTCGGCATTGCGTCCCACCAGGATCGGGTCGGGCAGGATCCGGGTGCCGTCGGAGAGCTCGACACCACCCTGCTCCTGGATCGCCAGGATGCTGCGCACCAGGTGCTGGCGGTAGCCCATGCGTCCGGTGACGCCGTTCATGATGATGCCGAGCCGTCGTGTGGCCATGTGAGGGTTCCTCGTCTGCTGGAATCGCGGGAAAGCGATGGGGGAAAGCGCTTTCCGATACGGTATGGCAAATGTGATGGCCGTCGCAAGAGGGTGTTCCGCCGAGCCGGTGTTCAACCCGGCCGAGTCGGCGCGTCTGTCTCAGCCACGAGCGCCGAGTCGGCGCGTCTGTTCCATGTCGTAGTGCCGACTCGGCGCCGGTTCTCGGGACAGTTGCGCCGAGTCGGGGGGTGTCAGGTACGCGGGGGAGTGCTCTCCCGCACCACGACCTCGCCGTGGACGGACCGCTTGCGAAGCTCCGCTGACGGCTTGCCGAGGACGAGCTCGAGCGCGAGCCTGCCGATGTCGGCCAGCGGGAGACGTACGGTGGTCAGCCCGGGTGTCACGTCGCGCAGCGTGGCGATGTCGTCGAAGCCGGCGACGGCCAGATCGGGGCCCACCTCGACGCCGGCCTGCCGGCAGGCGGCGAGGGCGCCGACCGCCATCAGGTCGTTGACCGCGAAGACGCAGTCCACCTTCGGGCCGTCCTCGAGCAGCCGGGTCATCGCCCGGCGTCCGCCGTCCCGGCTGAACTCGTCGGAGACGCACGCCGGCTCCGAGCCGGTCGCCTCCCGCCATCCTTCCGCGAAGCCGGCGTGACGCTCGGCCGAGACCAGCAGGTTCTCGGGGCCGGTGAGCACCGCGGCGCGGCGGTAGCCGAGGCCGACCAGCCGCTCGGCCAGTGCCTTGGCGCCGCCGTGGTTGTCGATCACGACGGTGTCGACAGGCAGGCGCGGCTGGCTGATCGCGGCCGCCCGGCCGCCGCCGTCCAGGTAGGAGGTCAGCAGGTCCGCGACCTCGCTGGTGTGGCGTACGTCGGCCGTGTCGCTTCCCGCCAGCACGATCGCCCGGCTGCGCTGGCGCCGCAGCGCGGCCAGGAACTTCTGCTCGCGCTCGGGCTGGCCGCCGGTGTTGCACAACATCACCAGCAGGCCGTGCTTCTCGGCCTCGTCGGCCAGGCCGCCGGCGATGGTGGAGAAGTAGGGGTCGGAGATGTCCTTCACCAGGAGCCCGACCGTCTCGGTCGAGCCGCGCGCCATGGCCTGGGCGTTGGCGTTGGGCGTGTAGCCGAGCTTGCTCGCCGCGGCCAGGACCCGCTCCTGCAGTTCAGGGCGCACCACCCGGTCGCTCCCGTTCAACGCGCGCGACGCGGTGGCCAGCGAGACCCCTGCCTCGCGGGCGACATCGCTCAGCGTCGCTGCGCGTTCTCCGGCCAACTGACTCTCCTTCGGCTTCCGATCCTGGAGCCTAAGGCATCCGACGAAGACGTACGCCCGCTCGTGCTCCGGTCGGCTCGGCGGTCAGGGGCGTCCGAGGGTGGAGGCGCGGGCGACGAGCTCCGGCGTGAAGACGACCTGCTCGTGCTGGTGGTCGGGGTTGCCGACCTCGTCGAGGAGGAGCTCGGCGGCGCGGCGGCCGAGGTCCTGGCGGGGCTGGCGCACGGAGGAGAGCGGTACGGCAGCGGCGGCGGCGAACTCGATGTCGTCGTAGCCGACGATCGCGAGGTCGCCGGGCACGGTCCGGCCGCTGGAGATCGTCTGCTGGAGGAGCCCGAGCGCGAGCAGGTCGTTGGCGCAGAACGCGGCGGTGGGGCGGCGCCGGGCGGGCAGTCCGACGAGCCGCTCGCCGGCGGCACGGCCGGAGGCGACGGTGGGAGCGTCGCAGGTGAGCACGACCAGGTCCTCCGGCGGCAGCCCGGCCTCGGCCCAGGCCTGCCGGGCGCCCTCGCCGCGGTCGCGGACCTGTCCGATCGACTCCGGCCCACCGACGTACGCCACCCGCTTGTGGCCGGCGTCGATGAGGTGCTCGACGGCCAGCCGGCCGCCCAGGACGTCATCGACGGCGACGGAGCAGAACGACGACCCGGCCCGGGTGCGGTCGACGATGACGACCGGGGTGCCCCGCTCGATCAGCTGGTCGAGCTGCGGGTCGTCGGGGTCGACCGGGGTGATCAGGATGCCCTGGACCCGCTGCTGCTGCAGGTGGGCCAGGTGGGCGCCCTCGCGGGCCGAGCGGCCGTCGCTGTTGCACAGGAAGAGCGAGAGCCCGGCCGCCTCGGCGGCCAGCTCGATGCCGCGGGCGACGTCGGTGAAGAACGGGTTGCCGGCGTCGAGCATGACGTAGGCCAGCGACTGGGTGCTGCCGGTGCGCAGCGAGCGCGCCGACTCGTTGCGTACGAAGCCGAGGTCGGCCATCGCGCGCTCGACCCGCTCGCGGGTCGTCCGGCTGACCCGGTCGGGGCGGTTGAGCACGTTGGACACCGTGCCGAGGGAGACGCCTGCGGTGGCCGCGACATCCTTGACCGAGGCGCTGCGCGGTGTACCCGCACCTGGTGTGATCGCCACCTGGGCTCCTTCCTGAAACGTTCAATCGCAGCATAGGCCGTGGGCGGCGCTGGTGACGAGGAAGGACGCTACCGGGATTGACCGATGTCGGACATGCTCATTAGCGTCCGTGCCTAAATCGTTTCATCGGAGGTCGTCATGGAGCGCGTCTGCTTCCAGCTGCAGGTCAAGCCCGAGCGCATCGAGGAGTACAAGCGGCGCCATGCCGCCGTCTGGCCCGACATGCTCCAGGCGCTCGCGGAGACCGGCTGGCACAACTACTCGCTGTTCCTGCGCCCCGACGGCCTGCTCATCGGCTACGTCGAGACCCCCTCCATCGAGGCTGCTCAGGCGGGCATGGCGGCCACCGAGGTCAACGCCCGCTGGCAGGCGGAGATGGCGGAGTTCTTCGAGGACCTCGACGGTGTCGCGCCCGACGAGGGCTTCCTCCGCCTCGAAGAGGTCTTCCATCTCGAGGACCAGCTCGGTCGCGCCTGAATCCCTCGCCGAGTCGGCGCGTTCTAACGCGCCGACTCGGTGACGGTTGCGGTCAGGACGGGCCGTCTCGGCGACGGTTGCGGTCAGGACGGGCCGACTCGGTGACGGTTGCGGTCAGGACGGGCCGACTCGGTGACGGTTGCGGTCAGGACGGGCCGACTCGGTGACGGTTGCGGTCAGGACGGGCCGACTCGGCGACGGTCGGCGCGGAACTGAAACGCAACGAAAGCCGTCCTCCTCTTGACGCAAGTGACGTGCGCCACTAACGTCGGATGCGCGCTTTGAAACCTTTCAACGCACACAGAGAGGCTCTCCGATGACGACGTTCGACCAGATCTCGGGCGACCTGGCCGCCCTTGAGATCGAGGTCCCCTCGTGGGCCTACGGAAACTCGGGGACCCGGTTCAAGGTCTTCGGCACCCCGGGCACCCCGCGCACCCCCGAGGAGAAGGTCGCCGACGCGGCCACCGTTCACCGCTTCACCGGCCTGGCGCCGAGCGTCGCGCTGCACATCCCGTGGGACAAGGTCGATGACTACGCGGCCCTACGCTCGTACGCCGAGGACCAGGGGATCGCGCTCGGCACGATCAACTCCAACACCTTCCAGGACGACGACTACAAGCTCGGTGCGCTCACCCACACCGACGCGAAGATCCGGCAGAAGGCGATCGACCACCACTTCGAGTGCATCGAGGTGATGCACGCGACCGGCTCGCGCGACCTGAAGATCTGGCTCGCCGAGGGCTCCAACTATCCCGGCCAGGCCGACATGCGCGGCCGCCAGGACCGGCTCGCCGAGTCGCTCGCGACCATCTACGAGCGCCTCGGTGAGGAGCAGCGCCTGGTGCTCGAGTACAAGTTCTTCGAGCCGGCGTTCTACCACACCGACGTCCCCGACTGGGGCACCTCGTTCGCCCAGGTCAGCGCCCTCGGCGACCGGGCCGTCGTGTGCCTCGACACCGGCCATCACGCGCCCGGCACCAACATCGAGTTCATCGTGATGCAGCTGCTGCGGCTGGGGAAGCTCGGCTCCTTCGACTTCAACAGCCGCTTCTACGCCGACGACGACCTGATCGTCGGTGCGGCCGACCCGTTCCAGCTCTTCCGGATCCTCGTCGAGGTGGTCCGCGGCGGTGGGTTCAAGCCCGTGGCCGAGGGCGGGGTCGCCTTCATGCTCGACCAGTGCCACAACATCGAGAAGAAAATCCCGGGCCAGATCCGGTCCGTGCTCAACGTCCAGGAGATGTCCGCACGGGCGCTCCTCCTCGACACCGACGCTCTCGCCGCGGCGCAGGAGGACGGCGACGTACTCCTGGCCAACGAGATCTTCATGGACGCCTTTTACACCGACGTACGTGCCGACCTCGGCGGGTGGCGTGAGGACCGCGGCCTGCCCGCGAACCCGATGCGCGCCTACCTGGCCAGCGGCTACCAGGAACAGATCGAAGCCGCCCGAATCGGCGGCACCCAGGCTGGATGGAACTGAAAGACTCATGACCACTGCAGAAGACCTGATCGCGCGCTCGAACCGCCTCGGCGCCGACCCGAAGAACACCAACTACGCCGGCGGCAACACCTCCGCCAAGGGCACCGCGACCGACCCGGTCACCGGCCAGGACGTCGAGTTGCTCTGGGTGAAGGGTTCCGGCGGTGACCTGGGCACCCTGAAGGAGAGCGGCCTCGCCGTGCTCCGGCTCGACCGGATGCGCGCGCTCGTCGACGTCTACCCGGGCGTCGAGCGCGAGGACGAGATGGTCGCCGCCTTCGACTACTGCCTGCACGGCAAGGGTGGCGCGGCTCCCTCGATCGACACGGCGATGCACGGCCTCGTCGATGCCGCCCACGTCGACCACCTCCACCCCGACTCCGGCATCGCGATCGCGACGGCCGCCGACGGCGAGGCGCTGACCACCACGATCTTCGGCGACCAGGTCGTCTGGGTGCCGTGGCGCCGCCCCGGCTTCCAGCTCGGCCTCGACATCGCCGAGATCAAGGCGAAGAACCCGCAGGCGGTCGGCTGCATCCTCGGTGGCCACGGCATCACCGCCTGGGGCGACACCAGCGAGGAGGCCGAGAAGAACTCGCTGTGGATCATCGACACGGCCGCCGCCTACATCGACGAGCACAGCAAGGCCGAGCCGTTCGGTCCCGCGCTCGAGGGCTACGGCCCGCTGGACGAGGCCGAGCGGCGTACGAAGGCGGCTGCGCTCGCCCCCACGATCCGCGGCATCGCGTCGGCGGACCAGCCGATGGTCGGCCACTTCACCGACTCCGAGGTGGTCCTCGACTTCCTGGCTCGCGAGGCTCACCCGCGCCTGACCGAGCTCGGCACCTCGTGCCCCGACCACTTCCTGCGTACGAAGGTCAAGCCGCTGGTCCTCGACCTCCCGGCCACGGCCTCCGTCGAGGACAGCATCGCCCGGCTCAAGGAGCTCGCGGTCAGCTACCGCGAGGACTACCAGGGCTACTACGACCGCCACGCCGACGCCGACAGCCCCGCCATCCGCGGCAAGGACCCGCTCATCGTCCTGGTCCCCGGCGTCGGGATGTTCTCCTTCGGAAAGAACAAGCAGACGGCAAGAGTCGCGGGGGAGTTCTACGTCAACGCGATCAACGTGATGCGCGGTGCCGAGGGGCTCTCGACGTACGCCCCGATCGACGAGTCGGAGAAGTTCCGCATCGAGTACTGGGCGCTCGAGGAGGCCAAGCTCCAGCGGATGCCCGCCCCCAAGCCCCTGGCGACCCGGGTCGCGCTGGTCACCGGCGCCGCCTCCGGCATCGGCAAGGCCACCGCGAAGCGGCTCGCCGCCGAGGGTGCCTGCGTCGTGATCGCCGACCTCGATCTCGCCAAGGCCCAGGCTGCGGCGGAAGAGATCGGCAACAGCGATGTGGCTGTCGGTCTCGCCGCCGACGTCTCCGACGAGGCCGCCGTGCAGGCGATGTTCGACGCCGCGGTGCTCGCCTTCGGCGGTGTCGACCTGGTCGTCAACAACGCCGGCCTGTCGCTGTCGAAGTCGCTGCTGGAGACCACCGAGCGCGACTGGGACCTCCAGCACGACGTGATGGCCAAGGGCTCTTTCCTGGTCTCCAAGGCTGCGGCCAAGGTGCTGATCGAGCAGGAGATGGGCGGCGACATCGTCTACATCTCCTCGAAGAACTCGCTCTTCGCCGGACCGAACAACGTCGCCTACGGTGCCGCGAAGGCCGACCAGGCCCACCAGGTACGCCTCCTGGCCGCCGAGCTCGGCGAGCACGGCATCAAGGTCAACGGCATCAACCCCGACGGCGTGGTCCAGGGCTCCGGCATCTTCGCCGGCGGCTGGGGCGCCAAGCGCGCCGAGGTCTACGGGGTCAAGGAGGAGGAGCTCGGCAAGTTCTACGCCCAGCGCACCCTGCTCAAGCGCGAGGTGCTCCCCGAGAACATCGCCAACGCCGTCTTCGTGCTCTGCGGCCCCGACCTGACCCACACCACCGGTCTGCACGTCCCCGTCGACGCCGGCGTCGCGGCCGCCTTCTTGCGATGAGCAAACACCTCAGGGTCGCGGCGGTCGACCTGGGCGCCACCTCCGGCCGGGTCATGTCCGGCCGGATCGGTGGCGACCGGGTCGAGCTCGACGAGCTGCACCGCTTCCCCAACGGCGCGGTACGTGTCCGCGGATCGCTCTTCTGGGACGTGCTCGGTATCCATCGCGAGGTGCTCGCCGGCATCCGCGAGGTGGCCCGGACCGGGCCGCTGCACGGCATCGGCATCGACTCCTGGGCCATCGACCACGGGCTGCTGGACCACGACGGCCAGCTCGTCGGTCAGGTCTTCAGCCACCGCGACGCCCGCGTCGAGGGGATCGCCGAGAAGGTCGTCGCCCAGATCGGCGCGGCGACCCTCTACGGCACCACGGGCATCCAGCAGCTCCCGTTCAACACGATCTACCAGCTCGTCGCGGCGCGCGGCACCACCGCCCTCGACAACGCCGAGACGATGCTGCTGCTACCGGACCTGCTCGGCTACTGGCTCACCGGTGCGATCGGCGCCGAGCGCACCAACGCCTCGACCACCCAGCTCTACGACGTCCGTCAGGGCGCCTGGGCGGTCGACCTGTGCCGAGAGCTCGGGATTCCCGATGGGGTCCTCCCGCCCCTTCGGGACCCGGGCTCTCTCCTCGGCACGCTGCTGCCCGAGGTCGCTGACGAGCTGGGTGCCACCACCGACGTACCCGTGGTCGCGGTGGGCTCCCATGACACCGCCTCGGCGGTCGTCGGCGTCCCCGCTGACACCGGCAGCGACGGGGAGTTCGCCTACATCTCCTCGGGCACCTGGTCGCTGGTCGGCCTCGAGCTCGGCCAGCCGGTGCTGACCGAGGAGGCCCGGCTCGCCGACTTCACCAACGAGGTCGGCGTCGACGGGACCATCCGCTTCCTCAAGAACGTGATGGGCCTGTGGGTCCTGTCGGAGTCGCTGCGCTCGTGGAGCGAGCGGCGCTACCAGGGCGCGGAGCTGGGCTCGCTGCTCGCTGCCGCGGCGGAGCTCGAGCCGCTGCGTACGGTCGTCGACATCAACGACCCGCGACTGCTCTTCCCGAGCACGCCGGCCGACCCGATGCCGGAGCGGATCGCCGCGCTGGCCGCCGAGTCCGACGAGGCGATCCCACACTCGCCGGCAGCGATCACCCGCTGCATCCTCGACAGCCTCGCTGTCGCCTACCGACGTCACGTCCGCACCGCGGCCGCCCTCGCGGGCACCTCGCCCGAGGTCGTCCACGTCGTCGGCGGCGGCTCGCAGAACGAGCTGCTCTGCCAGCTCACCGCGGACGCCTGCGGCCTGCCGGTTCTCGCCGGCCCGGTCGAGGCGGCCGCACTCGGAAACGTCCTGGTCCAGGGCAGGTCCCTCGGGGCCGACCTGCCCGACCTCCCCGCGATGCGGGACCTGGTCCGCCGCTCCTACGACGTACGCCGCTTCGAGCCGCGCGACGGCCTCGACTGGGCCGCCGCAGAGGCCCGCATCTCCTGACCCTGCTCCCCGAAGGCACCCCCATGACCGACTTCCTCTCCAACGCCCGGCTCAGCCGCCGCGCGCTCTTCGGCACCGCGGCCGCCACCCTCGGCACCGCTGCCGCCGGCGTCACCGCGACCGCAGCCGCGACCCCCGCCGGGGCGACGACCGCGACCGCCACCTCCGGGCTCCCGGACGCCTTCGTCAAGGCGTTCCGCAAGCCGGGGACCACCACCGCCGCGGGCTTCCGCTGGTGGTGGCCGCACGGCCTCGTCGACCCGGTCGAGATCGCGCGGGAGGTCGACCAGGTCGCCGACGCCGGGTTCGGCGTGCTCGAGGTCGCCGACGTCACCCACAGCCTGCGTGCCCGCAACATCGACATCGACGTCGCGACGCACGGGTGGGGGACCGCACCGTGGGTGGCCGGCGTCAAGGCTGCGCTCGCGCAGGCGGCGAAGCGTGACGTACGCGTGGACCTGACCGTCGGCCCCTCGTGGCCGGCCGCCGTTCCGACGATCACCCCCGACGACGACGCCGCCTGCACCGAGCTCGTGCACGGTCAGGCGGTCGTCAGTGCCGGGTCGTCCTACGACGCGGCACTTCCCGAGCCCGTCGTGGAGCCGGCGTCGTCGGTGACCCGCGCGGAGCTGGTGACCGTGCAGGCGCACCGCGTCACCGGCTACGTACGCGACCGCAACAACAACATCACCAGCACGATCCTCGACCCGGCCTCCTACCTCGACCTCAGCGCAAGCGTCGAGGGCGAGCACCTCACCTGGACCGCGCCGGCCGACCCGGCCGGCGCCACCTGGGTCGTGCTGGCGACCTGGCAGCGGGGCTCGGGCCAGGAGCCCGAGGCCGGCCCGCACACCTCCCCGCGTGCCTACGTGGTCGACCACTTCAACCGCCGCGGCGCCCAGAAGGTCATCGACCTGTGGCAGGACAGGGTGCTCGACGGCGAGCTGCGTACGCTGCTGCGGGCCGCGGGCGGCTACCTCTTCGAGGACTCCCTCGAGATCGAGACCGAGGCGACGATCTGGACCCGCGACCTCCTCGACGAGTTCGAGGCGAAGCACGGCTACGACCTGCGGCCGTGGCTGCCGTTCGTGCTGGAGAAGGACGAGAAGTACCAGTTCTCGATCGCGGCCACCGACCCCGCCACCGCCGACAACCTGCGCACCAACGAGATCCGCGACGACTACAACATCGTGCTCTCCGACCTCTACCGCGACCATCACCTGCGCCCGATGCAGGAGTTCGCGAAGACGCTCGGCATGGGCATCCGGATCCAGCCCTACGGCCTCGAGACCGACACCATGCAGCACTCGGCCGTGGTCGACGTACCGGAGACCGAGTCCCTGGGCTTCAAGAACCTGGACGACTACCGGGTGATGGCCGCCGGCCGCGACCTCGCCGGCCACACGGTCCTCTCCTGCGAGGCGATCTGCTACAACGGCGCGGCGTACAACACGACCTGGGGCGCCAACAGCACCAGCCCGACCGCCCAGAACCAGGCGCTGTTCACGATCAACAGCATCTTCGTCGCCGGCGTGAACCAGCTGATGATCCACGGCTTCCCCTACGCGAAGGCGCCCGACGTCACCTGGCCGGGCTTCGCGGCCTTCTCGCCCTACTACAACGGCGCGATCGGCTTCGGCGAGGCCTGGGGACCACGCACCCCGCAGTGGCAGCACATCCCCGGCATCGCCGCCTACCTCGCCCGCACCCAGCTGGTGCTGCAGACCGGCACCCCGAAGTACGACGTCGCGTTCTGGCGCCACAAGGGCTGGGCCTCGACCGGCATCGGCCCGCAGTGGATCACCAACAACGGCACCAAGCTCGGCTGGTCGCACTCCTTCGTCAGCGCCTCGCTGCTCGCGCTCGACGGCGTCGACGTCGCGAACGGCCGCCTGGCGCCGGACGGCCCCGCTTTCAAGGCTGTCGTCGTCGGCCCCGACAACCTGCGCAGCAACGCGTTCACGATGGAGATCGACGGCGCGAAGCGGCTGCTCGCACTCGGCCGCAAGGGCCTGCCGATCGTGCTCATCGGTGACTGGTCGCAGGTCACCGTCGCCGGTCGCGACAGTGAGGCGGCGACCGCCGAGGTGCGCTCGCTGATGGCCCAGGTCGGCGCGCTGCCGACCACCCGCACCGTCCCCGAGGCCGAGGTCGGCAACGCGCTGGCCGCACTCGGTGTCGTACGCGACGTGGAGCACGCCGACTCCACCGCGATGCACGTCCGGCGCGTCACCGGCAAGGTCGACCTCTACTACCTCGCCAACGCCCGGCACGCCGAGAACCGGCGCCTCAACCCGGTGCAGCAGGACGTCTGGCTGACCGCCACCGACCGCGCCGCCGTGCCGTGGCTGCTGGACGCGTGGACCGGTGAGGTCACCCGGATCGCCGCCTACGAGCGTGTCGGCGACCGGGTCCGGGTGCGGGTCGACCTCGTTCCCGGCCAGTCCACCGTGGTCGCTCTCGCGGCTCCGGGCGCGGGCGTCGCCCGCTCTGTTCTCCCCGTCGCCACCGCTGGCCAGGCCGTGGTGGCGCGGGGCGCCAACGTCGCGCTGCGCACGACGACCGCCGGCACCTTCGAGCTCACCAAGGCCGACGGCCGGACGGTGAAGGTCGCCGTCGACCGGGTGCGCGAGCCGGTGACGCCACAGTCCTGGGCCCTCGCGCTGGAGGACTGGAAGCCGGCGAACCCGGCCGACCCCCAGGACCTCGCGACGACGAAGGAGGTCGTGACCAGCGACCTCGCGGCGCCACAGTCCTGGTCGAAGGTCGCCGGCCTGGAGGACGCCTCCGGCGTCGGCCGCTACCGCACGAGCATCGACCTCGGCACCGACTGGACCGCGGAGGACGGCGCCTACCTCGAGCTCGGCGAGGTCAACGACACCTTCCGGGTGCGCGTCAACGGTGAGCTGCTGGCACCGTGCGACCCGATGGACCCGGTGGTCGACCTGGGCCATGCCCTGGTCCCCGGCTCCAACACGATCGAGATCGAGGTGGCCTCGACGCTGCTCAACCGGCTGCGCACCGTCACCCCGTCGGTCTACGGCGTGGCGAGCAGGCAGAGCTACGGGCTCGCCGGGCCGGTGCGCCTGGTGCCCTACGTCGAGAAGGTGGTGGCCGGATGAGCGCGGTGTCCCGGTCGCGAGCCCATCCAACGGTCAGCGTCATGCTGAGACAGGAGTGAACCGTGGCGGCCTCGGGCGGCGTACGACCTTCCACTACGACCGACCTTCCATCGGGCGAGGTGGAGGTGCTGGCGTTGTTCGCTCGGGGCTACACGATCGAGCGGATCGCGCGGGCGCTGGGCATCTCCGAACGCACCGTGCGGCGCCGTCTCCGGGCGGCCGCGGATGCGCTGGGAGCGGGGACGAGTGTGGAGGCGGTCGTGCGGGCCGTACGCACCGGACTCATCTGAACTGATGTGATGGACATGAGAGAGACGAAGGAGGCCGCCGGATGCGAGTCGCGCTGATGGTCACGTGCATCAACGACGCGCTCTACCCGAGCACAGGTCAGGCCGTCGTACGCCTCCTGCGCCGGCTCGGCGTCGAGGTCGACTTCCCGCAGGCGCAGACCTGCTGCGGACAGCCGATGGTCAACACCGGCTACCTGGACGAGGCGGTCCCGGTGGTGCGTACGTTCGTGGACGCCTTCGCCGGCTACGACGCCGTCGTGACGCCGTCCGGGTCGTGCGCGGGATCGGCCCGGCACCAGCACTCGATCGTGGCCCGCCGCTCCGGCGACCCCGGCCTCGAGCGAGCCGTCGCGGAGGTCGCCCCGAAGGTCTATGAGCTCTCCGAGTTCCTCGTCGACGTGCTCGGCGTGACCGACGTGGGCGCCTACTACCCGCACCGGGTGACCTACCACGCGACCTGCCACTCGCTGCGGATGCTGGGCGTGGGGGACCGGCCGCGACGGCTGCTGGAGGCGGTGCGGGGGATCAGGCTGGTCGACCTGCCCGGCGCCGACCAGTGCTGCGGCTTCGGCGGCACCTTCGCGGTCAAGAACGCCGACACCTCGATCGCGATGGGCGCCGACAAGGCCCGCCACATCCGCGAGACAGGCGCCGAGATCGTGGTCGCCGGCGACAACTCCTGCCTGACCCACATCGGTGGCGTGCTCTCCCGGCAGCGTTCGGGCGTACGTACCGTCCATCTCGCCGAGATCCTCGCCTCGACCGAGTCGAGCCCCGCAGAAGGAGTGGCCCGATGAGCGGCACGTTCGTCGGCATGCCGGCCTTCCCGGAGGCCGCGCGCGAGGCCCTCGCCGACTCCCAGCTGCGCCATAATCTCGCCCACGCGACCGGCACGATCCGCGCCAAGCGGGCGAAGGTCGTCGCCGAGGTCGAGGACTGGGAGGAGCTGCGCCTGGCCGGTGCCGCGGTCAAGGAGCGCGCGCTGCTCGACCTCGACACCCAGCTCGTACGCCTCGAGGAGACCCTCACCGCCAACGGCGCCACCGTCCACTGGGCCCGCGACGCCGCCGAGGCCAACGCGATCGTCGCTGCGATCGCCAAGGCGCACCATGCCGAGGAGGTCGTGAAGGTCAAGTCGATGGTGACCCAGGAGATCGGGCTCAACGAGGCGCTCGCCGAGGAGGGCATCGCGGCCTGGGAGACCGACCTGGCCGAGCTGATCGTGCAGCTCGGCGAGGACCTGCCGAGCCACATCCTGGTGCCGGCGATCCACCGCAACAGGGCCGAGATCCGCGAGATCTTCCGGTCGAAGATGGGAGCCGCCGGCCGTCCGGCACCCGTAGACCTCACCGACGAGCCGGCTGTCCTCGCCGCCGCCGCGCGGGAGCACCTGCGCGAGAAGTTCCTGCGTGCGAAGGTCGGGATCTCCGGTGCCAACTTCGCGGTCGCCGAGACCGGCACCCTCGTCGTCGTGGAGTCGGAGGGCAACGGCCGGATGTGCCTGACCCTGCCCGACGTGCTGGTCTCCGTCGTCGGCATCGAGAAGGTCGTCTCCCGCTGGGAGGACCTCGACCCGATGCTCAGGCTCCTGCCGAGATCCTCGACCGGCGAGCGGATGAACCCCTACACCTCGACGTGGAGCGGGATCACCCCCGGCGACGGCCCGCAGGAGGTGCACGTGGTGCTCCTCGACAACGGCCGCACCCGCGCCCTGGCCGACGAGGTCGGTCGGCAGGCGCTGCGCTGCATCCGCTGCTCGGCGTGCCTCAACGTCTGCCCGGTCTACGAGCGCACCGGCGGCCATGCGTACGGCTCGGTCTACCCGGGTCCCATCGGCGCCATCCTCAACCCGCTGCTCAAGGGCGTCGGCCACGACGACCAGACCGACTCGCTGCCCTACGCCTCCTCGCTGTGCGGCGCCTGCTTCGAGGTCTGTCCGGTACGCATCGACATCCCCTCCGTCCTGGTCGACCAGCGCGCCCAGGTGGTCGACGCCCACCGAGGTGGCGTACCCAAGCCCGAGGCCGTGGCGATGAAGGGTGCGGCGTACGTCCTGGGGCGCTCGCGCCGCCTCGCTGCCGTCGAGCGCTTCACCGGTCTCGGCATGCGCTTCGCGCGCCGCTTCGGACCCGCCGCCTGGATCGGCGCGCGAGATCTGCCCGACGCGCCGGGGGAGAGCTTCCGGGCCTGGTGGCTGCGCACGGATGGCGGCCGCACCGACAACGGCCGAACGGGAGATGGCAGCGATGACTGACGCACGCACCGAGATCCTCGCCAGGGTCCGCGAGGCGCTGGCCGGCTCGACGATCGACCTCGCCGAGGCCGGCGCCACTCGGGACCTCGCGCCGGTCGCGACCCCGGCGGTCGTCGACCTCTTCGCCGAACGCGTGGCCGACTACCGCGCCGTGGTCGAGCGCTGCGGAGCCGAGGAGCTCGAGGACCGCATCGCCGCTGCGCTCCCAGCCGGCGGGGTGGTCGTCCCGCCCGGGCTGTCGGTCCAGGTCCCCGGCGCGATCGTCGACGACGGCACCCTCACCGCCGCGGAGCTGGACCGGATCGCAGCGGTCGTCACCGAGGCCCGGGTCGGCATCGCCGAGACCGGCACGATCGTCCTCGACCACGCCGCCGACCAGGGCCGCCGAGCCATCTCGCTGGTCCCCGACACCCACATCTGCGTCGTCCGCGAGGACCAGGTGGTCCCCGACGTCCCCGATGCCATCGGCGTCCTGGACCCCGCCCGTCCGCAGACGTGGATCAGCGGCCCGTCGGCCACCAGCGACATCGAGCTCGACCGCGTCGAAGGCGTCCACGGCCCTCGCACCCTCCACGTCCTGGTGGTCGCCGGCAGACGGTGACCGGATCCGGCCACGACCCTTCCCGATCGTGTGACGGTGGTCATAGTCTTCGGAGTGCTCTGAAACGTATCAATCCCGATCCGGAGGACCCCCCATGAAGCTCCGCCTGGCCGCGATCGTGATCAGTGTCCTCGTCGTCGCGGCACCAGTCCCGGCCGTCGCCGTCGAAGGCGCGGCGGCCACCCACCTGACCGTCTCGCAGCTGCCCTCGCCGCGCGACGTGGAGAACCTCAGCTCGCCGCTGCTGGCCTGGCATGTTCCCTTCGCCGAGCAGAGCGCCTACCGCGTACAGGTGGCCCGGATCACCGAGGGCATCGGAGCCGCCGGCGTCTGGGACTCCGGTCGCGTCACGTCCTCGGCGAGCACCAACGTGCCCTACGACGGTCCGGCGCTCGAGCCCGAGCAGACCTACCGGTGGCGGGTCCGCACGTGGGACGGGCGCGGAAAGCGCTCGGACTGGTCGAGCGTCGCCACCTTCACCACCGGTCCCGGTCAGGAGTGGGGCGAGGCCCAGCCGATCTGGCTCGCCCCGGCCCGGACGATCTCCTGGGGCGACGTCACGATCGACACCACCTTCCGGATCACGTCCCAGAACGCCACCATCGCCTTCCGGGCCGCGGACGCCAGCAACTACTACATGTGGCAGTTCCGCGGCGACGGGGTGAACACCTTCGCTCCCCATAAGCGCGTGGGCGGGACCTTCACCCAGCTCGACTCGGTGCCGCTGCCCGAGCCCCTCGTCCGGGACACCTCCTACCGGCTGCGCATCCAGGCAGAGGGAACCACCATCCGCACGTGGCTCGACGACACCCTCGTCGACACCCGCACCCTCACCGACTTCGCCGCCGGCTCGGTCGGCTTCCGCACCGGCGGTTCCGAGCGCAACCGGTGGGACGACCTGAGCGTCACCTCCGCGTCGGGCGAGGTCCTCTACGCCAACGACTTCTCCGCCGGCAGTGACTTCGCCTGCGGCGCCGCGGTGGGCGGCTGGCTCGAGATCGGCACGAACGCCAACTGCGTCTACGGAGTCGAGTCGCAGGACTGGGCCTTCCTCCGGCACGAGTTCACGCTGCCCGACAAGCCGATCGCGACCGCCACGCTCTATGCGACCGCATCCTCGACCGCGCCGGGCCGGCAGTACGTCTACAAGGCCTGGCTCAACGGCGAGTTCGTCGGTCTCGGACCGACGCAGCCGATCCGCGGCGAGGCTCGATACGACGGCTTCGACGTGACCGCCGCACTGCGGCCGGGAGCCGAGAACGCGATCGGGGTGCTCGGTTGGACCAGCAGCGACCGGCGCTTCCTCGGACGGCTCGTCGTGGAGTACGCCGACGGCACCCGTGACGCGATCGTGAGCGGTCCGCAGTGGCGGAGCCGCTCCGGTGGCCTCGTCTTCCCCTCCGCCGGCAGCATCGGGACCTCGTTCTTCTCGGCACCGAAGGAGAACCTGCAGTCGGCCCACTGGCCTGACGGCTTCGCCGAGCCGGGCTTCGACGACTCCGGCTGGAGCGACGCCGCGGTACGTCCGGCCTTCGGTGACCTTCGTGCGGCCCCCACGGCGAAGGTGGAGCAGCAGCTGAGGGCGCCGGTCAGCGTGGTGGAGAAGGCGCCCGGCCACTACTTCATCGACTACGGCCGGACGTGGATCGGCGGTCTCTCCCTGGACATCGACGGCACCGCGGGACAGGTGCTCGACCTCCGGTTCGGCGAAGAGCTGTCCGCGCCCCAGACGGTGCGGTACGCCATGCGGACCGGCAACACCTACCAGGACAGGTGGACGCTGCGGGCCGGTGAGCAGCACCTGGAGACCTGGGGGATGCGGGTCTTCCGCTACGCCGAGGTCATCGGGGCTCCCTCCGGCCTGGGCGCCGCCGACTTCCCGGCCCTGGCGCAGGTCTATCCCTTCGACACCGACGAGGCGATCTTCGGCTCCGCCGATGGCGACCTCGACCGCGTGTGGGCGCTGTCGCGCAACACGATCGAGGCCACCAACCACGACCTCTACGTCGACTCCTGGAGCCGCGAGCGCGGGGCCTACGAGGCCGACAGCTACCTGCAGATGATGGCCAACTTCTTCGTCTCCAGCGACCCGACCCTGGGCAACTACTCCCTGGAGTACCTGCTCACCCGCAGGACGTGGCCGACCGAGTGGCCGATGTACACGATCTTGGCCTTCCACGACTCCTGGCAGCAGACCGGCGACACCGAGGCCCTGGCTCGCAACTACAGCGCCCTGCAGGAGAAGCTGCCACTCAAGTGGGTGGAGCCGTCCACGGGACTCATCCGCAAGAACACCGGATCCACCGGCTCCAACTCGTGCACCGACTGCGACATCGTCGACTGGCCGGCATCCGAGCGCGACGGCTACGTCTTCCGTCCCTACAACACCGTCATCAACGCGATCGGACACCGGTCGTTCCGCGACATGGCGGAGATCGCGACGGCGCTGGGCCATGACGACGACGCGGCCACCTACACCGCCATCGCCGACCGCCTCCGGAACGCGGCCAACGACCGGTTGTGGGACCCGGCCAAGGGTGCCTACCGAGACGGCCTCGACGCCGACGGCACCCCGATCCAGCACTGGGCGATCCAGGCCAGCGTCTTCGCCACGGCGTTCGGGCTCGCCCAGGGCGAGGTCGCGCAACGCGCCGCGGACTACATCGGCACCCGCGGCATGGCCTGCAGCGTCTACTGTGCCGCCTTCGTCCTCGAAGCCCTCTACGACGGTGACCGCGGAGACGTCGCGCACCAGCTGCTGACGAGCACGGGGCTCCGCAGCTGGCTCAACATGATCGCGAAGGGAGCCGGTGCCACCGCCGAGGCCTGGGACACCTCGCTGAAGCCCAACATGACCTGGTCGCATCCCTGGGCGGCATCGCCGGCCTACAACGTGCCCCAGGGCATGTTCGGCATCGAGCCCCTGGTGCCCGGCTACGAGGAGTTCCGTGTCCGGCCCCAGCCCGCCGGGGTCCCGTGGGCACACGTCACCCTGCCCACCCTCCGCGGACGCATCGGCGCGGCGTACGCCACGACCGACCGCGGCATCGACGTCGGCGTGAGCGTTCCGGGCAACTCTCGGGCCGAGGTTCTCGTGCCGGCGCCGTCCGGGGAGCAGGTGTTCCTCGACGGGCAGCCGGTGCCCGCGACGCGTGAGGGCTCCTATCTGGTGATCCAGGACGTGCCCTCCGGATGCCATGTCATCAGCACGAGCTCGGGTGAGAGCCCGGAAGTCGAGCGGCTTCGCGCCGTCTGCTGAACCTGAAGGCTGTGCCCAGAACCGGGCACAGCAACGTACCAACTCGCTCGGAGGACCCCATGAAGCTCCGCCTGGCCGCGATCGTCACCAGCGCCCTGGTCGTCACCAGCCTCGCGGCGGCCGTGACACCGACCGGTGCCGCGTCCGCCAACACCGCGCCCGCCGCACCCGGCGGCCTGACCGTCGACGACGTCGCCCGCCCGCTCAACACCGATCTGACCCCACGGTTCGGCTGGCTGCCCCAGGACAGCGACGCCAACGAGGTGCAGAGCGCCTACAAGATCGAGGTACGCGACGCCGCCGGCGAGATCGTCTGGGACTCCCGCAAGGTCACCTCCGCGCAGCAGTCCTACGTGGACTACGCCGGCGAGACCCTCGAGTCCGGCAGCCGCTACACCTGGCGGGTCATGACCTGGGACCGCGGCAGGCTCCCGTCGCGGTGGTCGGCGAGGGCCGCCTTCGAGACCGGGATCGGCGACGGCGACTGGGCCGGCGCGAGCTGGATCAGGAGACCACCGGGCACTGCGGACAACCCCGCCCAGGAGCGCGACGAGTGGACCCTGGCCCGTACCGAGGTCGAGGTCCCGGACGGCAAGATCGTCCGCGCCCGCAGCTACCTGGCCGCCAGCCACACCGCCGAGCTCTATCTCGGCGGCGAGCAGGCCGACCGGATGAGCAACTTCGGCTACCCGAGCGAGGGCTACTACCAGGCCGCGGACGTCACCGACCTGGTCACGCCCGGCGAGACCCTCGCCCTCGGCGTCAAGCTGCACTGGTTCAGCGGTGGCCAGGGTCGCGCCGCGGGCATCCCCGGCGTACTCCTGAAGCTCGAGCTGACCTACGCCGACGGCGAGACGACCACGATCGTCACTGACGGCTCCTGGAAGGTCCGCCGCGGCCCGTACGTCACCGTCGGCACCCGCAACGGTGAGGGTCTGTGGATCGAGCACCTCGACGGCCAGGCAGCCCAGCAGATCGGCGACTGGACAGCGCCGGGCTACGACGACTCCCAGTGGTCCGGTGCCGTGGTCGTCGGCGCGCACCCGGTGGCGCCGTTCACCCACTTGGAGGGCCAGCAGACCCGGCTCGAGGAGACCGTCGTCCACCCCGAGCGCATCCTCGAAGCCGCCGACGGCACCCCGGTCGCCGACTTCGGCACGATCATCCCGGCCCGACCCGGCGTGCACTTCGAGGACGGAGTGGCCGGGCGACAGGTCCCGATCCGGGCCGGCTACGAGCTCGCCGACACCGGCCGGGTCTCGACCACCGGTCTCTCGACGCAGAGCACCAACATGTCCTTCCCCTACACCCAGGCTGCGGGCGAGCAGGACTACCAGGCGGTCGGCCACCTGGGCTTCCGCTACCTCGAGATCCCGGGCGCGGGGGAGGAGATCACCGCCGAGGACGTGACCGCCACCGTCGTGCACACCGCGTACGACGAGGACGGCGCCGCCAGCTTCGAGAGCTCCGACGCGACCCTCGATGACGTGTGGGACCTGATGGACCGCTCGCTGCGCTACTCGGTCCAGGAGACCTTCGTCGACACCCCGACGCGTGAGCAGGGCCAGTTCCTGCACGACACCGCCAACATCTCGATCGGCCTGATGTCCGCCCAGCGCGAGCGCGTCGCCTCCCGCCAGGCGATCCGGGAGTTCCTGCTCAGCCAGGAGCGCTACTGGAGGACCGGCAACGACGCCGGCCGCTACAACGCGGTCTACCCCAACGGCGACGGCAAGCGTGACATCCCCGACTTCACCGAGGTCGTCCCCGACTGGATCTGGCGCTACTACCTCGAGACCGGCGACAAGGCCGTCCTCGAGGACGCGTACGACAACCTCACCGCCACCGCCGGCTACATCCGCCGCCACATCGCCACCAGCGGCCCGACCCAGGGTCTGGTCACCAACCTCTCCGGCGGCTCCGGCCAGTATCTCTACGGCATCGTCGACTGGCCGGCCCACGGTCGCTTCGGCTACGACATGACCACCGCCGCCAGGACCACGGTCAACGCCCTCGGCGTCGACGTGCTCCGCAAGGTCGCGTTGATCGGCGAGGAGCTGGACCGCCCCGACGCCGAGGTCGCAGCGCTCCGCTCGGACGCCGACGCCCTCGCGACGCGGATGAACCAGACGCTGCGCAAGGCCGATGGGACCTACGTCGACGGCCTGCTCGCCGACGGCACCCAGTCCGCCCACGCCGGCCAGCACGCGACCTCGTACGCCATCGCCTTCGGCGTCGCACCGCAGCAGGACGTCCCCGCGCTCGGTGAGCAGATCGCCTCCCAGGGGATGAAGCAGGGCCCGATGACCGCTCACGTGCTGCTCGAGGCCCTCGCCGAGGCCGGTGCCGGCGAGAGCGTCCTGAACCTGCTGACCAACGAGGACGACTACGGCTGGGCTGGGTGGCTCGCCGACGGAGGCACCTTCACTCCCGAGGCCTGGGAGCTGAGCGGCTCGGCCAACAGCGCCTCCCACGGCTGGGGCTCGCGCGGCATCGTCGACGTCACCGAGTCGGTGCTCGGCATCCGCACCACCGCCCCGGGCGCCGCCGAGGTCGAGCTCACCGTGCCGGCCACCGGCCTGACCCACGCCAAGGGCTCCGTGGCCACCCAGCGTGGCCGCGTCGCCTCCGCCTGGACCCGCACCGTCGACCGCCTCACCCTCCGCGCCACCATCCCGGTCAACGTCACCGCCGTCGTACGCCTCCCCGAAGGCTCCTACCTGGCCACCGGTCCCGGCAGCGCGACCCCGGAGCGCCTGGGTACCGAGAACGGCGTCACCTCCTACCGGATCGGCTCCGGCGCCTGGACCGTCACGAAAGGAGCGTGACCAGGGTCCATGACTCCGCTAACCTGCGGCAGTGCGCCGAATCGCCGTGCTCGCCGCGGGTCTCCTGGCCGGGTCGACCCTGGCCGCATGCGGCACGACCGAGCCGCGCGAGACGGCCTGGCCCGACGGGCTCACGGCCTACCTCGACCAGACCCGGCTCCAGCGCAACACCGGTGAGGCGTTCGTACGCCTCGTCAACGACACCCGCACCTCGATCGAGGTCTCGCGCGTCGAGGTGAGCAGCGACCGGTTCCGGGCCCGATGGACGGGCTCGGAACCGGTCGACCCCGAGATGGACTTCGACTTCGACATGCCCCGCGGGAAGTGCGGCGAGGGCGGCGACGCCGACGTGACCATCACCTGGCGTCAGACCGGCGACGAGGAGGAGTGGCGCACCAGCACCGGCACGGCCGAGGACAGGTACGCCAACGTCGACCGTCTCCTCGATCGCGACTGCGCCGAGGGCAGCCTGACCGAGGCCGCCGACATCACCGTCGGCGAGCCCCGGGTCGAGGGTGAGGGCAAGCAGAGCGTCTTCATCCTCCCGGTCACGTTCGCCCCGACCGAGGCTCGCCCGGAGGTCACCTTCGACGGCTGGGAGGGCACGGTGCTCTTCCAGCTCGCGGCCGAGACGCCGACCTGGCCGCGAGCGACCCCGCTTCCGATGACGGGAGACCCGACTACGCTGGAGCTGCGGATCCTCCCCGCTCGGTGCGACCCGCATGCCCTGGCCGACGACAAGGTCGGCAGCCTCTTCCGGGTCCACGTCGGCGGCCCCGACGTCCCCGACGGCGCCAGCTACTTCCTCCCGCTCAGCAAGGTGCAGAAGACCGCCCTCTACGACTTCCTGCCCGGCTACTGCGGCTGGGAGTGAGGCTCAGCCGAAGAGCGGCCCGAGCGCGGCCCGGGCGAGCAGGAACCCGACGATGCCCACTGCCCATGCCGTCGCGCTGGCGGCATGCTTGGCCAGCCAGCCGTCGAGGACGGCCAGCGGTCTGGCCACCAGGGGAGCGGCGAAGACGCGCGCGGCGGTGAGCAGGAGCGCCGGAGCGATCATCACGGCGCAGTAGCCGAGCCCCACAGTCCCGACACCGGCCAGTCCGGCCCCTGGGTCCCGATCACTCCGATCGCGGCGAGGTAGGGGAGCATCGAGGCGGCCTCGACCAGCCCGGCGAGCACCGCCAGCGCGGCGAGCGCCGAGGCCGAGCCCGACTCCGAGGCGACCGCCCGCTCGCGCCAGCGGAGCAGGCGGCGCGGCGGTTCCGGCGCCTCGGTCCGTTCCTTCGCCGAACCGGGCGGGTCCAGCTTGAAGCTCCACGCGAACAGGCCGACGCCCACGAGCAGCTGTCCCCACAGGAACGGGCGCGAGTCGCTCAGCCCGGTGAGCGCGTCGGCCACGGCCGTGCCACCCAGCAGGATCGCGATGCCGAGCAGCGCGTAGAACCCGGCGATCGCGCCCAGGTAGACCAGGATCCGCCCGGGCCGCACCCTTCCCGGCGCCATCAGCAGCCACACCGGGATCAGCAGCGTGCCGAAGCTGGTCGAGTCGATCAGCGCCAGCACCGCCAGTGCGACGTACGTCGCGGTGCCGCCCAGGTCGCCGGTGAGTGGGCCGAGGTCGATGTCCATGCCCCGAGGCTCGCGTGTGCCCGGCCTCGCGCGCGTCGGCCGAACCGCTGATCCTTCCGCCCAGGGATACATCCTTCGGATGACCCCAGGGAGGCGGCGTACGTGCTGAGATGGTGTCGTGGACCGCCCGACCCTGCTGCAGCAGCTGCCCGCGGCGCTTCTCGGCGGTGGCACGAGCCTGCGCGCCGCGGACCGCCGGCTGGCCTGGCTCGACGCCGTGGTCGTGCTCGTTGCCGGTCTCGCGCTGCACGGCCTCGGGCAGGTCGGAGGCGTACGCGGCGTGCACCCGTTCGGCATCGACCTGGACACCGTGCCGACGTGGTGGCATCTCGTCCCGCTCGCCCTCGCGGCCGGGGCGCTCGTGCTCAAGCGGCGCCGTCCGCTCGCGGTGCAGACCGTGGTCGCCCTCTGCTTCGGGGCAGACCTGCTGCTCGGGGGCAGCATCGCGATGGTGGTGGTGCTCTGGGACGCGCTCTTCGCCGGCCAGCTGCACGGGTCGCCGTTGGCGCGACGCATCGCCACCGTCGCCGTCGCGGCGGCCATCGCAGCATCGGTCGTCGCCTCCGCCGTGGCCACCTCCGACCCACGCACCCCCGTTGTGCTCGCGCTCACCCTCTTCGCGATCATCGTCACCCCGATGTGGTGGGGCAGCAACATACGTCAGGGCAGCGAGCTCGCCGATGCCGCCGATGACCGGGCCCGGCTCGAGCGGGAGCGCAGCGCCGCGCTGCTGCGCCTGGCCGATGCCGAGCGGCACGATGCGGTCCGGGCCGAGCGCTCCGCGGTGGCCCGGGACCTGCACGACGTCGTCGCGTCCCACCTGTCCGCCATCGCGCTGACCTCGGGTGCGGCGCTGGCCGGCGAGCAAGACCCGGAACGGGATCGAGCAGCGCTGCGGTCGGTGCGGGCCGAGAGCCTGGCCTCGCTCGATGACATGCGCGCGATGATCCGGGTCCTGAGCTCCGACGGTGACTCCGGTGACGCCGAGGACCTCACCGCCGCCTCCCGTGCCGCCAACCTCGGCCCCGTCCTCGACCAGGCGCGACTGGCCGGTCTGCCGTTGCTGGTCGACGACCCAGATGGGCTTCTCGACGGCGCCGACCTCGCGCTGCCGGTCGCGGTCGACCACGCCGTCTACCGGATCGTGCGCGAGTCCCTGACCAACGTGCTCAAGCACGGCGGCGGCACCACTCGTCTTCGCCTGATCCTCGGCGACGCCCTCGCTATCGAGGTGACCGATGCCGGCGCCGCGAAGGAGCCTGCGGCCGAGGCCGGCACCGGCACCGGACTGGTGTCGATGCGCGAACGAGCCGAAGCCCTCGGTGGAACCTTCGAGGCCGGCCCCGACGGCACCGGCTGGCGGGTCCGAGCGATCCTGCCGCTGCCGGGGGCGAGCGCATGATCAGGGTCCTGCTCGCCGACGACCACGCCGCCATCCGTGCCGGCCTGCGCATGCTGCTGGCCACTGCCGGCGACATCGAGGTGGTGGGGGAGGCCGCCGACGGCGCGACCGCGGTCGCCAACGCGCGGGCTCTGCGCCCCGACGTCGTGCTGATGGACGTACGCATGCCCGGCACCGACGGTGTGACCGCGACCCGCCAGGTCGTGGAGGAGGGGCTCGCCGACGTACTCGTGCTCACCACCTTCGACCTGGACGAGTACGTCTTCGGTGCCCTCCGCGCCGGCGCGGCCGGCTTCCTGCTCAAGTCGGCGGAGGCGACCGACCTGGTCGACGCGGTCCGGCACGTCGCCGCCGGCGACGGCGTGGTCGCCCCGGAGGTGACCCGCCGGGTGCTCGCCGAGCTCGCCGGAGCGCCGGACCGATCGGCCCCGGCGGGGCCGTCCGACACGTCCCTTCCCACAGATCTCACACCCCGGGAGAGGGACGTGCTCGCCGCCCTGGGACAGGGCCTGTCCAACGCCGAGATCGCCCAGCGGCTGGTGATCTCCGAGGCCACCACGAAGACCCACGTCTCCCGTGTCCTGGCGAAGCTCGGGGTCGCTTCCCGGGTCCAGGCGGCGATCGTGGCCCGCGAGGCGGGCATCGTCTGACGACGCGCTCACACCCCAGAGTTCACCGGTTCGTGACCTTCGGAGCCCCCATCCGGACGTGCCAGGTAGCAGAATTACCAACCGTCCGTAACGCACACACTGGAGGATTCATGTCCGGGAAGAACCGCTCCGTGCTCACGATGATCAAGCTGCTCCTCGCAGGTCTCGTCGCCACCACCAGCCTGCTCGGTGGGAGCGTCGCGCTGGCCCCTGCCGCCCAGGCCGACTGGATCGAGAGCTGCACCCACAAGGGCTGTGCCGAGGCCCTCGACTCCAACGAGGTCTGGGCCTCGCTGGGCTACCCGTCCAACCGTGGCTGGCACGACTGGCCGCCGACCGGCACCTGCAACTTCTCCGGCGGCACCTACAACAACTACGAGGGCGAGCTGCCCTCGGGCCACTCCTACCTCGAGTTCGACGTGACCCCGCGTGAATGCGGTGCGCAGCGTCAGTCCTACCGGCTCGTGGTCGACACCACAACGGGTGATGTGTACTTCACTCCCGACCACTACAGCACCTTCTACTTCCTGGTCTGAGTGTTCCCGCAACGGGCCTCTGACCTGGGCAGACACGGCATCGCCGGCCCAGGGCAGAGGCCCGTCGCCCGCTCAGAGGCAACCTGAGACCCCGCTGAAACGTCCTGGACACGGAGCCGACGATCGCGTCGGGCCTGGGAGCCCGCCGTACTCTAGGAACGTTTGTGACCGCGGGAGGGGACAACTTGAGCTGGCAGGGCAATCCGCCTTACACACCCACGCCGACGCCGAAGAAGAAGCGGGGAAAGAAGGTCCTGAAGGGCTTCTTCGTCGTGATCCTGGTGGGCGCGCTGATCGGCACTCTGGGTGTGATCGTGGCCTACAACGCCATCCCGATCCCCAACGCCAACGCCGCGTACGAGAAGGAGACCTCCTTCGTCTACTACCGCGGCGGCAAGGACGAGCTCGGGCGCTACATCGCCGACTCCCAGGACCGCGACTCGCTGCCGTACGACGAGATCCCGCAGCTGATGAAGGACGCCGCGGTCGCCGCGGAGGACCGCACCTTCTGGACCAACAGCGGCATCGACATCAAGGGCATCCTGCGCGCGGTGGTCAACAACAACACCGGCGGCACCCAGTCCGGCGCCTCGACGATCACTCAGCAGTACGTCAAGAACCTCTACCTCACCCAGGAGCGCACCTACTCCCGCAAGGTGAAGGAAGCGGTCATCTCGCTGAAGATCAGCCGGCAGAAGTCCAAGGAGGACATCCTCGCCGGCTACCTCAACACCATCTACTTCGGCCGTGGCGCCTACGGCGTCGAGGCCGCGTCGAACGCCTACTTCGACAAGCCGGCCGCGAAGCTCACCCTCCAGGAGGCCGCCGCACTCGCCGCGATCCTCAACGACCCCAACGACCTCGACCCGAGCAACGGCGAGGAGTCGGTCGCCGAGCTCGAGGGCCGCTACCGCTACGTCATCAACTCGATGGTCAAGATGGACATGGTCGACGCCGCCGAGGGGGAGAAGGCCAAGGAGTCGCTGCCGAAGTTCAAGAAGCCGCGCTCCGACAGCCGCTACGGCGGACAGAAGGGTCACGCGCTCAAGCTGGTCCGCGACGAGCTCCTCAAGCTCAAGGACGAGCAGGGCAACCCGCTGGTCACCGAGGACGAGATCAACGGCGGCGGGCTGCGGATCACCACCACGCTGACCAAGAAGACGATGAGGACCGTCGAGGAGGCGGTCAACGACGTACGTCCTGAGGACAAGAAGGCGTTCATCGAGGACGAGAACAAGAAGGACGACGAGCTCCACGTCGGCGCGGCGACCATCGATGTGAAGACCGGTGCGCTGCGTGGCTTCTACGGCGGCCAGGACTACTTGGAGTCGCAGACCAACTGGGCGGCGACAGGTTCGATGGCGGGCTCGACGATGAAGGCGTTCACGATGGCCGCGGCCCTGAAGGCGGGCTACTCGCTCAAGGACAGCTGGGACGGCAACTCACCCAAGGAGTTCGACGTCCTTCCTGGCCACCCGATCCGCAACTCGGGCCAGGACGCCGCCAACCCGAGCGGTCACAGCTACGGGTCCAGCATCAGCAGCCTCCAGGCCATGGAGGACTCGGTCAACACGGCCTTCGTCGAGATGTCCGACTCGTTGCCCAACGGCAGCGAGGACGTCTACGACATGGCGCTCGCGGCCGGCATCCCGCCGGCGAAGGCTGACCCGGCCCGCCCCGGCATCCCGATGACCACCGGCGACTTCGGTCCCGAGGACTTCCTGCTCACCCTCGGCAAGAACCGAACCAGCCCGATCAACATGGCCAACGCCTACGCCACGATCGCCAACGGCGGCGTACATAACGACGTCCACGTCGTCTCCAAGGTGGTCGACGCCGACGGCACGGTCCTCTACGAGCGCGATGACACCGCGAGGGGCAAGCGGGCGATGAGCGAGGACGTCGCGAACGACACCTCCTACTCGCTCCAGCAGGTCGTCTCCAGCGGTACCGGTCAGGCAGCCAGCGCGGTCGTACAGCCTGCTGCGGGCAAGACCGGCACAGCGACCAACGACAAGGACGAGGTCTCCTCGGCCTGGTTCGTCGGTTATACCCCGCAACTTGCGACCGCCGTCTCCTACAGCCGCGGCAAGGGCAGCGGCGCCCTCGACGGCTGGCTCGACACCTACTTCGGCGCCGACTACCCGGCCGACACCTGGGTCGAGATCATGGGCCCGTTGACCGACGAGCTCGACTACGAGGAGTTCCCCCCGCCGGCCTGGCTCGACGGCGACGCCCCTGAGGAAGGTCACGCGCCGTACGTTCCGCCGAGCCCGGATCCCGAGCCGACCGAGGAGCCGAAGCCGTCGAACACGCCTTCGCCGTCTCAGACGCCGACGCCGACTCCTACGCCGACACCCACCCCGACGCCGACGCCGACGCCGACCCCGACACCGACCAACACGCCAGGTCCTCCGGACCCCGACCCCGACGACCCGGAGACCGAGCCCGGGCCCGTCTGAGCCGGATCCGGTCCGAACAGATGACGTGTCAACGCTTGGTGGGGGACCTCAGTTCCCACGACCTTGCCCGACACGGTTAGATAGTGCCCGTGTCTGTGATCGCCCCCGTCGACGTCCACGATGACACCGCTCTGAAGGCTTGGTACGCCGTGGAGGCGGCATCGATGGCCTTCGATCGACCCTACGCGTCGCATCGCACCTTCGAGGCGCTCGCGAACTCCGTGCGCACCCCGCACGACCACGGCCGCCGCGTACTCCTCGCCGCGAAGGAGCAGGGCGAGACGATCGGCATCGCCGAGCTCGACCTCCCGGAGGAGGAGCGGAGCCACGTCGTCGAGCTCGGGATCCACGTCCTCCCCGTGCACCGCTGGCGCGGAGTCGGCACCGAGCTGTGGCGAGCCGCCGATGACGTACGCCGCACCAGCGGCCGCACCCTGACGACCGCCGAGGTGACCATCCCCCCGAAGTCGTCCCTGGCCTTCGCGCGAGCGCTCGGCTTCAAGTCCGTACGCCGCGAGGACCACCTCGCCGCCGACCTCCCGCTGCCGCACAAGCCCTTCAACGTGCTCGGCTACGAGATCCTGATGTGGGAGGACCGCACCCCCGAGGACCTGCTGGCCCAGTTCGTCGGCCTGCGCAACCAGATGGGCAAGGAGATGCCGGGCAAGTCCCACGAGGACCTGGTCGCCCACACCGCCGACCGCATCCGCTCGGCCGAGAAGAGCACCGCCCGCTCCTACGACCGCATCACCGCCGCCGCCCGCGAGATCCTCACCGGCGAGCTCGTCGGCTACTCCGTCATCTTCCTCGCCCACGGCAGCGACGAGGCCATCCAGGACGACACCTTCGTCAAGTCCGCCCACCGCGGCCACAAGCTGGGCCTCGCCCTCAAGGTCGCCACCCTCGCCGCTGTCCAGCGCGACCACCCCGAACGCACCAGCATCCATACCTGGACCGACCCGTCCAACGACGTGATGCAGCGCATCAACAGGCAGTTCGGCTTCCGCAAGATCGAGCTCATGCACGAGGTCCAGCGCACCGATCGTTGGTAGGCCGTGCGGGGCTCGAACCCGCGACCCAAGGATTATGAGTCCTCTGGTTGCAGTGCGCTGACCTGGTGTTCCGGGTCCCCTGGTGCTTGCTGTGACGTCCCTCGTACGCAAACACAGCCGGAGATGGCGGCGTCACAATCAGCCCCTTGAGTTCGTGGAACGTGCTCGCGTCAGCAGGCTCGACCCGGGACAGGTCCGTCGTCGAAGGCTGGGTGCTGCGGATTCTCCTTACAAAAGCCCTCAGCGTGGTCTACTTTGCTTGGCATGTGGAACAACGGGGATATCGCCAACGGGCACATCCTGATTGATGGCAGCTGGGTGCTTCTGCGGCCCCGCGGCGCAAGCGAGGGACACTGGCGTCCCGGTGACTTGGTCAATGGACACGTCTTCACCGGCAGCGACTGGGTTCCGATGGCGCCTCCGCGTACTCCTCCGACGCCGAAAGCTGGATCGAAGTTGGCAGGTGCGGCAGCCAGAGTCGCGGGAAGAGCGAAGGCGTATGCCCAAAAGCAGGGAATCTTGGCCCCACCTGCACCTGCCTCTCCTGGGAGTCAAACTCCTGCCGTCCTCGCCGCAACTAGCGAGGAGTTGGCCGCCCCGAAGCCGGCTCCCATGACCCCGAGTTCTCGCCAGATAGATTCATGGCAGACCGCCGAAGCGAACGCTGCTGAGTGGATGCGCTTTTGGGGTTACGGCGATGCCGAGGTGACCGGTGGCGGTGCCGACGGCGGCGTGGACGTCCGTGCTCGTCGCGCCATCGCCCAGGTGAAGTGGGAGGCGTCTCAAGTTGGCTCTCCGGCGGTCCAACGTCTCGTGGGGGCACGCGGTCTGAGCCATGATCTCGATCTACTGTTCTTCAGCGGCGCCGGCTTCTCGGCCAAGGCGATCGCGTACGCCAACGAGGTGGGAGTAGCCCTGTTCAAGTACGACCTCGTTGGTTCCATGACCCCTTGCAATTTTGCGGCGGAACGCATTTTCGATTCCCCAGGACATCAGGCAAACGGAAGCCCAGCTCATTTCGTAGTTGATGAAGATGGCGACGTTCGTCTGCGCCACCCGAAACTCAACAAGGCGCTAATAGGGTTTCTCAACGTGGTCAAGGATGCGCTGGAGGATGTGGGTACCGACATCATTATCTTGTGTACGACTGAGGTTGAGAGCGTCCTTGATGCGATGAATCTCCTCCACAGAGAACCGGTCTCCGTCGATGACTGTGCTGAGGGAGTCGGGATCCTCACTGGTGCCGCGAACCGGGTTTCTAAAGAAAGCCTCCGCCTCGCAGATTTGGGGTTCAGCGACGTCTTAGATGACGAGGTCGAAATGCACGCCATCCGACTTTGCCAGCCTTTTGCGGACCTCGTCCAGTTCGCGTTCTTTGATGTACTCGAGGAGGGTAAGCAATTGGACCTGACGGCAACGCTACTGACTGAGATGCAGGCTATCGAGCCGGTCTTCGATCGCATTGGTAATGGTGCCGTCAAGTTCGCCGCCTTTATCGATGGCGTCGGCGAAATTATCGAGGCTACGGATCGGCTCCGAACTGTCGTGGATGACCGGCGCGAGTTGGTTGCGGAGGTACAGCGTGAACGACAGCAGAACTTCGACGCGGCCACTGCGTCGTTCTTCACCATCGTCGATCGGGCGACCAAACTTCGAGGGGCTTATCTATCTGACGCGGTAACAAAGGAGTTGGACTATGTCGCCGCGATCATCGAGTACCTCAGCACAACGCGTGACGTCGACGTGTTCGATGAGTGCATCCGTAACATCATCGAGTCGCGCGAACGGGTTCGGATGATGGCGCGACTGTAGCCATGGTCTGAGGAATGGAGTGCTGACCCGCTGTTAGCCGGTCAGCGGGGTGCTGATCCCCGCGACCATCAACGTTATGAAGTTGAGTGTATGCCCGGCTGAACGGAGGTGGGGCATCAGTCTGTAGGCCGTGCGGGACTTGAACCCGCGCCTGGAGAATTATGAGTTCCCTGCTCTAACCAACTGAGCTAACGGCCCGGGCAGATCCTAGCGGCACGGCCTGGGATACCACACACGCACTACGCGGGAACGTCGTCATCGGTGAGTGCCTGCTCGATCCGCTGGCGAGCGGCCTCCTCCTGGCCGTCGACGGCGTGGGCGTACACAGTCAACAGGACCGACACGCTGTGGCCCGCCCACTTGGCCACGAGGGGCGGAGGGGTGCCGGCAGCGAGCCAGGTCGAGACGGCGGCATGCCGAAGGTCGTACGCCCGACGCGCCAGCGGCGACTTCTGCTCGTCCTCGGTGAACGCCTGGGCGCGAGCGTTCTTCATCACTCGACCGACGGCGGAGAGCGGTACCGGCCGCGAGAGGGACTTAGGCAGGGTGTGGCCCCACTTGCCCGCGCGCGTGACGAAGAGCCGGCCGTCCGGGCCGGTCTCGTACGCATCCAGATGCCGGCGCAACATCTCCACCAGCGGAGGAGGAAGAGGAACCGACCGGGTGGACTTGCGCGCGCGGTGTTTCAGGCCGCGCTCTTCGCCGAGCTCGCCGTCGTCGGTCCAATCCTTGCCGGGGTCTTGGTAGGAGCCGGCGAGTAGTGCTTCGCCCCAGCCGGTCTCTGGCAGCGTGAGGTCTTGGCGACGCAAGTCGCGCACCTCAGCCGGACGCATCGCACCGTAGTAGATGCACCCGATGAATGCCTCGAGCTCGGGGTCGGAGGCTCGGACTGCCGCGAGGAGCCGCTTCGCCTGGCGGTGGTTGACAACAACACGCGTGTCGAGCTCCTCGACGTCGCGGGCGCGCTTGACCTTGACTCGCTGGAGTGGGTTGGAATCGAGATGCCCGAGCTCCACGGCGTAGCCGATCGCACTAGACAGGGCGGCGCGCTTGCGGTTGGTCGTCTTGGCGGCCGCCGGCCGACCGTCGAGCTTGAGCGAGATTGCCAGCAACACTTGGCGAGTCGTCGCGGTGTCGGCGAGGTCCTCGACGAGCCGGACACGCTTGGAGATCCACGCGATCGCGTCCTGAAACTCCTCGGGCGGCTCGGGGTTCTGGGCGCGGGCTCGCGTGTTGAATGCCCACGTCCTCAGTGCCTTCCGTAGGACGGCCTCGTTCGGCGGTGTTTCGTCGTCCTTCACCATCGCCAACGTGATGGTGACCAGGCCGTCAGCCGTGCTCTTGCGGTGGTTCGGCGAGAAGTCCGGCCACTTGATGTCGATGTAGCTCATCGCGAAGGTCAGCCAGTCTGGGCTTGCTGCTCGCGGCATCATCGACTGGGGCAGCCCAGACGCGATGTCGAACGCCTCGCCTTTCCGGGCGGCTGAGATCAGGTCGGAACGGAAAGACTCGGCAAGGCGCTTCGTACTGAAGGTTCGCGGAAACGGGTCTTGCTTGCCCACGACCCAGCGGACGCGGTAGGTCGTGCCACGCTTGCCGGTGAGGGTCTCGATGTTCCAGATACGTACGTCGTAGCTCGTGCTCATGATGCGTCGTCCTCCAGGTTGGCCAACCAGTTGTCGAGCTCGACGCGGCGTACGCGGATCTCGCCGCCGGGGAGCTTGATGCAGCGGGGGCCGACGCCCTTCGCGCGCCAGTTGTAGAACGTCGCTCGAGTGATCCCGAGCTCGTTGCAGAAGTCGCGCACCGTGAGGTGTGCTGAGGTGCTCTGAGAGCGGTGCCGAGACATGTGCTTGGTGCTCCTTATCGGTGGTGATGCGGATCGGCTGGACCAGTGGTGTGTAGGCGGAGGGCGCGAGGTAACCCGGTAAGCCGGAAACCCGGTGAATCGTGCTTTGACCTGGGGTGAGAGGTTCCGGGTTTGTGGCGGCCGAGCCGAGAGCAATACCCGGTGAACCCGGTGATCTCCGGGTTTCCGGATTTCACGACGTTCTCCCGTTCTCGAAACCCGGTGACAGAAGTCCCAGGTCAGGTGGCACTTCGCCGGGTTTCCGGGTTTCCGGGTTTGTTTCCGGAGTCGCGGCGAGCGGAGGAGATTCCTCGGGTTTGGGCGCGTGCTCGATCCAGTACGCCTTGCAGTTGGTGACGGGGTCGATCTCGCAGCGGAGGACGATGTCGCCGCGCCATCGGCCGGCCTGTCCGGTGAGGCGCCGGCCGAGGCTCTTGACCGAGAGCGACTTCCCGCTGTTGGTGGTTGGGAAGGTGCCGTCCCAGCGGTCGGGCATCCCAGGCTCTGGTTCAGCGCTTCTGCGCAGTTCAGCCCCGCCGACGTGGCGGTCGCCGTATACGCGGTTCCACTGAAGGAGGAAGGCGCGCCATTCGGCGTGGTCGTCGTCGAGATCGCGGGCGTCGTTGAGGTTGTCGAGGAAGCCGGTGACCTCGTGGTGGCGGAGGAACCCGCCGAGGGTCTGCGCCCAGGTGGTGAACTGCCGCATCGCCGGGACGTCGTACGCACGCGGTGCTCCGGCACGGGTCCAGTCGAGGATCAGGATGAGTAGATGCCGCAGGACAACAGCCTGGTTGGCGGGGTCGAGGATCCAGGTATCGAGGTTGGGGATGGAGAACCCCGTGCGTTCCTCGGGGTGGGGGCAGTCGGGGTCGAGACGCACCCAGACGGAACGTGAGGCCATGTCACCGCCGGTGCGGAGGTTGTTGCCGGTGGCGAGCCAGAGCCGATCGTTCTCGGCTGAGAACGCGGAGTTGGTCCCGAGCCGGCGGTCGGCCCACATGTGTTCGGTCACCAGGCGCGCGAGGACGGCGGAATCGATGACGGATCCCTCGACGAGGTTGTCCCAGACCACGACCCCGGCCGGGTCGCCGAGCACGGTGGTGATCGACTTGCGCAGCTCTTCTTCGGAGTCGGTCCAGGTGAGCACTCTTTGACCCACCATCAGGCCGACGCAGGAGGTGAGGATGGTCTTCCCGGAGCCGGGCATGGTCGCGTCAACGACCCCGAACGGCGAGAGCGCGCGGGTCATCGGACGGAGGATCGGCGTTGCGAGCAGGGCGAGGTAGTTCGCTCGGTCGGCGAGGCTGACCCAGGGGAAGTCGCGCAGGAAGCGCTTGAGCAGGAACTCGCGAGCTTCGGCCACCTCGGCCGCGGTGGGGTCCTCGGGGATCTCGCCGTACTCGATCCGTCCGGCGAGGTAGTAGCCAGTGGCGGCGTCGTAGCCCGGTGTCTGGAGCAAGGTGCCGTCGGGCCGAAGAACTGGCGTGGAGATGACCTTGTGCAGTGGCGCGAGACCGGGCCAGTCCTTCCGGGCGAGCACGGCCTCGAGGACTGCCTTGGAGGGCATGACTTCCTCTTCGTACGTCTCCTCGCGGTCCTTGATCTTGCGGACGCGGTAGGCGTCGACCTGCTCGGCGATCAGGCCGGCCAGCCGTGCGGGGCGCAGTTCGAACGGGCGGACCGGGATCGGGGCGTCCTCGTCGCCGGCTGCGGCTCGCAGTGTGCCGGAGATCCGCTCGAGGACGACGGGCGTGCCGTCGTGGACGTAGGTGTCGTCGAGGATGCCCTGGTCCAGCGCTCTGGTAAGTACGCGGATGGTCTCGGGATTAAGGCCGAGCTTGAGGCGTCGCCGGCCATCGTCGGACAGGCGCCAGAGACGGCCGCGGTGGTGCTCTTCGTCGGCCTCGGTTGCTGGGTCGGTGGTCATGCAGCGCTCCTCGTACGGCTGGCGGCGCGGTGGAAGCCGGAGCGGATGGTGGCTTCCGCCTGGTAGCTGGAGTAGGCGTCGGCGGCGATGTGCCCGGAGGCGGCCTCGAGGAGCCGGTCCATCGCGTCGTGCTCAGTCATCAGCCCGCGGACGACGAGCTTCCCGACGGCCGCAGCGCAGCACCACAGGGCGAGGTTGCGCCCGCCTTCGGGTGCGGCATGGAGAGTCGCGAGCTCCTTCTTGAGCACGGCCTCGACGTACGCGTTGGTGCTCTGCACGGGCTCGCCGGATCCGGCGGTACGAGTGCGCGTCGACCTGGCGAGGCCGACGGCGGTGGTCGACGATGGCCGGCGGTCGCGGCCGAGGAGATCGACCAGGAACATCGGGAGCGCAGCCGGCGCCCGGTCGTCGATGACCACGTACGGCTGGTGGTTGATCTGCGTGCCCGCAGCGACCACATAGCCGCCATAGGCACGCGTGTCGATGAGCCAGCCGATGCTTCCGGCGGTGTTGCCGTACCGGACGTCTTCAGGAGCCCGGTAGTAGAGGTGGTGGCCGCCCGACGCCGTGCGTACGGCGAACGTCGGCGTGACGGTGCCGCCGTTGGCTCCGGCGAGGTGGTCGAGCACCTCGCCGCCGTTGGCGATCCCGAACCGATTCCAGGGCTCGGGGATCTCACTGCCGGCCTTGTGGACATCGAGGTCGACGACGACCAGGCCGGACGGACCGGTGGCGATCCCAATGCCGTATGGCGTGCGCATCCACGCGCGGCGGATCCGATCGGTGTCGATCGTTGCGCGCTGCTCCCAGCCGGTGTGGCCGTCGCGGCAGTGCGGGTCGGTTCCGCCCTGACCTCCGAACCCGCCGGAGGCGCAGTCGGCAGCGCGATGGGACGGTCGAGCCGGGCGCTTGCTGTCGGGATGGAGCGGGAAGACGTGCCAGCCACGGGCGGCGTACTCGAGGGCTGCGGTGAGCAGTTCAGACATGAGCTCGGGCTCCCTTCGGGCGGATGTGTCGCATGACTCCAGTCAGCCGCGGATCGCGGCGTCGGACCATGAACCGGGTGTGCAGTTGGCGTGCACTTGGTCTGCAGCTCGAGGTGCGCGGTGCGCTCATGCGGCTCGGCCTCCTCGTCGAAGGTCGTAGCCGGCCTTGGTCTGGCGACGGCCGGCCTGGCGGCAGATGTCGCTGCAATAGACGGTGTTGTTCCCAGTCCGAGTGAACGAGCCGCCGCAACTGCGGCAGATGGGTCCGCGGGCGCGTTTGATGCGTCGGCGGTCTGCTTCTGTGTGGCCGCCCCACACGCCCATCACGTCGCCCCAGGCGAGCGCGTCCTCGTGGCAGGCAGCCTGGACGGGGCAGGCGGCGCAGATGCGCTTGGCGAGGTCGGGACTGCCGCCGGGCTCGGGGAAGAAGACTTCGGGGTCGGTCTGGGCGCAGAGCGCGGAGGAGCGCCAATGGATGTCGGTGGTCATCGGGCACCTCCGGCAAGCTCGGTCGCCGCTGCGTTGGTCCAGCGATAGACGGTCCGGTCGGAGACGTCGAGTAGACGGGCGACCTCGGGCACGGAGAGCCCGTGTGCGCGCAGCTTGGTGGCGGCGCAGGCGTCGTGGACCTGGTCGCCGTCCTCGGTGCTCAGCGGCTCGCAGCAGACAGCACACAGGCCAGTGCTCTCGTCCTGCTCGTCGTTCTCATCGAGCGTGTCAGGGATGACCGTCAGGGTCGGTGCCGCACTGACATCGAGGGTGACATCAGCGGTTCGTGAGGTGATCGCCCAGGGGTCGTAGTTGGGCCGGTTGTCAGGGGTCCTGTCAGCCTCGATGTCAGGGGCCGTGTCAGGGGTGACAGCGACCTGGCCGGCGATGAGCTCGCGGTAGGTCTCGGCCCCGGCGGAGTGCTTCTCAGCCGAGGTGGTGAGCCGCTTTGCTGCGCGGTTCTCGGCGCGTTCGACGGTCACCTTGATCTCGGCCAGGGCGTGCGTACGCGCGGCCAGGCGGGCGGCTTCGCCGTAGCCGGTGATGGTCTCCATGTGGGCTTCGTGGCGGGCCTCGATCTCGGCGAGAGCTCGCTGGTCGCGGATCTGCGCGGAGCGTGTCCGGATGATGGTGGCCGTCTCGGGGGAGACGGTGACCTGGTCGCGGATCGCGTCGGCGACCAGAAGGAGCGCGGCGAGCGCCGGGATGGCTGACCACGGGCCCATGTGGCCGATTGCAGCGAGTAGGACCGTCGAGGCGGCCACAGCAAGTGCAGTGGCGGAACCGAAGCCGTACGCGGCGGCTCGCTGACCGGTCTTGTAGGCGTTGATCGTGGTGTGCCCCAGGGCGGCCCACACGACGTCGGCGGCGAGGGCGACGGCGACCCCGATAGCGGGTGCGGCCACGCCCGCTGCGGGGATCAAGGCGGCGATCTGGGGTGCGATCGTGACAGCGACCTGGAGGAAACCAACGGCAGTCATGCCGTATCCGACGACAGCCAGACCCGAGGGGTGGCCGATCGGGCGGGCAGTCTTGGTTGGTGTGGTGGGTGCGTGACCGTGGGGACGGCCCTCGGTGTAGTTGGTGTGCGCGTTCATGACGGTGATTGCTCCTGTTTCAGGCATGGGTGGGGTAGGGACTTGGGCCAGCGAGGCGGTTTCGGAGGGTTTCTCCGCTACGCAGGGAGCGGGTAGCGGTAGCGAGCGCGGGAGGGGTCGGATCGGCCCGGACCCAGTGTTCGAACGGGCGTGCGAAACGGAGGTCTACTCCGCTACGTCGCAGGTCAGGTAGCAGTTTCGGTAGTAGCAGGGCCGCTACGGGTAGCAGGTGCTACGGCTACCGATCGGGGCCGATTTCGGGCCGGTTCAGGGCTCATCCGGGCCTCCGATCTCGGTGTGTCCGAGCGTGTTGGTGAAGTCGCGCCGGGACAGGCCGCGCTTGTTGACCTGGCCGCCGTCGATCATCTTCTTGACCTGGACGGTGCGCAGGCCGTGCGGCTTGACTGCTGCGGTCACCTGCTCGCCGGTCCAACCCTCGTACAGCGACGGCTGCGAGGTGGCCAGACGCTGTGCGAGCTCGTCGCACCAGACCTTGCCGTTGGACCACTCAGGGTCGTGCTCGGGCCAGACCGCGAGAAGGTGGTCGAGGATCGAGCCGGTGTCGTCGTCGGGCAGCTCCTCGCCGGCCGCCATCCCCGACAGCCAGCCGCCCGCGAGACGCGCGGCTCGGGCGCGAGCGGCGATCGCCTCGGCTGCAGGTGCGTCGACGAACGAGGAACGGACGATAACGGGGTCGTCACCCTCGCCGACGAGGTAGGCGATGCCGAGGTCCTTGCGCCCGAACCGGGTGGCGCGGATGCCGGCCTTGTACATCGAGGTGCCCAGGACCATGTCGTTCTCCATCTGTCCGGTCACCTTGAGGCAGATCCGGAGGACGGCGTTGGCGGAGACGCCGGTGGGGATCGACTTGGCGTCGGGGCGCTGGGTGGCGACCCAGACCATCAGGCCGACGGCCGGGCCGCGCTTGACCAGGTCGGTGACGAGCTCGATGATCTCGGCACCGTAGATGTCGTGCTCGAACATGAACTGGCACTCGTCGAAGACGTAGAGCAGAGGGTGCAGGCCGTAGCGCTTGTCGGAGGCGAGCGCGTCGGTCACCTTCGACTCCGGGCAGACCTCGCGGGGGAGGGTCTTGAGGAGCTTGTAGCGGCGACGCATCTCGACCTGAGCGGCGCGCAGGTCGCGTACGAGGTATTCGACGTCCTCGGGGTCATCCCCCGACCGGATCGCGTGAGCGACCGGCTCGAGCGGGATGAAGTCGGACCCGCCCTTGAGGTTGTAGACGTGCAGCTCGACGCGCGGGTCCAGCGCGGCCGCGAGGGTGAGCAGGCGCAGCGTGAAAGTCTTGCCCATTCGCGGGATGGCTCCGATCAGGCCGGAAGCGAACATCAGGGTCAGTGTCACTGGGCGGCCGCGCTGGTCGACACCGATCGGGACCGGCTCGAACACGTTCGCCTTGCCGGTCTTGGCCAGCGGCCACGGCGCGGGCTTGGACTGCGCCAGCGACTTGTCGGCCACGTAGAGGACCAGGCGGCCGGAGTGGACCTCAGGGTCACTCTCGGGCCAGACCTTGCCCAGACCGCGACGCAGACCGGAGGCGAGGCGTTCGCGCTGCTCGATGACCTCGGTCGCTGTGACGCCGGCGGGGAGGTCGATCTCGGCCCGGAAGCCGGCGCCGTCGCGCATGATCGGCGATACGAACGCGATCGCCTTCGACCCGTCCTTGCTGATTGCCTGGTTCAGCCGTGCGAGCCCGAGCGAGCCGAGCGCATTGACGATCAGCTCGGACGTCAGCCGCGGCTCCTTGCTCGCGTCCACCGAGCGGCCGGTGATCGGCTTATCTGGGTTCCGGCCGAGCAGTCCGAGGCCGGCGAGCGCGGCCAGGCCGAGCCCGAGCTGGACCATCAGCGAGTCGATGCCGTAGACGACGTACGCACCGATCCCGGACAGGACCAGAAGCACCAGGAGCGTAAGGAACAGTCGGGCGCGGACCTGCGTGCGGCGGTCCTGCCGCAGTCGCAGGTAGGCGCTGGCGTCGTTCACGGTGCCGAAGACATGCGCGCGGGTATCCCGGTCGGAGGTGTCGAAGATCCAGCCGTACGTCGCCGCGAGCACCCGGCCGAGGCCGAGCGGGGAGCGGGCGGCGAGCTTGGCGTAGTACGACGGGAGTCGGACGCCGTGGTAGGTCGTCGCATGGCCGTAGTAGTCAACTGCCCACTTTGCTGCAGCCTTGGCCGACTCGCGATCCTTCGCCCAGCCGGGCAGGACCTCGCGCCGCGGTGCAGCTGCACGCTGGGCCGACTTCGGGCGCTCGTCAACCACGGCCAGAACCTGGCCGTCGACGGTCTTCGGAGCGTCCTGGTCGACGCCGTCCGTGTCGACCGCAGGCTCGAGGCTCTCAGGAGCCTCCGCCGCGGCTTCCCGGGCGCGGCGTACCGCCTCGAGGTCGTAGACCTCGGACGGTCCGTGCTGATCGGTCGTCATCTCAGAGCCAGCCCTTCTTGAGTCGCTTGTTGAGACGACGGATGTTGCGCTGCGCCCTGCGCAGCCGCTGTCGGACCTTCGGGTCGTTGGTGTCGATGCCCTGCTCGCCGAGGATCACGCCGACCTCGTCACCCTCGGTGAGGGCCTGGTTGGTCGCCACGATCTTGTTGAGCTCGTCGATCGACGGCGCACGCTTGCGCCGAGCCGCTGGAGCGGGCTTCTTCGTGATCCTGCTCATCGGTTGGTCTCCTTCTTGGTCTCGCGCTCCTTGAGTGCGGTCAGACAGCGGGGACATGCAGGAACATGTCGCTGGTTCAGCCGCTCGACCACGTCGAACGTGGCGACCAGGCCAGCCGACCATGGCATGAAGACCCGGCAGAGCGTCTGGATGCCGTCGGCGCCCTCGTAGCCGTTGATGTGAATCCGGCGCCGGGTCGGCCGGTTGAGCCGAACGATGCGTACGAAGCCGGTCGCGGTGTTCATGCCGCCACCTGCGGCCACGGATACAGCGGCGAGAGCCGCTGGAGACCAAGAGGCTTGCCGTCGGCGTCGAAGGTCCACTCGGAATGATCGTGGGAGCCTCCGGCGTACGCGATCGCGGCCAGCACCAGGGCCAGTGTGTCCCGGTCCAGGCCGGGCACGGCATCGCTGAACGATACCGTCGAAGTGTCCGAGGAGATTGCGGCCGCAATCGCCAGCACCCGGGATTCGCCGCTCGAGAGATAGCCGCTCTCTCGCACGCGGTCGGTGTTGAACCAGTAGCGCTGGCGGCCCTCGTCCCACTCGACCCACGGGCCGGTCAGAAGCCGTCCGCGGTTGAAGCGGATCAGCAGTTCGGCTGCGGCACCGTAGGTGTACATGCCCGATGCCCAGCTGCGCAGCAGCTCCGTGATCTCGGCATTCGTGTGGCGCGTCATCTCAGGCCACCTCCTCGGCCAGCCAGAGGCGCTCGGTGGTGGTGATCTCGACACGTACGGCGACCTCGGTCGACGCTTCCGGCACCCAGCCCTGCCAGGTGTGCCAGGCGAACAGGCCGAGGCCGTCCTCCTTGACCGACGGGTCTGACTCGGGCAGCGAGAGCGACTCAGCGAGGACCTTCGCGGCGTCGTAGCCGGCCGGGCGGACGGAGAGCGTGACGGCCGGAACCATCTGCAGCTTCTTTGTCTTCGCGTTGAGGGCGGGGACGTAGTCGGCTTCGATGTCGAAGCCGTGGAGTTCGACGTCGGGCAGGCACTCCAGGAGGTTGGCCGCCCACGTCATCACGCGGGACTTGATGGCGCTCATCGGGCACCTCCGGCGATGTTGGAGACAGCCGAGAGGGCCGACGTCATCGCGGTCTCCATCCCGTCGAGGATCGGGGCGCCGAACGTGGTCGAGGCGAGCGAGAGACCGAACAGCGCGCCCATAGCGAGCACGCCGGGGTGCGTTCCGCCCCACTTGACCATGCAGAACAGGGCGATCGCGAAAATGATGAACAGAGGTGCGGTAACCATCGAATTTCCTTCCGAGTCAGGAGGCCTCGGGCTGCTGCCCGGCCGTGGTTGAGGTCTGCTGAGCGATCAGCGCCAGGAGGGCGCGTACGGCTCGTCTGTGGGCGCGCTCAGCGAGCACGTCATCGGGAAAGTTGGCGAGGCGGATCTCGGCCTCGGCGAGGGCTTTCTCAGCGGCGATCAGAGGCCACTCGGTCTCGATCTCCGCAAGGTCGTCGTGCGTAGGTGCGGTGATCATCGGTTGATGCCTTCCGTAGGAGTGAACATCATTACCCCGATGTGCACTAGGGTGCACTAGGGCAATACGGAATGTCAATGCCTCCACGCACACCAGGGCATTTGTCGGTACCTTGGACGCATGATCAGCAGAGACAACGCGATCCCGCTCCAGGAGCAGGTCGCCGAGGACATCCGGCAGCGAGTGCGGGACGGCGAATACGAGGTCGGCGCGAAGCTGCCTCCGCTCCGTGAGCTTCGGGAGACGTACGGCGTCGCCGAGGTCACGGTGCACAACGCCATCCGCGAGCTGCAGCGCGAGGGCGTCCTCGTGTCGAGCGCCGGCCGTGGAACGTACGTCAGCGCGCTCCCTGCGAGCCAGGGGAGCGGCGATGATGTCGACCAACTTCGCCGTGACCTCGCGAGCCTGTCGAGCCGCGTGGAGCGGCTGGAGAAGCTTGTGGGTGGCGCCGATTCGGCGGGTGCTTGACATGCCTCTAGTCAGCCGCGACGAGGCGTTTCTCACCATGAACCGGTTGTGCACTCACAGTGCAATCCGCTGGCTGGTCGTCGGGAAAGGATGCGATCGCCTATGACGAGCGTCGTCGAGTGGAGCCCGCGAGAGGCAGAGGCGCTACGCGCAGCTCTGCGGCTCACCAACGAGGAGTTCGCCGAGCAGCTCGGCGTCTCCGTGCGTGCCGTCGCCAACTGGCGCAAGGGCGGCGAGAGCGCGATCTCACTGCAGATCCAGCGCATCTTCGACACGGTCCTCGAGCGAGCCACCGACGCTGAGCGCGAACGCTTCGAACGGTTGGCAGGTCTTGGAGCCGCGGCCGCCGACGGTGACGAGCTGCGCAGGCGCCTCGAGGCATCGACGAACCTGCACAGTGCGGTTGGCTGGCTCCAGGGTGGGCGCGACGATGACGCTGCGGCGGGTGTGCTCGCCGCAGCGGCGCAGTTGGACGCGGCCGCCGGCCCTCGCTGGCGCACGGCTGAGACCAACCGTTCGGCCGTGGCCGAGCGGCTGCACCAGTACTACGCCGACGGCTTCGGTGACCGTCGACCGGTCCAGATCGACCTGGACAACGCATCGATCGCTCTGACGATCCTCAGCGGAGCTGACTGGCTCAGCCGTCCGCTCGACCTCCGTGCGGACGAGGCCGCCGGACGATTCACCTATGACCACGACGCGGCCGTAGTACCGCAACCGGAGTCCGATACGTGGCGCCTGGCCGCGGCGACGAGGCTCGCCGAGTGCCTGGTCCAGGAGACCCGCTTCGTCGACGGCCAGCTCTACCGAATGACGGGCTGGGAATCGCAGCCGGACGGAGTGCGTACGTCCTTCACGACCGGGTCATTCGCCCAGTACGCGCTCACGGTCGATCTCCTCGAGGCCGAGACACTCGCGGCCGTCCAAACCGGGGGAGAGGCGCTCCCACTGCGCGACCTGATGTTGCCGACCGTCGACTCGGTGCTCGACCCGGGTTCACGTAACTGCATGGGTGGTGCACTCGCGCTGACCGCCTTCGCACGGCCGGCGCAGGGCGCACGCCCGGCCGACTTCGCCCTCCTGGTCCAGGAACGTGGCGCGAAGGTGCTCAACGCGTCGCGGCGCCTCGCCGTTATCCCGAAGTGCTTCCACGAGCCGACATCGGAGCCCACCTGGGACGTCAGCGTCGGAACCTCGCTCGCGAGGGAGCTCGAGGAGGAACTCTTCGGCAAGCCCGAGGTCGACACCACTCTCGACACCCGCCGGACCGTCGACCCGATGCACCCGGATCTCCTTACCGGCCCGATGCGCTACCTGACCGAGACCAGCCCTGCCGGCTGGTCGATGGAGTGCACCGGCTTCGGCTTCAACCTCCTCACCGGAAACTATGAATTTCCGTGTCTTGTCGCAGTGCACGACGAGGGTTTCTGGCACCGTTGCGGAGGTGACGTCGAGAGCAACTGGGAGTCCGAGCGGATCACCCTCGTCTCTTCCCAGGACCGGGCCGGCTTACGGTCTCTCGCCCGCAACCCCGCTTGGTCTGACGAAGGCCTCTTCGCGTTCGTGCTAGGTCTGAGACGCCTCCACGAGCTGCACCCCGAGCGCGTAGCGCTGCCCCACCTCGAGATTGGATTCACCCAGTGACGACCGCGACCGGCAACGCGTACGACGACGGCGCAGAGCGCCGCGGCTGGCTCATCGGCCACTTTATCGACCCCGAGAACAGCCCTCTCCACTCGACCGATGTCGAGATCAAGTGGGGCACCCACACGGCTGGCGAGGAGCGCCACGAGTGGACCGTCGCCGAGGAGGAGGTCCGCACAACCATGGTCATGCTCCTCCGCGGCCACTTCGCCGTACGCCTCCCGGACGGTGACCAAGAGATGAAGCGCGAAGGTGACTTCGTCGTTTTCGGTCCTGGCACGTCCCACTCATGGCAAGCCTTCGACGACTCGATCGTCCTCACAGTCCGATGGCCATCCGTCGTGTGACCTCTGGGCGAACGATCTCGGGATAGAAGGAGTGTGGCCGCGGCCATGGCGCTGTATGAGCGGAGCCCGGTGAGCCTATTTGGCTGGCGACCAACTCCCGTGCCGCAGGTAGAAGGTGAGGATGGCATCTTGGATGTATAGCTGCTGGTCACGCAGCCGAATGACTGGATCGCTGTCACCACGGCGCTCGAACGCGATGGTGTTCATCTGGTTCAGCGCGCTAGTAACCCGCCCGCGGACTACGTTGGTGGAGGTGACCCTCTGGACTTCAGTGCTCACGTCGCGCTCCAACAGCGTCATGGGAGGGACGAGGTTTCGAATGGCCACGAGGACGGTGCCGTAGATGTCGGTAGATATGCCTCCTTCTTTGAGTCTGATGGGCGCACGCTCAGTGCCCTTCGGGTTGGGACCTGCCAGGAGCCGCGGAAAGATCGAAGGAACCATGCGGTCGGCACAGCCTGCTAGGAACCGGTCGAAGTCGACCGGCGGTGCGAGGGCGAGCGGGGATCCCAGCGTTTCCTCGACTCCGAGTTCCCAGCGCACCAGGTCGTGGCAGAGTTGCTGCATCAGGAACGGGGAGCCGTAACTGCACTCGGCAAGTTTCCTGGCGACGCTGCCACCAGGATCGACAAGGTTGAGCAGGGGGAACCCCTCGCTGCCAATGGCGGATAGTTCGTCGGCGTTCCACGCGGGAATAGGGAGGGACCAAACTCGACCCTCCATGTTTGGCTCGGTTCGGACGACCTCAAAGGCCTCGGAGGGTACTGCGATGAGGATCACCGGGCTGTTCGCGATGAGTGTCTTGATCGCGCGAGCGATAGCCCTCTTCGCCGCATCTGGGATGAAGTGGAAGTCGTCGACGACGATGGTGGCATGGCTCGACGCGAGGTGCTCCCGCACGGCGTCGGCAGCGTGCTGCGGAACCGTCGCGCTCTCGCTCTTCTTGTCACGTTCCCCGTCAGTTCGCTGCCAACTGCCGTCCGCTAGCGATCCGATGTGCGCGGCCATCCCAAACTTCGTGTCGAGGGATGTCTCCCGCTCGGCGCCCGATGTCCGTGAATTGGCGATGCCGAGCCGCGTCCCAAGCTGGGTCCAAAAGTCGGCCACGTCGTTGATGTCCTGCCCGTGAAGCCACAACGCTGAGCCGGCAGGCGCCAGTCTTTCGACGAGCACCGTTTTGCCACTCTTGCTCGCACCGTGGATCGTCAGCGCCTTCCCCCGCTCCGACAGATACTGCCGTACCATGACTTCGATACGCTGGCCCTGACGAGGGTTGTACGTCGCCACAGGAGTGCCGCCAGCCACGAACACCTCGCGGGTGAGGTGGACCTTCTTCATCTCGACCAAGTCGCCCTTCATGTGACTGTTCTATCGCCCAACGCGCCCATGCAATGGTCCGGGACCGCTGCAAGATTTGGTGATCTGAACCTAGAGCGAACCCGTTGTCGCTGTCTACGGTCGTGCGGTGTGAACTACGAGGCCTGACAGGATCGACGCGGCCGTCCCCGGGGAGTTCGGTACCGCGGCGCACAGACTGTCGGGCAACGCTCTCTCACCGCCGTCGATGCGCCTGCCGGCCGTTCAGCGGAGCGGCCCAGCCTGGCTCCGAGGGCGACCGCGACGTCTGGCACATGAGCGTGCCGGAACTAGAAGGCGGGCTAAGTGTCCTCGAGCGCTGTGAGCACTGTAGGCGTCCGAAGTGGCTGTGACTCCTAGGTGTCAATCCCCAGAGGTGCTGTAAGCAAAGTCGGTATACGGCATGATCTGACGGGTGTCGGTGTCGATCCATGAAGTGTTGGGGAACCTGAGGGCCACGGCCCTCGACAAGCGGGACCAGGGGGACAAGTTCGAACGCCTCGTCCAGGCGTACCTTCGCAACGACCCGGAGTGGGCGGCGAAGTTCGAGGACGTGTGGCTGTGGAGCGAGTGGCCCAACCGGGGCAAGACCACTGACATCGGTATCGACCTGGTGGCCAAGATCCGCGACACCGAGAGCTTCGCGGCGATCCAGTGCAAGTTCTACGACGCTGGACACACGGTGTCGAAGAAGGACATCGACTCGTTCCTCGCGGCATCGATGCGGCCAGAGTTCGGGTTCGCTCAGCGCTACCTGTTCGACACCGCCGCCAACTGGTCCGGCAACGCCGAAGAGGAGCTCAAGGGCGTCGCTCAGCGGGTCGACATCGGCTACCTCCAGGAGGCGGCGTTCGACTGGTCGGCGTACGACTGGAAGACCCCGGAGGTTCTGGTCCCGACGGGCAAGAAGGAGCCCCGGCCGCACCAGAAGAACGCGATGGACGACGTCTTCAAGGGGCTGCAGACATACGACCGCGGCAAGCTCATCATGGCCTGCGGCACGGGCAAGACGTTCACCAGCCTGAAGATCGCCGAGCACATGGCCGGCGCGGGCAAGTCAGTGCTCTTCCTCGTCCCGAGCATCCAGCTGCTGTCACAGACGCTCCGTGAGTGGATGGCCAACTCCGAGGTCGAGATCCGCCCGTTCGCGGTCTGCAGCGACGTACGCGTTGGCCGCAGGGTGAACATAGAAGACGCTGACATGTCGACGGTCGATCTGACTGAGCCGGCGACCACAGATGCGAAGACGCTGATCGAGCGCTTCCAGGTCGGCAGGCATGCGAAGGAGCGGATGACGGTCGTCTTCTCGACCTACCAGTCCGTCGACGTGATAGCCGAGGCGCAGAGGCAAGGTCTCGAGGAGTTCGACCTGGTCATCTGCGACGAGGCTCACCGCACCACCGGGGTGACCCTCGCTGGCGGGGACGATTCGTCGTTCGTGAAGATCCACGACAACCAGGTCGTACGCGCGAAGAAGCGGCTCTACATGACCGCGACACCGCGGGTGTTTGGTGAGGACGTACGCCGCAAGGCCCAAGAGTCCGAGGCTGTCCTCGCGGATATGAACGACGAGAGCCTCTACGGCCCGGAGCTGCACAGGCTCGGTTTCGGGGATGCGGTCGAGGCGAACTTGCTTACCGACTACAAGGTGCTGGTGTTGGCCGTCGATGAGCAGTACGTCGCGGAGAACTTCCAGCAGGCGATGGCCGAGTCTGGGGAGATCAAGCTCGACGACGCGGCGAAGCTGATCGGCTGCTGGAACGGGCTGTCCAAGCACTTTCGCCAGGACGAGACCGGCGACCTGGATCTGACGCCGATGAAGACGGCGGTCGCGTTCGCGAAGGACATCAAGACTTCCCAACTCGCGGCCAACAGCTTCCCCATCCTTGTCGACCGCGCGCTCCGGGACGAGAACGGGGACGACGGCCGCAACACGCTTCGTGTCGAGGCTCGGCACGTCGACGGCACGATGGGCATCCACGAGCGCAACGGCCACCTGACGTGGCTGAAGGACGAAGCCCCGAAGGACACCTGCCGCATCCTCACCAACGCGCGATGCCTCTCCGAAGGCGTCGACGTACCCGCCCTCGATGCAGTCCTCTTCCTCACACCACGCGGCTCCCAGGTCGACGTCGTCCAGTCAGTTGGGCGAGTCATGCGCAAGGCTCCGGGCAAGGAACTCGGCTACATCGTCCTTCCGATCGTCGTTCCCTCTGGCGTAGCGCCGGAGGAGGCTCTCAGAGACAACGAGCGCTACAAGGTCGTGTGGCAGGTGCTCCAGGCGCTGCGGTCACACGACGACCGGTTCCACGCGATGATCAATCAGATCGAGCTCAACAAGAAGCGCTCGGATCGGATGATCATCGACAACGTCACACCCACCGTCGACGGCGATCCCACCGATCAGCCCCTCGGTGATGGCTCGGAGCAGATGGCTCTCGACTTCGGCTTCGAAGGCTTCCGTGACGCCATGTACGCCCGGATCGTCCAGAAGGTTGGAGAGCGGAAGTACTGGGACTCCTGGGCCAAGGACGTCGCCGACATTGCCCAGAAGCACGTCACCCGGATCAAGGGCCTTCTCGCGGACAAGGAGTCCAATCAAGCCAAGGAGTTCGAGGCCTTCCTGGCCGGTCTTCGAGGGTCACTCAACGAGTCGATCAGCGAGGTCGACGCGATCGACATGCTTTCCCAGCACCTGATCACCCGGCCGATCTTCGAAGCCCTCTTCGAGGGCTACCAGTTCGCCAAGACCAACCCGGTCGCCCGGATCATGGAGCTGATGCTCGCCTCGCTCGATGAGCATCCGCTCGCCGCGGAGAACGCTCCGTTGGAGGCGTTCTACGATTCCGTACGCCGCAGGGTCGCCGGTGTCGACAACGCCGAGGGCAAGCAGCGGATCCTGATCGAGCTCTACGACAAGTTCTTCGCCACCGCGTTCAAGCGGACCGTCGACAAGCTCGGCATCGTATACACCCCGGTCGAGATCGTCGACTTCATCCTGCGGTCAGCCGACGATGTGCTCCGCCAGGAGTTCGGCCAGGGGCTCACCGACGAGGGTGTCCACATCCTCGATCCCTTCACCGGCACCGGCACCTTCATGGTCCGCCTCCTGCAGTCCGGCCTGATCGAGCCTCACGACCTTGCCCGCAAGTACGCCAACGAGCTGCATGCTTCCGAGATCCTGCTTCTGGCCTACTACATCGCCACGGTCAACATCGAGACGACGTACGCCGACCTCACCGGCGAGACCAAGGAATACCCCGGCCTCGTCCTGACGGACACCTTCCAATCCTGGGAGCCCGACGACACACCCGACCTGGAGATCTTTGCGGAGAACAACGAGCGCCTCCAGCAGCTCAAGGACCTCGCCATCACGGTCATCATCGGCAATCCGCCCTACTCGTCTGGCCAGGACAGCGCCAATGACAACAACGCCAACGAAAAGTACCCTTCCCTGGACGGAGAGATCCGCAAGACGTACGCCGAGCGCTCAACGGCAACGAACAAGAATTCCCTCTACGACTCCTACATCCGCGCGATCAAGTGGGCGACGCTTCGGATCCAGGACCGAGGCGTCATCGCGTACGTCACCAACGGTGGCTTCCTCGACTCCAACACCGCAGATGGCATGCGCAAGACACTTGCAGAGGAGTTCTCCTCGATCTACGTCTTCAACCTCCGCGGAAACCAGCGCACCGCCGGGGAGCAGTCCCGCAGGGAGGGTGGCAAGGTCTTCGGTGGCGGCAGTCGGGCCACCGTCGCTATCACCGTGCTCGTCAAAGATCCAGCGAAGTCCGGTTCCGCAACGATCCACTACACCGACATCGGCGACTACCTCACCGCAGGGCAGAAGCTTGCGAAGGTAGCCTCCGCGGGGCTAGTCACGGGGCTCGAACCCGTGACTCACATTGTGCCGAACGAGCATGGCGACTGGCTCAGTCAGCGTCGTGACGAGTTCGTGACGTTTACAGCAATCGGTGACAAGAGAGCGCCGGCGGATTCAATCTTCGGTTCGTATGGCGACGGAGTTAAGACGAACCGCGACGCATGGACATATGGTTTTTCGCGTTCGGACGTGTCGAACGCCATCAGTCGTCTCGTTGAGAACTACGAGGTCGACAGAGCGGTAGGTGTGTCGTCAAGCGACGAATCGCGAGTTGGCTGGAGCCGTGGTCTGCGAGCGACGTTCGACAAGGGGAGGCCGCTGTCTTTCGATGACACAGCCCTCACCAGAGCCGCGTATCGTCCATTCACGCCGCAACACATGTACTTCTCGCGGACCCTAAACGACAGTGTGTCGAGGCAGTTCACGTTCTTCCCAACGCCTCGAAGCGATAACTTCGGGATCGAGTTGACTGGGCCGGCATCCCACTACGAGTTCTGCACTCTGGTCGCCGACCGTGTCCCAGATCTGCACCTCCTCGACACCGGCCAGTTTTTCCCTCGGTGGCGATACGAGCCGGCGGACGGCTCTGGGATGCTCGAGCTCGGCGACGAGGGCGAGGTGGTCGATGGATATCGCAAGATCGACAACATCACCGACGAGGCGCTGAAGCGGTTCCAGGCGGCATACGGGGCCGGCGGCAGCAGGTCGTCGATCTCGAAGGACGACATCTTCTTCTACGCCTATGGACTGCTGCATAGTCCGGAGTACCGCGAGACGTACGCGGCGGATCTGAAGAAGATGCTGCCGCGGATTCCGTTCGTGCGGGACTTCACCGACTACGCGGAAGCCGGCCGGCGGCTGAGCGAGTTGCACTTGGGCTACGAGTCGGTGGAGCCCTACCCGCTCGACGGGCTCCGCGTGAAGCCGGTCGGCGACCCGTACGACTTCTTCGCGGTCAAGGAAAAGAAGATGGCGTTCGCGAAGGTGCGGGTGGACGGGAAGTTGGTCGCGGACCGATCGACGATCAAGTACAACGACCGGATCACGGTGTCGGGGATCCCGGAGGAGGCGTATCGGTACATGCTAGGCAGCCGGTCGGCGATCGAGTGGATCATCGACCGCTACTGGATCAAGACCGACAAGGCATCCGGCATCGTCAACAACCCCAACGACTGGTCCCGCGAGGTCGGCGACCCGCGCTACATCCTCGACCTGCTCGCGCGCATCGTCACGGTCAGCCTGGAAACGATGAAGATCGTCGACGGGCTGCCGCCACTGGACATCATCGAGGAGACGAAGTGACCCTGGAGTTCGATTGGCCGGCGATCGAGCGGGTCAATACGCCTGTCGACGTGGAGACTGGCGAACCAAATGGAGTCGCGATCCGAATGCGGCGGTTGGGGGACAAGCAGCAGTTGACGGGATCGCCGGATGAACGAGCCTGAGCTGGAAGAGGCTTTGCCGGAGTTCGATCGGAAGGTGGAAGTCGACCGCTTCCTGGAGGCTGACGAGACCGTTCTGGGCAGGCTTTGGCAGTACGAGAAGCGGAATCTTTCCCCGCAGCAGATGGCGGACGAGGAAGGAACCGCGTCAACTGGCTGGGTATCGAGCTATCGCACCTTGGTTCGTGTGCTCCGTGATGGTGAGGTGCCGACCTCGCCGAGCGTCGCCCAAGCGGCGGGCCGGAAAGTGCGGGCCTGGCTCAAGGGCCTGGACCTCAGCCCCCAGCTTCGTGAGGCGCTGGTCGCGCAGGAAGAACTGATCATGTCCCGTGCTGAGGACCGGTCGGCCCAAGCCGAAGAGGTCGAGCATGCGGCGGAGATCAGCAAGCAGGCAGAGGAAAACAACACGCCGGGTATCTACGTGTACACACTGCCGCACTATCTGCGGCACCCGTACGACCCAGCCACCGGGCGCACATTGCTGAAAGTCGGACATTCCTCGGTCGACGCGTATTTCCGTGCTGGCTCGCAAGGGCGTCTGACCGCGCTGCCCGAAGACCCGATCCTGCTGCGTATCTACCCGGTGGAGAACTCGGCCCTGGCAGAGCGCGCGTTCCACGCGTGGCTTCGTGATGCTGACCACCCCGGGAGTCGTGCTCGTCGCGGTGGGAGCGAATGGTTCGTGACCTCAACCAAGTTTCTCGACCGTGTGGCTCGATCGATGGGTCTCAGCGTCGAAGAGGTCAACCAGTTCCAGATCGGCGAGGAATGACCCCATAGTCAGGCGATCACGATAGGTGGAATCGAATCGCGCGGATCTCGTCGACGACCCGGCGGACCTCGTCCTTGTCCTTGAAATCGGCAACGACCGGTCCGGCGTGAGGCTCCTCCCAGCGGCCGACGTGCTTGCCGTCCGGAGTTGAGACGTTCACGGCGTAGACCTTGCTTGTCTCGTGGTCGATCGATGCGTCGATGATGTAGTCGCTCATGACCTCCATCATGGCGCTGAGCACCGACAGCCTTACGCCGCTGAAGACTCGATGAAGTCGGCGCTGCAGACGCCGCAGGTGATCGGTCCGCGCTCGACGACGGCGGCCGACGCCCGGATCCGGCGGCCGGGGGAGCACTCGCAGACGAGGACGAGACCGTTCTTCGGCCGCCGCGAACCGCCACCACCGCCGTTTCCACCTGGCGGCCCACGCTTCCCGCCGCCAGTCGGCCCGACCGTCGCAGCGCCTTCGGTGTTGCGGAACGCGACGATGGCCGAAGCGAGCGCCTCGATCTCCTCGACGTACTCAACCGCGGTGCCTGGAGCGAGCTCTGTGCTGGACCAGCCGATCGTCGGTGCCTGTGTGATCGTGAGCCCGAGCTCCTCGCCGAGGAGCTTGAAGTGGGTGTTGTGGTAGCGGCCCTGCCGGCTGGTGTCCTTGATGCCGCGTACGTGAGCGACGCCGTGGGCAGCCTCGTGGAGGAGTGTGGCGAGCACTGGTTCAGCACCGCGGCGGAGACCTTCGCCGCCGACGAACAGCTCGGCCAGGCCGACCGGGTCCTTGTTGTCGTACGCGATCCAGCGCTCGGCCGCGAAGTGTCCGAGCTTGAGGGCGCCGGCGGGTACGCCGATGCTGCCCGCGCCGAGGGTGACGACGACGTCGGGGATATCAGGGTGTCGCAGCTGGATGGCAGACCAAGTCGCCTCCAGCGCTGCGACGAGCGCACTGGCGTCCAAGGTGGCGTTGACTCCTAGGTGTCAATCGATCAACGCCGGGGAGCGTAGGGCGGCCAGGAGCGAAACGACCGGAGGCACGCCACGTACGCGAATAGTACGTAGCCACGTCGCGACATATGTCGAACAATCGTTCGATCTGGACAGAATCAATCGTTCTCTGAACAGGAGAAACAGCCGTCACTGAATCAGAATCCGGGTCAGACCGCCGCCCGCGACATGAGGCGCTTTCGGCATTATGAGTCCTCTGCTCTAACCGACTGAGCTAACGGCCCGCGCAGATCCTAGCGGGCATGGCAGTTCCGAGTTTTAGGACACCACGTGCGTTGGCAGTCCCAGACCGGTTCGCCCATTGCCGGGCTTACAGAAAAACGTGCCGCAGCCCCGGCGTTCGCGCGCGATGTCGGCACATCGTCAGCAGGTCAGTGGCACTCGCCCTCCGCTGACAGCACAGAGGGCGAGAACGCACCGGGGGAGAGGTTCCTAGTACTCGCCGGGGTATAGGCCGGGGCTAGGGCAGTCGGACCTGGGGCGGATCTTGATACCCGTGGGGATCGAGTTGTTGTTGAGGTCGAGCCCGCTGTTGGGGATCATGCACCACGTGTAGATGGCGCCAGTACTCGTGTTCCTGACTCGGACGAACGCGACGTCGTCATTGCGCGTGTTCCAGACTCGGATTCGCCCGGAGCGAATCGGCACCGACTGATAGTAATCGGTCACGTCCTGATAGCGGCGGAAGTATGTACCGGTGTATGGCTGGTCGTCGTAGAAGCAGACGTTCGGGTAAGGGCACGTGCCGTAGCTGTCTGCCATCGACGGTGCTGCGGTGGTGAGGCCGAGCACGGCGGTTGCCGCTCCGATGGCCGCGGCAGCGGCAGAGACTCGTCGCATCAGACTTGGTTTCATGAGCGAAGTGCTTTCTGTTGCCGGAGAAGTGGGATGTCGGTTCATCGCTCGTGAATGGCGCTCACGATGCCTGTGCAGGCAGCCTCAGGGGAGACCCCCTAGCGATGACTCAACGAAATCTTGCGGGTCTGCGGCGTCTGCAGAACCCGTACGTTCCCCGTACCTGTTCGCGACCGGGCCGTACCGAGTCACCGGGTGTAGCCGAGTTCGTGGAATGCGATCCGATCTATGGACGAACCGCCGACCACCAGCGCCAACGCCGCGGCGACGACGAGGGAGATCGACCACCAACGGCGCTGCGCGCTTCCTCCAATCCCGAGGTCCCGACCGAGCGCTATCACGGGATCGCGATCGGCCTGATCGGCGGCCTGTTCGACATCTTCGCGACTTGGTCCTCGACGTACCTGCCGCCGGACCCAGCCCAGATGCGGTAGAAGAGCTGATTACTCGCCTGAGCGACTTCTACGGCGCCGTACGCAACGGCAGCTAGCCGCGGGGCCCAGCTGTCGGCTCAGTGGTCGTAGTCGACGGTGACCGCCGGGGTGGTTGGGCGAGACTGGCAGGTGAGAACGTGACCGGTGTCGACCTCGGCCGAGGACAGAGCGAAGTTCTGCTCCATCGCCACCGACCCCAGCGTCACCTTCGCCTTGCAGGTGCCGCAGGCTCCACCGAGGCAGGCGTACGGCGCGTCCAGCCCGGCCTTCAACGCGGCCTCGAGCACGGTGTCGCCGGCGGTGAGGGAAACCTCGTGCTGTCGGCCGCGCAGGCCGACGGTGACCGTGGCCGGGGCGAAGCCATCAGCGACCCGGGGTTTGGCGTAGCCGTGGAAGAGCTCGACGTGGACGTGGTCCGGCTCGGCGCCGCGCTCGAGGAGCAGGTCGCGCAGGTCGGTCACCATCTCGACCGGTCCGCACAGGAACCACTCGTCCACCGACGCCGCGGGCAGGTCGGAGCCGATCCACCGTTCGAGCTTCGCGCGGTCGATGCGACCGCGGAGCGGGGCAGGGTGCCGCGGGTCGCGGGAGCGTACGTGGATGATCCGAAGCCGATCGGCGTACCGCGTCTCGAGGTCGTCGAGCTCGTCGCGGAACATCGTGCTGTCCGCGTCCTGGTTGCCGTAGATCAGGGTGAAGCGGCTCTCGGTCTCGACGGCGAGGGTGGTCTGCAGGATCGAGAGGACGGGGGTGATGCCGCTGCCGGCGGCGATCGCCACATAGCTCTTCGTGGCCAGCGGGTCGACCGCTGTCCCGAACGAACCGGTCGGTGTCATCAGCTCAAGGGTGTCGCCGGCTCGGAGCTGCTCCATCGCGAAGGTGGAGAAGGCACCGCCAGGGATGTGCTTGACGGCGATCGCCAGTGTGTCGGAGGTGGCCGAGGAGCAGATGGAGTAGTTGCGACGTACGCCCTCTCCGCCGAGGTCGGTGCGGACGGCGAGGTGCTGACCGGGTTCGAAGGAGAACTTCTCGCGCAGCTCGTCGGGCACGGCGAAGCGGATCAGCACGCTGTCATTGGTCAGCCGGTCGACGCCGGCGACCTGAACCGGGTGGAACTCCGCGGCACGGGCAGAGGATCGCTTCGGCATCCGCACCGGGAGGAGCCGGGCCATCTTGCCGTTCAGCGTCTTCCATTCGCGGTACTCGTCCGCGTCGAGCTGATGGCCGAAGACCGTCCCGATCGCGGCATCGCGTTCGAGGTAGGCCTCTTCGTTGCGTCTCCAGGCCGCGACGTAGCGGTAGAACGGGATCGAGGGATGCAGGTGGTGGACGAGGTGATAGTTCTGCGAGAGGAGCAGAGGAGTCAGGACCCACTCCGAGCCGACGCGGTTGCGGGTGGCGCGGTAGCGGTTCTCCTGCTGGGTGTCCTCGAGGTCGTGGTGCGGCAACCAGTCGAACCACCACGCCAGAACGAACATCGCGACCCGCTCGGGGATCAGGTACAGCACCGCCAGCGTCCACAGCTGTCCGGTGAAACCGGCCGTCACGATCACCACGACGCTCATCACCAGCAGAAACGAGGTCTCCACCACCTCCGCCCGCGGACGCCGCCGAACGTTGCGCACCAGGAAGGAGAGGTACGGCACGTCCATCAGCGGGAACCGGAATGGCACCTGCCACCACGGAGCGCCACTGACGAAGTGGTCGGGGTCGTTGTCGTCGTCGTTGGTGTTGCGGTGGTGCTCGATGTGGATGAACGCGAACGACCTGAACGAGATCAGCGGCGACACGAAGAACATCGCGACCCGGCCGAAGGCGACGTTGACCCAGCGATGGGTGCTGATCGAGTAGTGCGCGGCATCGTGAAGCACGGTGAACAGCACGAAGATCGCTGCCGCACTGAGCAGGACCGTCACCGGGACCGGAAGGCGCTCGGCCAACGCCGCCCAGGTCGAGACCGTGAAGAGCGCGATCGCGCCGGAGAAGATGCCGACGATGGGCCAGGAGATCGTCGGGACCTTCTCGCCCGGGTCGGGAAGCGCGTGACGAGTGGATGCGGGCTCCGTCGTTGTTGACATGCTCGAAACGTACGAACCGCGAGCCGCACCCCGCGAGAGGTGCCGAGCCCATGACGATGTGCGCGCAGCACATCCCAGCCGGATCCGGTCAGACCTGGTCGTGCTCCGGAGAGAGCACGTGTGAGCCCAGGACGCTCACCAAGCGCAACGCAGCATGCAGTTCGGCAACGCGCTCGGTCGCAGGACGCCCACGCCGTTCTTCACCCCGGCGAACCCGCTGCAGCACGGTGTTGCGGTGTACGCCGAGCTCGTCGGCCGCGGCCGCCAGCCCACCCTGTGCGTCGAGCACCGCGAGCAGCGCCCGCCGTTCTTCCTCCTCCCGACGCCCGGTGACCGCCAGCCCGCCGAGCTCGGTCGTGACGAAGGCGCGAGTCAGTTCCAGGTCGCCGCTCATGGTGTCCGCGAGCGCTACCTCGGCGTACGTCGTGACCGCTGCTCCGCGACCCGCGAGCTCGATGATCCGACGGCCGCGTTGTGCCTGGACATGGGAGTCGCGGAAGCCAGCGGCACCGGATCCCGGCGTGCCGAGCGTGACCCGGACCGTGTCCGGGACTCTCCCGGCCAGGGGCCTGAGGTCCGCCGGTGCGATGCCAGGAGCTCCCGTCGTGGAGACCCAGCCCCACAACGCCCGAGCGCCGTCCGGGACGAGCAGGGGATGAGGTGATCCGAAGTGGGCGCCGACCGTCTCACCGACGCGCGCCAGATCGACGTCGTCGCCATCGGTCCAGCAGACGAAGGCCGTCTGCCATCCGGTGAGCCGGTGGGACAACGTGCGCTCCGCACGGCGCAGGTCGATCCGTCCGCCGGCGATCAACGTGCGGACCGCGTCCGTCCGGGCCGCACGGGCCTGGGTCTGGATCCGGTCGAGCTCAGCGACGTACTCTGCGGCGACCTCGCTGGAGATGCGGTCGACGTAGGCGAAGGCGTAGTGCTGCAGGTGTGCGACCACCGCGAGGGCGAGGGCCGGATCCTTCACCGAGTCGGCGAGCCCGGTCAGGATTCGTTCGCTGAAGTAGGCATGGCCGATCCGGTAGAAGCGCAGCATCACATCGACGCTGTAGCCCCGGCCGGCCATCGCACGCGCATGCTCGAGCGCGGTGACCGGCGCCGAGGCGGCACTCACGTCGATACCGTGCCGCACCATCGACAGCGCGGCCTCGAGATTCGAGGAGCACGATCCCAGCGTCAGCCCGCGGAGCTCGTCATCCGCGCTCGCCTCCGGGATCCGCTCGAGGATGTGGGCGAGCATGTCATCGGCGTACGACGCGACGTGTCCCAGCAGCTCGGCAGCGGTGCGGCGCAGCTCGACGACGACCGACTCGGGCAGGTCTTCCTGCTGTCCCGTGCTCGTGCCCATGTTCGGAGACTATCCACGGTTCCTTGCCATCCCGCGGCACGAACCCGCAGATGAGAGGTATGTCCCGCGGCGCTACGGGTACCACCGGGGGTACGTGGGTGGTTGGAGGGCCACCCGAGGAGGGAGCACGAACATGTCTGTCACCACGCGCGTGGGAGCCGCTGTAGCGGCTGGCTATGTGCTCGGGAGATTCAAGAAACTGCGACTCGCTGTGGTCGTTGCGTCGGCGCTCAGCAACAGCGCCGTTCGCGAACGCAGCCTCGAGATGCTGAAGATCGGTACGCAGAGCCTCGGTGGCTCGTCCGACGTTCAGAAGCTCGGGCAGCAGGTCAGCGGAAAGCTCGTTCAGGCCGGCAAGGCAGCCGCGGTCGCCGCGGCCGCGGGCCAGATCGACAAGCTCAGCGATCGGTTGCGTGAGCAGAGCACGCTCTGGGGCGCGTCGTCATCCGACGAGGACACCGATGAGGTTCCGGAGGACGAAGAGCCCGTAGACGAGGCTCAGGACGAACCGGACGAAGAGCCCGAGGACGAGTACGACGAGGAAGCCGAGGACGCGGAGGAAGAGCCCGAGGACGAGTACGACGAAGAAGCGGAAGAACCGGAGGAAGAGCCCGAAGACGAGTACGACGAGGAAGCGGAAGAACCGGAGGAAGAGCCCGAAGACGAGTACGACGAGACGGACCAGCAGGACGAGGACGAAGAGGAGAAGCCGCGCCGAGGCGCGCGTAGCTCCCGTCGTCGTCGCGCAGGTGCGCCGACCGGAGGTGCCTGAGTCATGACGGATCAGATTCGCAAGAACGCGGCTACGGACAAGGTGGACTCGGGCCTTCTGTCGCAGCTGCCGATCGACCGGCTGAGACACGAGGCCGTGGGCCTCGGTCGAGCCTTCGGCAAGCGGAGCCTGGACAAGATCGGCAACGGTGTCGAAGGGATCACCGATCGGCTGACCGGCTTCGCCGACAGCTTTCCCACGAAGGGCGATGTGAAGCCGTCCAAGGCCGGTTCGACCGTGAAGGCGGGCGCGAAGGCGGCCGCTGACAAGGTCACGGCCCCGGTCGGCAAGGTGAAGGACACCGCTGCCCAGGTCAAGGAGACGGCTACCCAGGTCAAGGACACCGTCGGCCAGGTCGCCGGGAATCTCGGCAAGAGCGAGCAGCCCACCGGCAAGAAGCTCAAGGTGACGAACATCGTCGAGTCGATCGACGTACCCGTGAGCCGGGACGTCGCCTACGAGCAGTGGACTCAGTTCGAGGAGTTCCCGACCTTCATGAAGAAGGTCGAGAACGTCACGCAGGAGGAGGACGAGGTCATCACCTGGCAGGCCCAGGTGTTCTGGTCCCACCGCACCTGGAAGGCCACCATCCTCGACCAGGTCCCGAACGAGCACATCGTGTGGACCAGCCAGAGCGAGAAGGGGCGCGTCGACGGCGCCGTCACCTTCCACGAGCTCGCGCCGAACCTGACCCGGATCCTGGTCTCGCTCGAGTACCACCCGAAGGGCCTCTTCGAGCACACCGGAAACCTCTGGCGTGCTCAGGGTCGCCGGGTGCGTCTGGAGATGAAGCACTTCCGGCGTCACGTCGCCAACCACACCCTTCTCCATCGCGACGAGATCGACGGTTGGACCGGCGAGATCCATGACAAGCAGGTCGTGGACGACGGCGCGGACGAAGGCTCGGAGAAGAGCCAGGAGAAGAACCAGGAGAAGAGCAGCAAGGCGAACAGCCGTACGTCGAGCAGCTCGCGCGGTTCCGAGAAGTCGTCGTCCGGCAGCGGGTCGTCCGGCAAGAGTTCTGGAAACAGCTCTTCCGGGAACGGTCAGTCCGGTGACAAGCCCCCGGCCAAGAAGACTGCAGCGAAGAAGACTGCAGCGAAGAAGACGACGACGGCCAGGAAGACCACGGCCAAGAAGACAGCCGCGAAGAAGACCACGAGCGCGCAGCGCCCGACGAAGCAGAGCGCGACCAAGCGGAGCCCGAGGAAGCAGAGCGCCAGCAAGCAGAGCGCGAGCAAGCGTACGTCTTCCCGCTCCTCCGCCAAGGGGGCGTGAGCATGGCCGCTGACGACAGCCAGGTCCAGGAGCTCGAGCGTGAGGTCGAGCACCTCATGGAGGAGGTCGACCGATACCGAACCGCCGCGGAGGACGCCTTGCAGCAGCTCGACTGGTGCATCGGCTACTTCGTGGGCAGCGGGAAGTCACGCCTGGCGGCGTCGCTCGGCGCCAACCGGAGCTACATCCGCAGGCACCTCCTCGAGCGTGCCGAGCAGCCCGTGCCCGCGGGGACACCGAAAGAAAGCGACTGAGTCATGACCATCACCCAGCAGAACCGGTACCTCGACCGTCCGGCTCCGAGCAGCCTCGCCGACGTCATCGACACGATCCTCGACAAGGGTCTGGTGATCGACATCTACGTACGCGTCTCGCTCGTCGGCATCGAGCTGCTGACGATCGACGCGCGCATCGTCATCGCCAGCGTGGACACGTACCTCCGCTTCGCCGAGGCGGTCAATCGTCTGGATCTCACCGATACCCAGACCCACGGCATCCCGGAGCTCATCCAAGGCGTGACGGAGTCCGGGGCCAAGGGCAAGACGTCGGGAGCCATCGAAGGGGCCAAGGAGAAGCTCGGGAGCATCCTGTCGAGCGACGACGAGGACTCCGACGAGAACGCTGACGAGGAGAAGGACGAGGGTCGCAAGCAGCCCGCTCGTCGCACCCGTAAGAGCACGTCCAGACAGACCAAGGAGAAGGAGGACTGACCGTGCCTGTCCACATCTACGGAGTCACGGACACATCGGTCACGATCCCCTCGGACCGGACGGGACGGTCGAGACGTCCACTGCGCCAGATCGACGGCGACGGCCTTCGGGTGCTCGTCAGCGACGTGGACGCCGACTCGCGCGTGCTGCGCGAGGACCTGCTGGCACATGCCCATACGCTCGAGGCGGTGGCCGCGCTCGGGACGGTGCTGCCGATGCAGTTCGGTGTGGAGATGCCGGATGACGACACCGTGCGCCACGAGCTGATCGAGAGCCGCGCTGACGAGATCCGCCCGTTGCTGGAACGGTTCGACGGTCTGCTGCAGCTCACCGTCTCGGTCGACCTGATCGAGCCCGAAGCGCTCAGGGAGGTGCTGCGCCGGGACCAGGACCTCGTCGCGCTGCGCGACCACGTACAGCGAGCGAGCCCGCAGGAGCGGCACTCCGCGGAAGTACGCCTGGGCGAGGCCATCGCGGCCGCGCTCGACGCGCTTCGGGCCGGCGTCGGTGACGGCGTCGTCGATCGGCTGGCCCCGACCGCCCGCGCGGTCTCCCTCGGCGAGGTCCGCGGTGCGCTGCAGGCGGCGGAGGTCTTCCTGCTGGTCGAGCGTGACCGACAGAGCGAGGTCGACGCGACGGTGACCACGCTGCGCGAGGACCTGGCACCACTGGCGTCGCTTCGGTACGTCGGTCCGCAGCCGCCGTACGCATTTCTCGAAGCCGCCTCGTCGGAGGAGCTCGCATGGGCCTGATCACGCAGCTGCTGACCCTGCCCATCGCGCCCGTGCGCGGTGTGGTCTGGGTGGCGGAACAGATCCGCGACGAGGCCGAGAGCCAGTACTTCGACCCGGCCACGATCCAAGCCGCTCTCGAGGACGTCGACGCCCGCCGGGAGGCGGGCCTGTTGACCGAGGAGGAGGCTGCCGATCTCGAGGGGGATCTGGTGCAGCGCCTGATCGCCGGAGGCTGGCATGAATGAGTCCAACAAACCCACGCTGTCCTCGATCGCCGAGCAGGTGCTCGAAGAGCTCGAGGCGCTCGTGGGATGTCCCGCCGAGGGCGTCACGGCGATCCGCCGCGACGACGACGGCTGGGTCGTCACCGCGGAGATCCTCGAGCTCGAGCGTGTGCCGGAGACCACTGATGTCCTGGCGTCGTACGAGGTGACGGTCGGGGAGGACGGTGAGCTCACGGGCTATCGCCGTACCCACCGCTACACCCGAGCCCAGGTGGAGGATCGATGACCGAGACACAGCGCACGCCCGTCTTCGTGAACAACCGCCCGCAAGCGTCGTCGCAGAGCCTCGCCGACGTACTCGAGCGCGTCCTCGACAAGGGCATCGTCATCGTCGGCGACATCCAGGTCAGGCTGCTCGACATCGAGCTGCTGACCATCAAGGTGCGGCTCATGGTCGCCTCCGTCGACCGCGCGCGAGAGATGGGCATCAACTGGTGGGAGGGCGACCCGTTCGTCAGCAACCTCGAGGACGAGGAGAAGAAGAACGAAGAGCTCGACCTCCGCCGGCGCCTCGAGGCGCTCGAGCGCAGTGTCGGCGGTGAGACCGAGATCGTGGAAGGTGAGACGAGCCGTGAGCGCCGCTGAGCCGACCACAGTCGTCCACGCGTACGGACTGGTTCGGGGCGATGGGACGCCTTCCCTCCCCGACCGCGGCATCGCGGATGCGAAGGTACGGACCTGCGCGTTCCACGACCTCGAGATCGTGGTCAGCGATCTGCCCGAGGCGTCCTTCGGTGAGCGCGCCTGGGCAGAGCACGGGGAGGACACTCACTGGGTCACGCCCGTCGCCGCAGCCCACCACGAGGTGCTCCAGCACCTGGTCGAGCACGGGGACGTGCTGCCGCTGCAGCTACCCGGGATCTACCCGAGCGAAGAGGCGCTGATCGACGCGCTGGAGTCGAGTCGCGCCCGCCTCGAACACGTCTGGGAGCTCGTGGCAGGTCGCGTCGAGTGGTCGCTCCAGATCTTTCCGACATCGGCCCCTGCCGCGCCGGAGGAGCCGTCGCCGCGCAGCGGCCGTGAGTACCTCGAACGGCGCCGGTCGCAACAGGATGCCCGCAACACCGAACGAGGACGGCGCGAGGCCGCAGTGACGCAGACGCACGAGACGCTGGCTCGCAGCGCGGCCGCGAGCGTCGTACGCGCCCCGCTCGACGCTGCCGTCACCGGCCGCGACGAGCCGATGCTGCTCAACAGTGCCTACCTCGTGGCGCGGGACGAGGAGCACCGGTTCCTCGGCCTTGCCGAAGAGCTCCACAACCAGCTGGTCGCCACAGCCGGCATGCGTATCGAGGTGACCGGGCCGTGGCCGCCCTACAGCTTCGTCGGTGCGGAAGAGCCGCACGACGACGACCTGACCGGACTGGTGTCATGACGCTCGAGCGTTCTCCCGCACTCGACGAGACCTCGCTCGTCGACCTCGTCGACCGGCTGATCGACGGCGGCGTCGTGGTGGGCGGCGACCTGGTGCTGTCGCTGGCCGGCGTCGACCTCGTCTACGTCGGCCTGCGCCTGGTCATCGCCCCCGCGCACAGGATCCAGCTGCCCGGAGCCGGGAGGCAGTCATGATGCTGCTCTACGCCGTCGCCGCCGGCGACGCCGACAGCACCGCCGCCACGGAAGGTACGCCGCTGCGGGCGCACCGATACGGCGAGGTGACGGTCTTCGTCGAACCGCGCACCCAGGCACCCGAGCGATCGACCCACGAGGTCTTCGCGTACGGGCGGATACTCCACCAGCTGTGGACCCGGTTTCCCGTTCTTCCGGTCCGTTTCGGGACGGTCGTGAGCGACGAGACGGAGCTCGAGCAGCTCGCTGCGGAGCACGAGAGCGCATGGACCGAGAGGCTCACCGCGGTCGCGGGGCGCAGCGAGTGCATCGTGCACCTGCCGTTACCGAGCGGTGCCGCCGACAGCACCGACAGCACCGACAGCACCGACAACGCGGAGCAGACGGGCACGGACTATCTTCGCCGGCGCGCCGCCGAGGTGAGATCGCACGATCACGAGACCGCCGAGCTGAAGGCGTTGCTCGCTCCGTACGCCTCGGAGATCACGCCGCTGCCACAGGTCCGCCCGAGCGAGGCGCGGCTGTCCGTCCTGGTGGCCGACGAGGTCGTGGAGGAGGTCCTGGCGGCCGTCGAGCGGTGGGCCACGAGCCGGGCCGGTGCGACCGTCACCGGCCCCTGGCCCCCCTTCAGCTTCTGTCAGGAGGTCGGCGCGTGACGGATCCGGAAGACCGAGCTCCCTGGCCACTGGACCTCGATGACGAGCGGGACCTGCCGTCGGCGCTGAGCCGGCGGATCGACGCCGACCCCGAGTCCGTCGAGAAGGGGCTCGTACAGCTCGTGCTCACCCTGGTGGAACTGCTCCGCCAGCTGATGGAGCGTCAGGCGATCCGACGGATGGATGCGGGAGGCCTGAGCGAGGAGGACATCGAGCGGCTGGGGCAGACCCTGATGCTGCTGGACGAGAAGATGACCGAGCTGCGTGACCACTTCGGGCTCACGGCGGAGGATCTCAACATCGACCTGGGCCCGTTGGGCAAGCTCCTCTGAGGATCAACTCTCGCCGCTCGGTGGCTCGCCCGCCGGTGGTGATCTCCGGCGTACCCCGCTACGTCATCGGACGTGCGGCGGTGGTTCCTGTGGCGAGAGTCGACCGTCGAGTTCCTGGGCGGTGGTGGGGCGACCGAGGAGGTAGCCCTGGGCGGCCTCCACCCCCAACGATCGGAGCAGGGCCAGCTGGTCATCGCGTTCGACGCATTCGCCGCAGACTGCGAGGCCGAGCGAGTGCGCGACATCGACCAGCTGTTGCAGCGTCTCGCGGAGTGCGGGTGTGGTCGGGTCGATGTAGGTCAAGTCGATCTTGATGCTGTCCAGCGGGAGCCGGGAGACCTGGTCGATGGTGTTGTGGCCGGTGCCGACGTCATCCAGGCTGAGCCCGACGCCGAGTCCTCGCAGCTCGTTCAGGTGGTCCATGGCGTGTTCGTCGATGTGGACGGTCTCGGTGATCTCGAGTACGAGCTGGCCGGGGTCGATGTCGTGTGCCTGGAGGGCCGCCGCCACGTCGTCTCGGATCCGTGGGGTGTTGATGTGGCGCCCCGAGATGTTGACCGCGACGACCAGCCGCCGGTTTCCGGTGTCGTTGTTCCAGTCCGCGAGCTGGCGGGCGGCGCGGTCGATCACCCAGGCGCCGACCCGACAGATCAGATCAGATGTCTCCGCGACGGGGATGAACTCGGCAGGTGGGACGAGTGCGACGTCGGGGCGGTTCCACCGCACCAGCGCCTCGTAGGCGTGGACGGAGTCGGTTCGCAGGTCCAGGATCGGCTGGTAGTGCAGCACGAGCTGATCGTGCTCGATGGCATGGGCGATGGCATGGGTGATGGATGACTGGAGGTCGGTCTCGCCGGGGTTGCGGTCCGGTGTCCCGCTGGTGTCATGAACGGACATGGGCATCCTCGCGTTCTGCGATCAGGTGGCCGAGGGCTCGCGACCGGTGGCTTCGTCTCATGGCGGCCACGGCAGGGACGCCGGGTGGGATGCCGTTGATGACGCCGGTCGGGGTGTGGAACAGCCACAGCGACATGGTGCGGAGGGCAGCCCAGTCGTCGTCTGCCACCCGAAGAGCCACGACCGACCCGGCGTCGCCCGGGAGGTCGCTGCGTCGGACCACGCGCATGCGCACCGGAGCTGCCCGGGGCAGCACGAGCTCGGCGCCGTCGGAGATCGGCATGGTGCGGGAGGGCAGGCGTACGGCGGCGCCGCCGACCGAGATGTCGATCAGCTCGCCGTCGGTGCCGTCGATGGAGACCGGTGCGCGGAGCGCGATGCGGTGTGCGTCGCGGCGGGTGGTCGCGTACGCCGGTGAGAGGACTCGTATCGCGCCGAGCACCAGTCCGATCCCCGCGAGCAGGAGCCAGGCTGCGGAGGCCACGGTCGCGCCATCCGTCGCGCGCCACGGGACGAGCCCGAGGGCACCGGCCAGTGAGTAGCCCAGGACTGCGAAGACCGCGACGATCAGCACGATGACCACTCTCGGGACTCGTCCGCGGGCCCGCTGCTCGGCACCGGCCTTGGGAGTGACTGCGAACTCGAGGGTACGGCGGGTGAGCAGCCACCACAGGCAGGAGATGCCGACGGGTATCCGGAAGATCCGCAGCGCGAAGGCGCTCGGTAGGTGCAGGTGGTGCCGGAACAGCTGGCGGACGCCCCACAACCGGAGCACGAGCATGGTGAGGAAGACCGCGGCGAAGGTGCCCGGCCCGGCGGTGGACGTCTGGGCACCACTGAGCAGGATGGCAGCCGGGATGACGAAGATGACGACGGTGGCGACGCCCTCGAGCCACCACAGCGTGCCGCTGAGGTACTCGTAGTAGTTGCGCCACGACATCCACCGTTTGGCCGCCCAGAGTCGCTCCTTGGCGAGGACCTGCATCGCGCCGAGACCCCAGCGACGCCGCTGCAGCAGGTACTGCTCGGGGGTCTGCGGTGCCAGCCCCACGGCAAGCGTCTGGTGATGGTAGACGGTCTTCCATCCGACCCGGATGAGGCCGAGCGTCGTGTGCATGTCCTCCACGATGGTGTCGGTGGCGATGCCGCCGATCTCACGCAGCGCACGGGTGCGCAGCAGCGATGTGGACCCGCACCAGAACGGCCCCGCGCCGTCCTTGTTGCGGGACGCCATCAGCACGTGGAAGAAGATGCCCTGCTCGCCGGTGACCCCGTCGTCGTCGAACGCGCCGGAGTTGTAGAACGTCTGCGGCCCCTGCACCAGCGCGATGTCCGGGTCGTCGAACCATCCCAGCGTCGCGGTGAGGAAGGTCGGAAGCGGCACGTGATCGCAGTCCAGGACCGCGATGACGTCGACGTCCCGCCCGTCCTCAGCCTCCCTCGCCATGAGGTCGAGGGCATGGTTGAGGTTGCCCGCCTTTGCGTGGTCGTGCACCTGGCGACGTACGTAGCGGGCGCCGTACTCCTCACACAACAGTCGGACCCAGTCGCGCTCGCCGTCGTCCAGCACCCAGGTCTCATGGGCAGGCTCGAGAGCGCATGCGGCCGCGATCGTCGGCGCGATCACCTCCACCGGCTCGTTGTACGTCGGGATGAGCACCGCGACGCGCATGCCCTCGGGGAGGTCGGTCACCGGGCGCGGGGCGCGACTGTCCACGTTCCACAGCGTCACCAGGCGGACGAGCAGCCCCAGGAGGGGAAGCCCCTCGAAGACCACGAGCAGCCACGCGGCCGTCCGGTCCCATCCGCTTGCGGGGATGGTGAACGCCGCTCGCCACGTGAGGTAGACCAACAGCGCGCCGATCGCCGTCAGGCCGCCCACGTGCGCCAGCAGCTGAGACCGGCGTCGCTCGGGTCGGGGTGCCCCGAGCAGGAACGCCCATCCAGCGAGGCTGCCGCCGGGTTCTACGGTGGCGGCCGACGCCCCGACTCGTGCGATCTGCGGAGGCCCGGCGTGGGAGGCGCGCCTCGGCCGGCTGCCACCGGGCGACGTCGATCCACTCATCCCGAGACTCCCTCGTTGTCGGCTTGAACACACCATGCTAGGTGCGAAATCGCCGACATGCAGCCCTTCGCTTCCGAATAGCGTCACTTGCCGTTGTCTGCGGCCGATTTCTCAGCCCAGAGGCATATTGGTGGAGATCGTGCCAAGATGGCATCCGGGAGACGAATGTTTTGCCCTTTGTCGAACTGGACGTGAGTGGGGGGTCCATGATGTCTCGGGCTGGGTCGTGGTCGCGGTTCCGGAACGCGTGCATCGTCTTCGCGGTTGCGGCGGCGGCGCTGGCCGTGTTCGGGGCAGTGGGTCTCGGCAGTCGGATCACGATCCGAGCGGCGTCCGATGGCAGTTTCGTGGTCTTCTCGGCGGTCGCGGCCGTCGCCTGTTTCGGCGCCGCGAGGGAGGCAACGGCCGGGAGGCGGCTGCCGTGGTGGCTGCTCGGTGTCGCAGCGACGTGCTACGCGGCCGGCAACGCCATCTGGTTCTACTACCAGGTCCTGGCACCTGAGGCCCAGACCTTCCCGGGCCCCGCCGACGTCTTCTACGTGGCGGTGGTGCCGTTCGCCCTCGCCGCGATGCTCTCCCTGCCGGTCCGCCCACTCTCCGCCGCGGCGCGGGTGCGCGCGATCGTAGACGGACTGATCATGGGTGCGGCGCTGCTGTTCATCAGTTGGATCCTGCTCGTCGGGCCGCTCGTCGCACAGCTCGGCGAGGTCACCTGGATCTATCTGTTCGTGTATCTGTACTACCCGTTGACCGACATCCTGATCATCACGATCGCCGTCACCTTGGCCACCCGGGCCACTGGGGCACAACGCCTCCCGATGCTGCTGGTCGGTGCCGCGTTCGTGTCGATCGCATGCGCCGACACGGGTATCGGCTATCTGGCACTGCACGGCCGGGAGGCGGCCGGAAGCGGCCTGGACCTGGGCTGGACGATCGGGTACATGCTGCTGGCCCTGGCGGCACTGGTCCCGCCCAGTGAGGACGCTGTCGGTGAACCGTCCCGGCGGACCCTGCTTCCCGAGCTGCTGCCGTACGTGCCGGTCGTTGTCGTGCTGGTCGTGAGGGCCAGCAACCCGGACCGCTTCGGGGACTGGGTCCTGGCTCTGCTCCTGGTCACGGTTGCGGCGCTTCTGGTCCTGCGGCAGCTGCTGACGCTGGCGGAGAACGTCCGGCTGACCCGCGGCCTGGAGCGGCTGGTCGCGCAGCGGACCCATGACCTGGAGCAGCTCACCATGCGCCACCAGTCGATCCTCGACAGTGCGGGCGAGGGCATCGTCGGGCTCGACAGGTCGGGCCGGGTGACGTTCGCGAACCCAGCGGCAGGCGCGCTGCTCGGTCGTTCTCCCACCGAGCTGGCAGGCGCCCGGTTCAACGAGGTGACCGGGGCGACCAACGAGGCCGGCGAGCCGATCGCCACCGCCGGTGACCCGGTCGCGGCTGCGTTGCAGGACGAGGGGGTCCGCACCGTGACGAATGCGACCTACCAGCGGGCGGACGGCACCGGCTTCGCCGTGGAGCTCACCGTCGCGCCGGCCCGTGGCGAGAGTGGTGTCGCCGGTGGCGTACTCATCTTCCGCGACGTCACCGAACGCCGGACGATCGAGCGGATGAAGGACGAGTTCGTCTCGGTGGTGAGCCATGAGTTGCGCACCCCCCTGACGTCGCTGCGCGGCGCGCTCGGACTGCTTCAGGGCGGGCTACTGGAGGGGACGCCACCCAAGGTGCAGCGCATGGTGCAGATCGCGGTGGAGTCCACAGACCGGCTGATCAGGCTGATCAACGACATCCTGGACGTCGAGCGCATCGCGGCCGGCAAGGTGACGCTCGAGCGGCGGACCGTTGCCGCGGCGGACGTGGTCGACCGGGCGGTGGCAGAGATGCGTGGCCTCGCACAGCAAGCACAGATTCAGGTGCAGGTCGAGGACATCACCGGAAGCGCCGACGCCGATCCCGACCGGATCGTGCAGACCCTCACCAACCTGCTGAGCAACGCGATCAGGTTCTCCCCTCCCGGGGGCGCGGTCCGGGTGGGAGTCGCGGAGCAGGACCAAGAGCTGCTGTTCAGCATCAGTGATGAGGGCCCTGGCATCCCACCTGACCAGCTCGAGGCAATCTTCGGTCGGTTCGCGCAGGTCGACGCCTCCGACACCCGCGAGAAGGAGGGCTCAGGTCTGGGACTGGCCATCTGCCGTGGACTGGTCGAACAGCACGGTGGGCGCATCTGGGCGCACAGCGAGCCGGGCCAGGGCGCCACCTTCTACTTCACTCTGCCCGCTGCGGATCCCGCCGTGGCCATCGAGCCGTCTCCCGAGGAGCGGTCGGCGATGCCCACCGTGCTGGTGTGCGAGGACGATCCGCAGGCTCGTGCCGTGATCGGTGAGATGCTTCGTTCTCACGGGTACGCCGTGGTCGGCGTCGCGTCGGGCGAGGAGGCGGTTGCGCGGGCAGCCGAAGTGGCCCCGGCCGCCGTGCTCATGGACCTTGCCCTCCCCGGCATCGACGGCTGGACCGCCATCGCCCAGCTGCGAGCGGACTCCCGGACCGGTCACGTCCCGGTGCTCATCGTCAGCGGGTCCCCGCCGAGCACTCCACCCAGCACCTCCCCGCTGGACGTGGCCGCCTGGCTGAGCAAGCCGCTCGACCTCACGACATTGCTGACCGCCTTGAGAGAGGCCATCTCAGGCGATAGATCCCAGCCCTGCGTGCTCGTTGTCGAGGACGACCAGTCGCTCGCCCATGTGCTCACCACCCTGTTTGCCGAGCACGGCGTGCTGGCGGTGCCGGCGCACACTGCCCGCGATGCGTTGCGGCTCGGACGCGACCTCGTACCCGACCTGCTGCTTCTCGATCTGCTGCTGCCCGACAGCGACGGCTTCTCGCTCGTGGGCTGGCTCCGCCAAGACCCTCGCCTGTGTCAGGTGCCGGTGGTGGTCTACACGGCGCTGGACGTCGATGAGCACGACAAGGAGCGCCTGCGGCTGGGGCCGACTGAGTTCCTCACCAAGGCGAAGAGCAACCCGGAGGAGGTTGAGCAGCAGGTGATGAAGTTGCTCGCAACGGTGGTGGCAGGAGCGGCCTCATGAGTCGCCGCGTGCTGGTCGTCGACGATGACGACGCAATCCGCGAGGTGGCCCAGGCAAGCCTCGAACTGGTCGGCGGCTGGGAGGTGGAGGTCGCCTCGACGGGGCTGCAGGCGCTCGACCGATGCGCGTCCGATCCGCCCGATGCCGTCCTGCTCGACGTCATGATGCCCAGGATGGACGGCCCCACGACGTTCGCGCGGCTCCAAGCTGACACCCGCACGCGCCACGTCCCGGTCGTGCTGCTGACCGCCAAGGTGCAGCCCAGCGAGCGACGACGCTGGGAGGCCCTCGGAGTCGCAGGCGTACTGAGCAAGCCCTTCGACCCGCTCACCCTGTCCGACCAGGTGGCAGAGCTTCTGGGGTGGGACCAGTGACCCCTCAGTCGGATCCGTCCCCGTCAGCCTTCAGCCAGGCGCGCGCTCGACTGGGTGAGATCGCCGTACGAGCCCGGGTGACCCTCGCGGAGAACCTCGCGACGATCGAGGCCGCCGTCCGCGGCCTCGAGGGGGGAGCCCTCGATGAGGAGACCAGGCGGCAGGCCGAGCGCGCCGCCCATCGGATCGCAGGAACGGCCGGAACGGTCGGGCTGCCGGACGCCACCGATCCGGCCAGAGCGCTCGAGGACGCATTCGCCGGCCAAGCACGAGTCGACCCCCGCCGGGTGTTCCGCCACGTCGCCGAGCTGCGCAGCGGGCTGGCCGCCGCCGACACGGAGTCGTCCTCCGCGTCCGAGCCACACCCGACCGGTCGGCTCCTGGCGATCCATGCCGCTCCATCGGCGGCAGCCAGGATGGGTTCGGTCGCGACCTCGCGTGGCCTAGCCGTGACCGATGACAGGGCCGAGGAGAACATCGAGGCGGCAATCGTCGACCTGGAAGTCCCCGACGCCGAGGCGCTCATCCAGCGCTGCGGCACGGCGCGCCCTGCCGTCCCCGTCGTCGCCCTGGCGGAGACGGCATCCGTGGAGGACCGGCTCCGTGCCGCGACCGCGGGTGCCCACCTGGTACTGCCTCGGAACGGTCCCGCCGCCGCACCGATCGACGCCGTCACCTCGCTGCTCGGCCAGCGGCGTGAGGACCGCCTCCACGTACTCGCGGTCGATGACGACCCCCTCAACCTGGCCCTGCTGCGCGAGACCCTGGCCACCGAACCGGTCGAGGTGAGCACCCTCGAAGACCCGCGCACCTTCTGGGGGACCCTCGATCGTGAACGACCCGACCTCGTCGTGCTCGACGTCGACATGCCGCACCTGGACGGCATGGAGCTGTGTCGCACCATCCGCACCGACCCGCACTGGTCCGCCCTGCCGGTCCTGTTCCTGACCGCGCGCACCGGCCCCGCGGCAGTCGACGCCGTCTTCGCCGCCGGGGCCGACGACTATGTGCCCAAGCCGTTCAACCCCAACGAGCTACGGGCCAGGATCCGCAACCGGCTCGAGCGCGCCGAGATGTACCGGCGCCTCACCGACACCGACCCACTCACCGGCGTGGCCAACCGGCGCCGCTTTGAGAGCGACTTCCATCGGCTGTGCGCTCTGGCGCGCCGACACAATCAGCGGTTGTCGCTCGCCATGCTCGACATCGACCACTTCAAGAGCATCAACGACACCCATGGCCACGCTGTGGGAGACCAGGCGCTGGTCCGTCTGACCGACCATCTGACCAAGGAGTTCCGTGGTGAGGACGTGGTGGCTCGGTTCGGCGGCGACGAGGTCGCGCTGCTGGCGTTCGGGATGTCGGCCGCTGACGCAGGGCTGCGGCTGAGAAGCGTCCTCGGCTCATCAGCCCTTGTCATCAGCCCGCCGGAGGCACCGCAGCGTCCGCTGACCATCGAAGTCAGCGCCGGCGTTGCGGAGCTCGATGGTCACGGCGACACGCTCGACACCTTGCTCAGGGCCGCAGACGCCGCACTGTACGAAGCCAAGCGCTCCGGTCGCGGGCGGGTGAGCATCGCAGACCGAGAAGGCCATCCGCAGGCGCCTGCGCCCGAAGCGGATGTCGAGGCGCCGCTGCCCGTCGACCCGGCAGTCCGGGACTACTACGCCACGATGGTCGAACGCGAGAGGCTCGAGATCACCGGCCATGGTCGGCTGGAACGTCTCCGAACCCATGAGCTCCTCAGCTGGGTGCTGCCGCCGGCACCGGCGCGGATCCTCGACGTCGGCGGGGGCACGGGCGTCCACGCGCGATGGCTGACAGAGGCCGGGAACGAGGTGCATCTCATCGACGTCGTCCCCGAGCACGTCGTGGAGGCACTCAGCGACGGATCGGCCTTCACAGCGGCGCTCGGCGACGCCCGCCACCTCGACGAGCCCAACGACTCCGCGGACGCGGTGCTCCTGCTCGGCCCGCTCTACCACCTGCTCACCCGGACAGAGCGGGTCCAGGCTCTGCGCGAAGCTCGGCGGGTGCTGCGGCCGGGCGGCACGCTCGCCGCCTCCGTCGTCAGCCGGCACGCGGCCTTGCTCGCCTACGCCACGCGTGCCGAGCAGGACGCCGAACGGCTCGATCTCGCCATCAACACCTTGGCCCACGGCGGGTACGACCCGAAGCTCGGTTTCACCACGGCGTACTTCCACTCACCGGACGAGATCGCGACCGAGCTACGGTTGGCCGGCTTCCGCGACGTCCGGGTCCTGCCGATCGAAGGGCCCCTGTGGACCAGCGTCAAGACCTGCACCGACCCACTCCACCTGGATCGCCTGACCGAAAGCGCCGTGGTCTGTGCCCGCGCCCTCGAAGGCGACGCCGCGATGCTCCCGGCCAGCGCGCACCTGCTGGCCACCGGCAGCGCCTGAGGCTCCTCCGGTCGCCGGCGTGCTCAGCCCTCGCTGTCGATGAGGTATTTCCCGTCGGCGTAGACGAGCCCCAAGGTCACCGTGCTGCCCTCTTGGCGGCCGTCCTTCATCGTGTACTTGTAGGTGTAGGTCACCTTGAGCGGGTCGACGCTGGGGGAGACCGAGACGACGCTGGTGCTCGCGACGGTGGTCCACCAGGCGCGGTAGCCCTCGATGCCTCCGCTGCTCGCCTGGAACGCCGGGGTCAGCATCGAGCCGAAGGCGCTGTCGGGGTTCGCGGGCGCGGTGGCGAGATAGCTGCGGATGAAGGCGTCGATCCCCTCGGCGGTCGGGCCGGCGGTCTCGCTGGCCGAGGGGCTCTCGCTCGGAGACTCGCTGGCCGTCTCGCTGGGCGACGGCTTCTCGGAGGCCTCCTCCGACTCCTGGTCGTCCGCGTCGTCGGTGGCCTTGTCGGTCGTCTCCGACAGCGGTGATCCGGACGCGACCGGATTCGGCTTCGCGCTCGGCTCGTCGCCGCGGTTGGCCCACAGGGCTCCGCCGACCACCAGCACCAATGCCGTAGCGGCGACGAGCGCGATCGGCCACCAGCGGCGCCGCGTCGGGGTGCTCGTCGACTGTGCCAGTCCCGAAGGCGCGGCAGGCGCAGGCGCGGGTGCCGCGACCGCGGCGAGCGTCTGCGTACGCAGCGCCACCGGCTCCAGCTTCTCGGCTGCCAACCGCCCGGCCAGGAAGTCGACGACGTCCTCGGCCGACCACCGCTCGGCGGGGTCGTAGGCCATCGTGTGCTCCAGCAGCGGCGCGAGCCGGCCGGCCAGCGGCGTACGCGGCGGGTCCTCGTGCACGACCCGATACAGCGTCGCCAGCGCGTTGTCGCCGATCCCGTAGGGAGGCTCGCCGGTGAGCGCCTGGAAGAGCGTGGCCCCCAGCGACCACATGTCGCTGGCCGGGGTGGCCCGCCCACCGGTGGCGATCTCCGGAGCCAGGTACGCCGGCGAGCCGGTGACCTGTCCGGTCTGGGTGGTCTGGGAGTCGACGCCGCGCGCGATCCCGAAGTCGGTCAGCTTGGCGCGCTCGGCACGGCCGACCACGATGTTGGCGGGCTTCACGTCCCGGTGGACGATGCCGGCGGCATGGGCCGAGCGCAGAGCCGAGGCGATCTGACCGATCAGCCTCGCGGCGTCCTCGACGGGCAGGGGGCCGTCGTCGCGCACCATGTGGGCGAGGGTCTTGCCCTCGACGTACTCCATCACCAGCCAGGGCTTGTCGTCGTCGCGCACCAGGTCGAAGACGGCGACGACGTTCGGGTGGACCAGTCGTGCGGCGAGCTGCGCCTCGCGTTCGACGGCGGCATCCGATACGCCGTCGAGTGCGATCAGCTGTTTGAGTGCGACCGAACGCCCCAGAACTTCGTCGGTGGCCAGCCAGACGGCTCCCATCGCTCCCCGGCCGAGCTCCCTCTCGAGCCGGTACCTCCCTGCGATCACCCAGGTCCCCTCAAAATCTCGTCGCGAACGCCAGTGGTCAACTCTAGGGGGTATCGCCTACTACCCTTGCTTCCGGGACAGCCCGTTCCGGGCCCCGGAAACACCATCTGAGAACGATCTGAGAAAGGCACCACGTGTCCATCGATCCCACACTCCTCGACGACCTCGAGTGGCGAGGCCTCATCGCCGACTCGACGGACCGCGACGCGCTCCGAGAAGCGCTCGCCGGCGGGAGTGTGAAGTTCTATATCGGGTTCGACCCCACCGCGCCGAGCCTGCACATGGGCAACCTTCTCCAGATCACCATGGCGATGCGCCTGCAGCAGGCCGGCCACACGCCCTACGTACTGGTCGGCGGCGCCACCGGCATGATCGGTGACCCGCGCGACTCGGGGGAGCGCACCCTCAACTCACCCGAGACCGTCAAGGAATGGGTCGGGAAGGTGCGCAGCCAGATCGAGCGGTTCGTCTCCTTCGAGGGCGAGACCGCCGCGACGATGGTCAACAACGCCGACTGGACGGCGTCGTTGTCGGTGATCGACTTCCTCCGTGACATCGGCAAGCACTTCCCGGTCAACCGGATGCTCGCGCGTGACACGGTGAAGAAGCGTCTTGAGGACGGCATCTCCTACACCGAGTTCTCCTACATCCTCCTGCAGTCGATGGACTACCTGAACCTCTTCCGTACGCACGGCGTGAGTCTTCAGTTCGGCGGCTCGGACCAGTGGGGCAACATCACCGGCGGTGTCGAGCTGGTCCGCCGGGTCACCGGCGAGACCGTCCACGCCTTCACCACTCCGCTGATCACCAAGGCCGACGGCACCAAGTACGGCAAGACCGAGGGCGGCGCCCTCTGGCTCGACCCGACGATGATGTCGCCCTACGCCTTCCATCAGTTCTGGCTCAACGTCGAGGACGCCAAGGTGGGGGAGATGCTCCGCGTTTTCACCTTCCTGTCCCACGAGGAGATCGAGACCCTGGAGGCGCAGCACGCCGAGAAGCCGTTCCTGCGGGTGGCCCAGAAGGCACTCGCCGATCACATGACGACTCTCGTCCACGGGGCGGGGGAGACCGAGCAGGCCAAGCAGGCCGCAGCCGCGCTCTTCGGCGGTGGCGACCTGGCCACTCTGAGCAGTACGACGCTGGCCGCCGCGATCACGGAGGCCGGTGCCGTCGAGCTGGAGCGGGGTGAGGAGCTGCCGACGTACGTCGACCTCTTCGTCGCCGCCGGCCTCGTCTCCTCCAAGGGGGAGGCCCGCCGGACGATCTCCGAGGGTGGGGCGTACGTCAACAACGTCCGCGTCGAGGACGCCGAGAGCGCGCTCGGCGAAAAAGAGTTGCTCGGTGACGGCTGGGTCGTCCTGCGCAGGGGCAAGAAGAAGTTCGCCGGCGTGCGCTTCAAGTAGCCTCTGACCTGCGAGAACGCCCCCGCGAAGGTGACCGCCTTCCCGGGGGCGTTCCTCGATTTGGCAAGCGCGTCACTGAGGCGTAATGTTCATCTGGTCGCCGGGGTGCGGCGGGAAGCAAGTTCGAGTCTTCGAGCGGGTTTCCGGCCCCTGAGTCGGCCGCCAACATTCTCGAGCTTCAGCTCGGTTCAGAGTCTCAGTCAGGTCTTCGGATCAGGCATCAAGACCGTGACGAACCGCAGTTTGATTGTCTTGTGCTGTGTCGGCGTGGATATCGTCTTTATCCGATAAGAGCGAGAATTCGCCGAATTGGACAACAAAGCGAGATCCGATAAAGTCCTCCAGGACAAGGCAGAAACACAACTGCTAATCCAGCGGAAAGCGTGAAAGCGCCGAGTTGGTAAAGCGAGAGTGGCTCTGATAAAGTCTGCGGGGCAGGACCGGAAGAAAGGCTTCTGGAGCTGGCAAGGAAACGCGAGA
>NZ_JBEORF010000014.1:0-148193 GCF_040302125.1 Nocardioides sp. NPDC127514 | reverse complement strand
GGACCGGTACCCCGCCGGGTCCCGCCGACTCCGCGCCCTCGGCGTCGGGAGCCGTCGCCTGGCGGTCACTGGCGCCCGGGCGGTAGCGAACTGCCCAAATACTGACGAGTAATAGGCAGTTCGCTACCGGACTACCCCGACGTCAACGGATCAGTAGGCCCCTGACATCACGTTCGCGAGCGGCTCACCGGCGGCGAACCGCTCGAGCTGCTCGCGTACGACCCGGTAGGCGCGCGGCCACATCGCGCTCGACGCACCACCGACGTGCGGGGTGATGAGCAGGTTGGGCGAGCTCCACAGCGGGCTCTCCGCCGGGAGCGGCTCGGTCTCGGCGACGTCGATCGCCGCGTGGATCCGCTCCGTGGCGAGCTCAGCGACCAGGTCGGAGGTGGCGACGACACCACCACGGGCGACGTTGACCAGCAGCGCGCCGTCCTTCATCCGCCCCAGGAACTTGCGGTCGACGAGGCCGCGGGTCTCGTCGGTGAGCGGCGTGGCCAGCACGATCACGTCGGCCTCGGGTACGAGCGTGTCGAGCTCGTCGAAGCCGTGCACGCCATCCCTCGCGGTCCTCGCGACCCCGACCACCTCGGTCTCGAACGGAAGCAGCCGCGCCTCGATGGCGCGGCCGATCGCGCCGTACCCGACGATCAGGACCCGCTTGTCGGCCAGCGACGGGAACCAGCCCGGCCGCCAGGCGTGCTCGTCCTGGTGGCGTACGTGGCCGGGGATGCCCCGCAGCGACGACAGGATCAGCGTGACGGCGAGCTCGGCGGTCGAGGTGTCGTGGATGCCGCGACCGTTGCAGAGGGTCACGCCCTCGGGGATGTGGCCGCGGGCGGCATCGACCCCCGCGGTGAGCAGCTGCACCACCTGGAGCGAGGTCATCTGGCTGACGACGTCGAAGATGCGCGAGCCGAGCATGTAGGGCGGCAGGTAGAAGGCCACCTCACCGACCGAGTCCGGCACCTCCACCTCGCCACCGGTGAAGCGGGTGTGGTCGAAGAGCTCGAAGCGGAGGCCTGCGGGCACCTTGCCCAGCTCGGACGGGTCGAACGGCAGCCAGACGAGGGGATCGCTCACACCGGAAGACTCTCCCATACCCCGGGAGGGGTGATCTCAGTCACACTCCGTCGCTAGGGTGACCGCCATGGATCCGCTGGCCCCCGCCCACCCCACCTGGGTGATGCTCCTGATCGCCGCCGTGGCGGTCGCCGTACTCCTCGTCCTGATCGCCAAGGTCAAGCTGCACGCCTTCATCTCGCTGGTGCTGGTCAGCGCGGTGACCGCGGTCGTGGCCGGGATCCCGGTCGCCGACGTGCCGGCGGCGATGCTGGCAGGCTTCAGCGCCACGCTCGGCTCGGTCGCGCTGCTGGTGGCGTTCGGCGTGATGCTCGGACGGCTGCTCGAGGTGACCGGTGGTGCGCAGGTGCTCGCCGACACGCTCATCGGCGTGTTCGGCGAGAAGCGGGCCCCGTTCGCGCTCGGCGTCGCCGCGCTGATCTTCGGGTTCCCGATCTTCTTCGACGCCGGCCTGGTCGTCTTCCTGCCGATCATCTTCGCGGTCGCACGGCGCTTCGGCGGCTCGATCCTCGTCTACGCCCTGCCCACCGCCGGTGCCTTCGCGGCGATGCACGCGGTCGTGCCGCCACACCCGGGCCCGGTCGCCGCGGCCACGGAACTGGGAGGCGACATCGGGCTCACCCTGCTGCTCGGCGTGCCGGTCGCCGTCCTGGCCTGGTTCCCCGGCGCCTACCTCGTCGGCACCAGGCTCGGCGCCCGCTACAACCCGGAGCCGCCCGACGTGTTCGCGACCGGCGATGCGGACGCGGCGAAGAGCGACGCGACTCCCCCGCCGTTCGCCACCGTCGTACTCCTCCTGGCTCTGCCCCTGGTCCTGATCGGCCTCAACACGGTCGTCAGCACGCTGATCGCCGCCGGGTCGGTCAGCGAAGACGCCACCTGGGCCAGCGCACTGATCCTCATCGGCCAGACCCCGATCGCGCTGCTGATCACCGTGCTCGTCGCGATCTTCGTGCTCTCCCCCGGCCGGTTCCCCATCGGCCGGGCGAGCGACATCCTCGACCAGGCGCTCGGCCCGATCTGCGCGATCATCCTGATCACCGGCGCGGGCGGGATGTTCGGCGGCGTGCTCCGCATCAGCGGTATCGGGGAGGCGCTGTCGACCTCGCTCTCCGGTCTCGGGCTTTCGCTCATCGTGCAGGCATTCCTGATCGCGACCCTGCTCCGGGTCGCCCAGGGCTCCGCGACCGTCGCACTGACCACCACCGCCGGCCTGATCTCCGCCCAGGTCGCTGCCGCAGGACTGGGCAACTTCGACATCGCCCTGCTCGTCTTCGCCATCGCGGCCGGCGCGACCGTCCTCTCCCACGTCAACGACTCCGGGTTCTGGCTGGTCAGCCGCTTCTTCGGGATGGACGTCATCACCACCCTCAAGACCTGGACGGTCCTGGAGACCACCCTCGGCCTCTCGGTCTTCGTGATCGCCTCGGCGCTCTGGATCGTCGTTCCCTAGCTCGGGCTCAGCCCGTACGCCGCACCCTGCTCTCGAGCGTCGCCAGCCCCGGGCCGGCGAGCTCGGGCAGGGCGACGGCCCGTCCGCAGACCGCCATCAGCAGCGCCTCCCCCGGCCCGGTGACCTCCTCGCCGCTCCCGTGGGACCAGGCGAGGTCGGTGGCCACCAGACGCAGGCCGCGTACGTTGCGCCTGGCCGGGAGCGGCGGCGCCATCAGCGCGAAGTCGAGCACCGGCTCGAGCCGCTCGGCCGGCACCTCGCGCGGCCGTCCGAGCGCCCGGCGGATGTCTTGGTGGTGGATGAGACCGTCGGTCAGCCCGATCCTGGCATCGGCCATCGCCGTCGGCCCGGACGGTCGAGCATGCGCCCGCACGTAGACGACCAGCTCGGCCGGAGCCCGGGCACCGAACTCCTCGAGCCGGCGGGCGTTCATCCGGCCGAACCGGAACCCGGCACGCAGGAAGCGCCCGGCGAACTCGCCCAGCCCGATCTCCTCGTAGCTGATCAGGTGCGCGACGACGTCGCGCACCGTCCACTCGCTGCACAGCGAGGGCCGCTCCCAGTGCTCCGGCTCGAGCGTCTCGAGGAAGTCGGCGAGATCCTTCCGCTCGGCCGTCGCGAGCGCGGTGCGGTCCACCCCGATCACGCCTGCGCGAGAGCCCGGAAGCGCTCCAGATAGATCCCCCAGGCGTCCGAACCGGCGGCCCGGTCGCGCCAGCCCTGCCATCCGGCGCCGTGCCGGTCGAGGTGGCGGTGCTCGAGACGTACGTGGGTCTGTTCGGCTCCCACCGCGGTGAAGGTGAACTCGACCTCGCTGCAGCGCGACGGGTCCGGCTCGAGCTGGAAGTCGGGGGTGATGTCCCAGGAGATCACCAGCCGGTGGGGCGGTTCGACGGCGAGGACGCGCGCCCACTGGCAGGTGCTGCCGTCGACGCCGCGGTCGTAGACGCGACCGCCGACACGGGGCTCCAGCACCGTCTCGGCGATCTCGACGGGGAGCATGTTGTGCTCGCGCGGCTTGATCCGGTCGAAGTCCTCGGTGAACACCTTGAAGGCGTGCTCGACCGGGACGTCGACGGTGATCTCCAGGTCCACGGAGGTCTTCTCGCGGGTGGTGCTCATGACTGCTCCTTCTGCTCCCGGTAGCTGTCCTCAGCCACCTGCTTGAACGAATGCAACGCCTGGGTCCAGTAGGTATCCAGCTCGGCGCGCAGCTCGGCCAGGCCCTCGATCCGGGCCTGATAGATCCGGCGACGGCCGGCCGGCGTCATCGACACCAGCCCGGCCTCGCGCAGGATCTTGAGGTGCTGGGACACCGCGGCCATGCTCACCGGCAGGGCATCGGTGAGCTCTCCCACCGAGCACGGCCCGGCGGCCACGCGAGCCAGGATCTGGCGGCGGGTGGAGTCGGAGACGGCGTACCAGGCATCGGTCACGACATTTAAGGTAACGCTTAAATGTCGTGACCGCAATGGTCACGCGCGCCGGCAGAGCCGTTCGTGCCAGGACAGCGCGGTGATGTCGGTGAGCGAGGCGACCTGGTCGATCACGACGCGAAGCCGTGCGGCGTCGTCGGCCGCGTCGTGCCAGTCGTCGGCGAACTGCCGGTCGAGGTCGTCCGGTCCGGTGGCGACGAGGTGCTCGAGGAGCTCGCCGAGCAGGTTGCGCTGGCGGTCCATCTTCACGGCCCGCTCGTCGGTGCGCATCACGTAGTGCGCCGCGATCCCCTTCAGCAGCGCGATCTCCAGGCGGGTCTGCTCCGGCACCACCAGGTCGGCGCCGTAGCGGACGTAGGGACCGCCGCCGGCGGCGTACGTCGCCTCCCGCACCGCCCCACAGAACCGGCCGATGACGTCGGAGGTCAGGTTCTTGAGCATGGCCCGGGACCGGCGAGAGGCGTCGTACGCGGCACCCTCGGGGATCCAGCAGCCGGCGGCACTCAGGTCGGCGATGGTCGAGACCGCGAGAGTGCGGTCGAAGCCCGGGACGTACCAGTCGGCCACGGTAGCGGCGACCCCGTCGAGGTCGAGGCGGGCGAGGTCGATCTTGCCGGCGACGATGCCGTCCTCGACGTCGTGGACGGAGTAGGCGACGTCGTCGGAGAGGTCCATGATCTGCGCCTCGACGCACTGTCGCTGGCCGGCACCAGCCGCGCGCAGCCAGGTGAAGACCGGCAGGTCGTCCTCGTAGACCCCGAACTTGGACCCCTTGCGCTCACCGAAGCCCCACGGATACTTCGTGCAGGCGTCCAGCGTCGCCCGGGTCAGGTTCAGCCCGACCGAGCGCCCGTCGGCGTCGAAGGTCTTCGCCTCCAGCCGGGTCAGGATGCGCAGCGTCTGCGCGTTGCCCTCGAACCCACCGATGCCCTTCGCCTGCTCGGCGAGCACGTTCTCGCCGTTGTGCCCGAACGGTGGGTGCCCGAGATCGTGGGCGAGGGCCGCGGTCTCGGCTATGTCGGGCTGCGGCGAGTCCGGCCCGTTCAGGGCACGCGACAGATCCCGCGCGACCTGGGCGACCTCGAGCGAATGGGTCAGCCGGTTGCGTACGAAATCGTCGGCCTGCGGTCCCACGACCTGCGTCTTCGCGGCAAGCCGCCTGGTCGAGGCGGCGTGCACCACGCGGGCGCGGTCGCGCTCGAACTGCGTACGCTCCGGCGCAACCACCCGCTTGGGCGGCTCGGCGACGATCCGCTCGCGGTCGGCGGCCCCATATAGCTCCACATCCAGGAGGCTATCGGCTACAGCGGGATCGCCGTGGTCAGCACCCCGATGGCCAGCATCGTGAGCGACACCGCAGCCGCGCGCCACAGTACCTTCTTGTGGTGATCGGCGAGAGGCACCCGCGCCAAGGTCACCAGCAGCAGGATGGCGGGCACGAGCGGGCTCTGCATGTGGAAGGTCTGACCGGTGATCGAGGCGCGCGCCATCTCCTCCGGAGCGATGCCGTAGGTCGAGGCCGCCTCGGAGAGCACCGGGAGGACGCCGAAGTAGAAGGCGTCGTTGCTCATGAAGAAGGTGAACGGCAGGCTGAGTACGCCGGCGATCACCGCCATGTGCGGGCCCAGCGCGGGCGGGATGATGTCGATCAGCCAGCGCGCCATCGCCTCGACCATGCCGGTCCCCTGGAACACTCCGGTCAGCACGGCCGCGGCGAACACCATCGCCACCACGGACACGATGCTCGGGGCGTGCCGGGTGATCGCCTCCTGCTGCTCCTTGACCTGCGGGAAGTTCACGACCAGCGCGATCGCGGCGGCGACCATGAAGAGCACCAGGATCGGCAGGACGTCGATCACCAGGACGACCAGCAGCGCGGCGGTCAGGAGCGCGTTGAACCAGAACAGCCCCGGTCGCAGCGTCGAGCGGTTCGGGTCGAGCCCGTCCGCGAACCAGTCGGCGTCGTCGTCCTCCGCGTCGTCGCCCGAGCCGCTTCCTGCACCCGCCGAGGCCGGGGCGGGGGCACCGGCACCGACCAGCACCCGCTCCTCGGTCGTCCGGGTCATCTCGGTCAGCTCCAGCGAGCCGATCCGGCGGCGCTCGAGGTATCCCAGGTGCACGGCGAAGACCAGCACGACGGCCAGACCCGCGATCATCGACGGGATCATCGGCACGAACACGTCGGACGGGGAGACACCGAGCGAGGCAGCGGCGCGGGCCGTCGGACCACCCCACGGGAGGATGTTCATCGCGCCGTTGGCGAGGCCGGCCACGACGGTGAGCACGACCGGGCTCACCCCGAGCTTCAGGTAGAGCGGGAGCAGCGCGGAGGTCACGATGATGAACGTGGTCGACCCGTCGCCGTCGAGCGACACGACCATCGCGAGGACAGCGGTCCCGACGACCAGACGCATCGGGTCGTAGCCGACCATCCGCAGGATCAGCTTGACCAGCGGGTCGAACAGACCGACGTCGATCATGATCCCGAAGAAGATGATCGCGAAGAACAGCATCGCGGCGGTCGGTGCGAGCTCCTTAACCGCGTCGACGATCATGTCGCCGATGCCCAGTCCGGCGCCCGCGGCGATGCCGAACGCCACCGGCACCGCGATGAGGCCGACGACCGGGGTCGCCCGTCTGGACATGATCAGGAACATGAAGAGGGCGACCATCATGAAGCCGAGTGCTACGAGCATTGCCGATCCTGGTTCTGTACGCCGTGTGCTGACCGTCACGTGGTGACACCCGAGACTGCGGGTGACGCGCACCACAGGTCAACGTTGCCGTCGTAACGGACGTTGTGGTCGTTGCGGTCAAGCGCGAGACGGCCCTCAGGGCAGCAGGATCGCGAAGTCCTCCGCGTTGAACCCGGCCGTCGACATCACGTCGTCGAGCGTGATTCCCGAGAGCTCGTCGAGGACGGCGCGGGCGACCCGGCGGTCGAGGTCGACGAGGACACCCTGGATGTTGGCGCCCACCGCGCAGGCGGGGTTGGGGCCATGGATCCCGAGGACCTGGTCGTCGCCCTGCAGCACCTGCCACACCTGGGCCAGGTTCACCGTCTTCGGGTCGATCGCCAGCTCCCATCCCCCGTGAGCGCCGGGCCGGGACCGAACCAGACCGGCCGTACGCAGCGGACCGAGCACCTTGCGCACATGGACCGGGTTGACCGCGGTGCTGCCGGCGAGCTCGTCGGAGCTGACGGGGGTCGTGCGGCCGGCGGCAGCGCACGAGGCGAGGTACGTCAGGACATGGACGGCCACCGCGAAACGGGTGTTCGTCGGGGCGGCCATACCCCCATCTTGCCTTATTGCCATCGGTATGACTACATTTATGAAACCGTCATCGCCGTGATTACAGTTACGGCACAACCGATAGGACTCCCATGACCATCGCCATCACCGGCGCCTCCGGCCAGCTCGGCCGCCTCGTCGCCGACCAGCTCCTCACCACCGTCGACCCCGCTGAGCTCGTGCTCCTCACCCGCGACCCCGCGAAGCTCGCCGACTACGCCGAGCGCGGTGCCGACGTCCGTGCCGCCGACTTCAGCAAGCCCGACGAGCTGGTCGAGGCCTTCGCCGGCGTCGAGCGCGTACTGCTGATCTCCACCGACGCCGTCGGCGCCCGTGTCGAGGGCCACCTCGCCGCGATCGACGCGGCCGTCAAGGCGGGCGTGCGCCACATGGCCTACACCTCGGTCTCCGGGCCGACCGCGGACAACCCGGCCGGCGTCGTCGCCGACCACGCCGCCACCGAGGAGGCGCTGCGCGAGAGCGGCCTGGCCTGGACCATGCTCCGCAACAACCTCTACGCCGACATGCAGGTCGACTCCGTCGCCCAGGCCGCCGCGGCCGGACAGCTGGTCACCAACACTGGCGACGGCGGCGCGGCCTACGTCACCCGGGCCGACTGCGCGGCTGTCGCCGCCGGGGTCCTGACGGGCGAGGGACATGAGGGCAAGGCGTACGACGTCACCGGCCCGCACGCCTACACCGCGGCCGACCTGGCCGAGCTCGCCACCGAGAAGTCCGGCAAGCCGGTCGAGGTCGTCCAGGTCGACGACGAGGCCTACACCGCCGGCCTGGTCTCCGCCGGGCTCCCCGACTTCATCGCCCCGCTGCTCACCTCGTTCGGCACCGCGACCCGCCTCGGCAAGCTCGCCACCGTCACCGACGTCGTCGAGCAGGTCGGCGGCCGCAAGCCGACCCCGCTGAGCGCGCTGATCTGATCTCGCCTTGGCGACTCGGCGTAGATTTGGGGTGACTGACCGGGGATGAGGCTCCATTCGGACACCTCTTGTGCCGGTCGAGAGGCGGACATCATGTCGACGTCGCGAGAGATCAGGCTGTGACCATGGCCGGCATCGTCCTTCGCGTACGACTCATCGGCGGTGACAGCCTGGACGTCATCTACGACGACGCAGAGACGGCGAGCGAGGCCGAGACGATCGACCACCTCGCCGCCGTGCTGTCGAGCGACACCGGCGTCATCCGCTGCAAGCACGGCGAGCGACTGCTGCTGTTGTACGCACGAGGGGTCTCCACGGTGGAGGTAGCGCCACGGGGCGCGGTCCTCTGAGCCACAAGCCCCGCCGAGTCGGCTCGTCCTGACCAAAACCACCGCCGAGTCGGCGCGTCACGACGCGCCGACTCGGCGGCGTACTCGGTCAGGACGAGCCGACTCGGCGACTCAGTTGACGGCTATGTGCACGTGGTCGTAGTGGTTGGCGGTCGGGTCGCCGCGGTCCTCCATCGGGCGCCAGCCCTCGTCGGCCCGGATCACGGACCGCATCATCACGGCCCGGGAGGTCTAGCATGGAGACAAGCGCCACGGACTCCCCGAGGCGGCGAAGGAGAGCGGCATGACTCGGCCGTTTGCGGTGCGGGCCGGCGACGGCCGGGCCATGACGACGCCCACGGGTGACCAGGTCACGGTCAAGGCGGACACCGGAAGAACCAGCGGCTCGATGACGGTGCTCGAGTTCGTGATGGGCCCGAAGCAGGGACCGGCGCCGCACACCCATCTCCGTGAGGACGAGCTCTGGTACGTCCTCGAGGGAGAGTTCCGATTCAAGGCGGGTGATGCGATGTTGCAGGCATCGACCGGCGGCATGGCCTTCGGGCCACGCGGTGTACCGCACTGCTTCCAGAACATCGGCGAGACCCCCGGTCGGTTGCTGGTCGTCACCACGCCGTCGGGGCTGGAACGGTTCTTCGAACAGGGCGCCGAGATGTTGCTCTCCGACCCGGTCGATCCGGACGCCCTGGCTTCGCTGGGACGGGCCAACTGGCTCGACTTCGTGGGTCCACCGCTGAAGGTCTCCGACCCTATTTGACCCCACGAACGGACGGGGCGTGCCCTCTCAGATCGATATTCTGCTGTTCGAAGGAGACGGCGGGTGAACGAGGCTGCAGACATTGTGACGCTGGCGCGGCAGGCGCACGGGGACCACGACTGGGTCACTGCCGCGGCACGGTTCGATGTTGCCGAGCGCGAGCAGCTCACCGCCGACGACCTCGCCGCCTACGCGGATTCGCTGTGGTGGCTGGGCCGGGCCGAGGACAACCTGCGGCTGGAGGCCGCGGCGTTCGAGGCGTTCATGGACGCCTCCCGGCACGGTGAGGCCGCGTGGACGGCCGTACGTCTCGGACTCTTCCACCTGGGACGGGGCGACGTTCCTGTGGGCACGGGCTGGATCCGCCGCGCCGGGCGTCTGGGCCAAGAGCTCCCCGAGTGCCCCGCACAGGGCCTGCTGCTCCAGGTGACCGAGGTCGAGCCGAGCCTGCAGGCTGGGCGGCCGACGGCCGCGGTCGACGCGGCCCGCCGGATGCAGGACCTCGGCAGGCGCATCGCCGAACCGTGGTTGATGCTGCTGGGCCTCAACTGCGAGGGACGCGCGTTGATCCGGGCCGGCCAGGTGGTCGACGGGATGGCGTTGCTCGACGAGGCCATGATCACCGCTCCGGGCAGCGACCTCGCGCCGTTCATGGCGGGATCGCTCTACTGCCACACCATCGCCGCTTGTCACGAGGTCGGCGACCTCCACCGGATGACCCGCTGGACCGACCTGACCGAGCACTGGTTGTCGACGCTCGCCGGCATGGGGGTCTTCGGTGGACTGTGTGCGGTCCACCGGGCGCAGCTCCACCTCCTCCACGGCAGCTGGAAAGACGCCGAGATGTCCGCGTCGAAGGTCCTGACGGACGTTACGATGCGGGTCGACTACGTCGCGGAAGCCTGGTACCTCGTCGGTGAGACCCGCCGGCTGCGAGGAGACCCGACCGCCGCTCAGGCCTACGGCGAGGCGCACGCACGTGGTCGGGACCCGCAGCCGGGTCGAGCGCTCCTGCAGCTCTCCGGAGGCGATACCACCGGAGCCGCGACAACGGTACGCACCGCCGTAACCGCGGTCGGCGACGATCCATTGCGACGGGCACCGCTCTGCGCCGCCGCCGTGGAGATCGAGCTCGCCGCAGGGCGACTCGATGATGCGAGGGCGGCTGCAGCCGAGCTCGTGGAGACCGCGACGACGTACGCCACCTCTGGGCTGGAGGCGATGGCGACCGCTGCACGTGGTGCGGTGCTCCTTGCCGAGGGCAACGCCCAGGCGGCCCTCCCGGTGCTGCGCGACGCCTGCCGACGCTGGCAGGAGCTGGGCGCGGCGTACGAAGCCGCAGGCACCTGTGCCCTCCTCGCCGAGGCCTACCGATCACTCGGCGACGAGCTGTCCGCGGCGGCAGAGGCCGCGCAAGCGGAAGCGACCTACGTACGGCTGGGGGCGCACCGGCCAGCACCGACGCTTCCCGACGGACTGAGCCGACGCGAGTGCGAGGTGCTGGCACTGGTGGCAGACGGCCGCTCCAACCGGGAGATCGGCGAGACGCTCTTCATCAGCGACCGTACGGTCGCCCGGCACCTGACGAACATCTTCCACAAGATCAGGGTCACCTCCCGGACCCAGGCCGCCCGCTACGCCATCGACCACGGGCTGACCGTCACCCGGTGAGCCGACTACGCAGAACCGCGTAGTCGGCACCGACAGGTTGGCCGATGACACCGATGTCGGCCACCCGCCGCGCGTCCGAAGATCCCCGTAGACGCGCCGAACGGCGGCGCCTCGATCAGGAGCGATCACCATGACCGACACGAGAATTCACCGAGCGGTGTCCGCCGACGGCGTCACGATCGCGGGACGCGTCTTGGGAGACGGGCCGGCACTGGTCCTGGTCCACGGCGGCATCGGCGACGGCGAGACCGCGTGGGACGCCATGCTGCCCCACCTCACCGACCGGTTCACCTGCTATCTGCCGAGCACCCGCGGGCGGGGCCTGTCGTCGGATGACCCGGACCACTCGCCGCCGCGCCTCGAGGACGACGTCACGGCGTTCGTCGACAGCATCGGCGAGCCGGTCCACCTCGTCGGCTGGTCGGGCAGCGGGGCGTGGGTCCTGGGCGCGGCCGCGCGCAGTGACGCTGTCGCTGCCGTGGCGGTGTACGAGCCGACGCTGATCCCGCTCATGTCTGAGGACGACCTCGCGAAGACCTTGGGCACGATGCACCATGTCGGCGCAGCGGCCGCCGACGGCGGGCTCGTCGATGCGGTACGCGTCTTCACCTCGTGGATCTGCACCGAGGAAGAGACCGCCGCGCTGACGCAGACGACCTTCGACGACGTGTGGGCCTTGCGGGTGCCGGCGATGCTCAGATTCGTGCAGCAGGACGGGTCGTACGAGGGGCCACGGTCCACCGACCCCGAGGCGCTCGCTCGGGTCACGGTGCCGCTGCTGGTTCTGACGGGTCAGAAGACCCGACTGCGGTCGTTCTTCACCGCAGTGGCGGAGTTCATCGCCCAGCACGTCGCCGGCTCTCAGGTCTGGGAACTGCCAGGGGCCGGACACTTCGCGCCGGTGCTCGCGCCGCAGTCGGTCGCCGATGAGCTGATCACCTTCTTCGAGGCCTTGCCCGCCGAGTCGGCTCGAACTGACCAAAACCACCGCCGAGTCGGCGCGTCATGACGCGCCGACTCGGCGGCGTACTCGGTCAGGACGGGCCGACTCGGCGATTCAGTTGACGGCTATGTGCACGTGGTCGTAGTGGTTGGCGGTCGGGTCGCCGCGGTCCTCCATCGGGCGCCAGCCCTCGTCGGCTCGGACCGGGGTCCAGATGCGCTGGTACCAGATGATGTCGTAGATGTTCAGCGCCGCGGCGTGCTCCTGGACGAAGGCGGCGATGGCGTCGCCGAGCTCCTTGTCGTCGGTCATGAAGTCGAGCGCCTTGCCGTTGATGTGCTCGCCGTGCGGGTCGTAGCCGTAGGTGGTGCCCGAGGCGACCGCGGGGAAGGCGTTGCAGACGGCGCGGTAGAGGTCGACCGCGTCGGGGACGAGACCGTCCTCGACCGAGGAGTCGCCGCAGGCCGAGAAGTCGAGTCCTGCCGGGGCGTCCTCCGACGGCGTCGGGGAGGGCGTGGGGGTCGGCGTCGGAGTGGGCTCGGGCGGGGGTTCGGGCTTGGTCTTGCCGAGGTTGCCCTCGGGGATCCACACCGGGTTGCCCTCCAGCACGATCTCCTGCCGGCCACCCTCGTCGCGGCCGGTGTAGTAGACCGCGCGCCCGAGCTTCAGCTCGCCGAGCTCCTTGGCGCGCTTCCCGTAGGAGGCGTAGACGGTGACGTCGTCCTGTACGTAGCGCAGCACCGCCTTCTGGGCTCCACCGCTGACCGACGTCGGCCGCTCGATCAGCGACTCGATCGTGGCGACCTCGCTCAGCGCATTGGTCGCCGCCTCTCCCCCACGCTCACCGCTGCGGCTGACCGTCGTCTCCCGGCCGGTGACCTCGCGGCGGTCGTTCGACATCCGGGTGTCCTCCCGGGTCGTGGGCAGCGCCGGAACCTTCACCTTCACCATGGCCTCGGCCTCGATGCGCCGATCGGCCAGCGACGGCAGCCGGAGTCCGGACTTCTCCTCCACCTCGGAGATCACGACGCCGGGGTTCGCCGCGGCCGCCCCGGCGGCCATCGCACCGCTGGTCGCGAACGTCACGATCCCTGCGGTCGCCACGGCGTTCTTGGTTCTACGGACAGCTCGATAATCGCCTCTGTGGCTGGTGGCCACTGTTGCAATCCTTCGCTCGACAATGTGGGGGTATCGCCCGAGATCACCCTTCGCCACTTCCGCTGAAGCTGGGTCGTGAGCCCGGGCACAGCGCCTGAGTCAAGCACACACCTGTGGGGGTATCCCACGACGGGTCGGAGACTTTTGCGAAGTTGTTGATCTTCCGACGGAGCGAAAACGCAGGTCGGCCCGAGCTTCGAGAGCCCGGGCCGACCTGTCGTCGAGACTAGTCGTGTCAGTTCGTCGAGACGTGCACGTGGTCGTAGTGGTTGGCGGTGGCGGACCCGCGGTCCTCCATGTAGCGCCACCCCTCCGAGGCACGCACCGGCGTCCAGATCCGCTGATACCAGATGATGTCGTAGAGGTTGAGCTCCGCTGCGTGCTGCTGCAGGTAGGCGGCGATCGAGTCGCCGAGCGCCTTGTCGGAGAGCATGAAGTCGAGCGCCTTGCCCGAGGAGTGCTCACCATGGTCGTCCCAGCCGCCGACGGTCATCGAGGCGACCTCCGGGAAGGCGTTGCAGACCGCGCGGTAGACGGTGACCGCGTCGGAGACCAGGCCGCTCTCGACCGAGGGGTCCCCGCACGCGGCGGTGCTGACGCCGGCTGCGACGCCTGTCGTCTCGGGCTTCTCGTCGCTGAGGTGACCGCTGGTCACCCAGGCGACCTCGCCGTCGACGAGGATCTCGTCGCGGCCGGACTCGGTGCGGCCGGTCGCGTAGACCAGCTCGCCGGCCTCGATCTCACCGGACTGGGTGGCGTGCTTGCCGTAGGCGGACCAGAGGTTGAGCGTCTCGTCGGTCCAGCGCTTGACCGCCTTGGCGGTGCCGGTCTCGACCTGCTCGGGACCCTTGGTCAGAGTCTCGACCGAGGAGACCGACTCGCGGTCGCCTCCGTCACGGCTGACGACGGTCTCACGACGGTCGCCGGCGACGCGCGCGTCGTCACGGGTGCTCGGCACGTTGGCCTGAGACGAGGAGAGGGAAGCGCCTGCGTTCTTCGCGATCAGGGAGGAGGTTGGCTCCGCGAAGGCGGCTCCGGCGCCGACTGCGGCACCTGTCGCGAGAACCGCGACCCCTGCGCTGACAACTATGGATTTGGTCTTACGGACGGCCCGAGTGTCGCCTCTGTGGCTGCCGGCCACTCGCAATCCTTTGCTCGACTACATGGTCTGTGCCCGAGATTCCCACGGTTTCAACGGAAGAAACCCGTCGAGGGTTGTGCTGGTGGGGGCTCGGCACGGCAATGAGTACAACACACACGACAGGGGGTATTCCAATTCCCTTACCGAGTTTTTGCGTAGTTTTGTACCTGTCGAGCGACTGATTCCGAAGGCTCGAAACGCGCCTCGAGACCCGTCCGAACGGGACCCGGAACCTCAGCCGCCGGAGGTCTCCGACACGTTCTCGGCGAAGCCGCAGCCGCGCCCGTCGGCGTCGTCGAGCCACCCCTCCGGAAGGACCACCTTGTCCCGCGGCGCACCCTGCCGCCCACGCGGCGTACCCAGCTGTGACGAGGGGAAAGGCTCGTTCCGGTCGAGCTTGGCGAGCATCTCGTCGAGGTCGGCGAGGCTGTTCACCAGGCCAAGGGTGCGGCGCAGCTCGCCCCCGGCACCGAAGCCCTTCAGGTACCACGCGATGTGCTTGCGGATCTCCTTGCAGCCGCGCTCCTCGCCCATGTGCTCGCAGAGCAGCTCGGCATGGCGCCGCATGATGTCGGTCACTTCGCCGAGATTCGGCAGTACGTTGACCGTCTCACCGGCGAAAGCGGCCGCCAGGTCGCGGAAGAACCAGGGACGTCCGAGGCAGCCGCGGCCGATGACGACACCGTCGACGCCGGTCTCCTCGACCATCCGGATCGCGTCGGCCGCCTCCCAGATGTCGCCGTTGCCGAGCACCGGGATGTCGACCGAGGCCTTGAGCTCGGCAATGGCGTCCCAGTCGGCGGTGCCGGAGTAGGCCTGGGCGACCGTACGTCCGTGCAGCGCGATCGCGGCGGCACCGCTCTCTTGGGCGATCCGGCCGGCATCCATGTAGGTCAGGTGGGCGTCGTCGATGCCCTTGCGGGTCTTCATCGTCACCGGTACGCCGTAGGGCTCCGCCGCGCGCACGGCGTGCTCCAGGATCTCGCCGAGCAGGCCGCGCTTGTAGGGCAGGGCTCCCCCGCCACCCTTGCGGGTCACCTTGGGCACCGGGCAGCCGAAGTTGAGGTCGACGTGCGCTACCCCGTAGTCGGCACAGAGGATCTCGGTCGCCTTGCCGACGTAGACCGGGTCGGTGCCGTAGAGCTGCACGCTGCGTACGGTCTCGGCCTCGTCGAAGACGAGCATGTCCTTGGTGTGCTGGTCACCCTCCACCAGGCCGCGGGAGGTGATCATCTCGCACACGTAGAGACCGGCGCCCTGCTCGGCGCACAGCCGCCGGAAGGCGGCGTTGGTGACACCGGCCATCGGCGCGAGCACCACAGGGGTGTCGACGGTCAGGCTGCCGAACTTCAGAGGGCCAGGGAGGGACATGGCCTCTATTGTCCGGCCAACCTCGAAGCGTACGAAATCTAAGGAGTCGGGGAGGCGGACGGGGAGCCGGAGGGCTTCGGCGCCACGTACGGCGTCGGCTCGCTCTCCCAGGTGATCGGGTCGAACTCCTCGTAGGGCCGGAAGCTCACGCCGACGAGCTTGCCCTGGTCGGGGACGAGCATGACCAGGCAGGCGTTGACGCTGTCGCCGGCCGCGAACGGCTTGGGGAGGGTCTTGCCGTCGCACGGCTTGAACGGCTCCTTGAACGCGGCCGCCTCGACCAGGTTGCCCTCGTCGTCCAGACCCCACAGCGGTACGTCGTAGCCACCGAGGTCGGTATCGCCGTCGTTCTTGATGGTGGCGCGGACGAAGTAAGGAGCGCGGGCCAGCGTCGCCTCGTCGAGCTTCCAACCGGAGAAGGTCTGCTTGTAGGAGGTCGACTCGAGCTTGGTGACGGTGATCGAGAGCTTGCCGTCGACACCCTCCTTGGGCGCCCACTCGACCGTCGCGGTCTCACCGAGCCTGCGGTCGGCACCGGGCTCGGTGAGCGCCCCGGCGGAGGGCGATGCCGACGCCGAAGGCGAGGCGGAGGCCGAGGCGGAGGCACTCTCGGACGGCTTGGGCGCGTTCGTCCTCGGCGCGGTGCCGCTGCACCCCATCACTGACATCGCCATGGCCGCACCTGTGAGGGATGCGGCGAGTACGGACCCCGCTCGTTGCATAGGGATATCCTGCCGCACGCCTTTCGAGATCGTGCGGCAGGACGCCCCCTGCAAGGTTTACGAGGTGGTAACGGCCCGGCGGCGAGCTACGTGCTCAGGCGCCGATCAGACGCTCGGCGAAGTAGCGGCTCACGCCCTCGAGCGGGATGCGCTCCTGCTTCATGGTGTCGCGCTCGCGGATGGTGACCGCGTTGTCCTCGAGGGTGTCGAAGTCGACCGTGACGCAGTACGGCGTACCGATCTCGTCCTGGCGGCGGTAGCGCTTGCCGATCGACTGGGAGTCGTCGAAGTCGACGGCCCAGTTGGCACGCAGCTCGGCCGAGAGCGCCTTCGCCTTCGGCGAGAGCGCCTCGTTGCGGGACAGCGGGAGCACGGCGATCTTGACCGGCGCGATCCGGTGGTCGAGACGGAGCACGACCCGCTTGTCGACACCGCCCTTGGCGTTGGGGGCCTCCTCCTCGGCGTACGAGTCGACGAGGAAGGTCATCAGGGCACGGGTCAGACCGGCCGCGGGCTCGATGACGTACGGCAGGTAGCGCTCGTTGTTGGCCTGGTCGAAGTACTGCAGGTCCTGGCCCGAGTGCTTCATGTGGGTGCCGAGGTCGAAGTCGGTGCGGTTGGCGATGCCCTCGAGCTCACCCCACTCGCTACCGGGGAAGTTGAAGCGGTACTCGATGTCGACGGTGCGCTTGGAGTAGTGGCTCAGCTTCTCCTTGGCGTGCTCGTAGTGGCGCAGGTTGTCGGGGTTGATGCCGAGGCCGGTGTACCACCGGGTGCGCTCGTCGATCCAGTACTGGTGCCACTCCTCGTCCTCGCCCGGCTTGACGAAGAACTCCATCTCCATCTGCTCGAACTCGCGGGTGCGGAAGATGAAGTTGCCCGGCGTGATCTCGTTGCGGAAGCTCTTGCCGGTCTGGGCGATGCCGAACGGGGGCTTCTGGCGGGTCGAGGTGACCACGTTGGCGAAGTTGACGAAGATGCCCTGTGCGGTCTCGGGACGCAGGTAGTGGAGGCCCGACTCGTCCTCGAGGACACCGAGGTGGGTCTTGAGCATGCCGGAGAACTCGCGCGGCTCGGTCCAGGCGCCACGGGTGCCGCAGTTCGGGCAGGCGACGACCTCGTTGATGTCCACGGTGTCGGGGTCGTCGATGCCCTTCTTCTCCGCGTACTCCTCCTGGAGGTGGTCGAAGCGGTAGCGCTTGTGGCACGACTGGCACTCGACCAGCGGGTCGTTGAAGGTCTCGACATGGCCGGAGGCGACCCAGGTCTGGCGCGGCAGGATGATGCTCGAGTCGAGGCCGACGACGTCGTCGCGCTGCTGGACCATCGCCTTCCACCACTGGCGCTTGATGTTCTCCTTGAGCTCGACACCGAGGGGGCCGTAGTCCCAGGCACTCCGGGTGCCGCCGTAGATCTCGCCGCTGGGGAAGACGAATCCGCGCCGCTTGGCGAGGGAGACGACGAGGTCAAGGGTCGATGCTGGCGGCTTTGCCACGATGAATGCTCTCTGCTCGAGGTGAGCCCGGCCGGCTGCCGGGCCCGGTGTTGAGGGGGATGTCTACAGCGACAGGGAAATCCTATCCGTGGTGTCATCTTGTTATGTACGCCGCCCGCGGGGCCAATTCGCTCGGCCGGTCGGGCATCTGCCGATAGCGTCGCTGGACATGGAGTCGAACGCGCGTCGTCTGTGGAAGCTGCTCGAGCCGATCCATGCGGTGGGCTACTTCTCACCCGAGCCGATCGCCCAGCTCAAGGAGGCCGGCTACCGCGGCTACTGGATGGGCTACTTCGCCGCTCGGTCCGCTCCGCTGGGCGCCGTTCCGGCCGAGGTCGTCCATGCCGTCTTCTACAACTTCGCCTTCTCACACGTCTCCCGGGCGCTTCCCGACGCCTGGACGTACGCTCCGCCCGAGGCCGCGCACGATGCCCGCCGCTCCGGGGCCGTCGCCGCGCTCCAGCGTCAGCTCGGCCCGCTCACCGATTCCGACGACCTGGCCCGGGCTGCCTCGCTCGCCTCGCGAGCCGCTCTGGGCGCTCCGTTGGAAGGCCGACCCCTGTACGCCGCGCTGCGCTCGCTCCCCGTCGCCGAGGACCCGCTGACCCTCCTGTGGGATTCGGCGACGCTGCTGCGGGAACACCGCGGCGACGGTCACGTCGCAACCCTGCTGGCTAACGGGATCGGCGGCCGCGAGTCGCACGTCTTCCATGCCCTGGCCAACGGCACCTCCCCGTCGGTCTACGCCACCTCCCGCAACATCCACGAGACCGAGTGGGACGCCCTCGTCTCCGGACTGCAGTCCCGCGGGCTCGTCACCGACGACGGCCAGTCCCTCACCGAGGCAGGCCGGGAGACCAAGGCCGGGATCGAGTCGACGACCGATGAGCTTGCCGCCACGGCGTACGCGACCCTGGAGCCTGCCGAGATCGACGAGCTCGTCGCGCTGCTGCGGCCACTGACCAAGGCCGTCGTCGCCTCCGGTGAGATCCCCGGCCAGTCGCCGATGGGCCTGAACCTCGACGACATCTAACCCGTTGCCGCTCCGAATTCAGGGGGTCATGCTGGGACCCATGGCCATGAAAGACCTCGATCCCCGGCTCGCACCGATCCTCGAGCTGGCCGCTGTCGCCGCTCAACGCCCCGAGGTCGACGTCGATGAGGAGACCCTGCGCGAGATCTTCGAGGAGGCCGCGATGTTGCTCGACCTCGGAAACGTCCTCGACGAGCTCGACGACCACGACTCCGGCAGCGTGGTCGCCGGCCTGTGCACCGACCTGCTGGCTACCTACCCCGCCGACAGCGTCCGCGCCCACGCCGAGCTCGCCCTGGCCGACGAATCGCTGCACGACCCCGAGGCCGCCGCAGTCGCCTTCCGCATGGCTGCCCACGCCCTTCGCCTCTGACGCAGACGGTGTCGGCAGCAGGTGGGGCGCGATCGTCTCGGCGGTCTTCACAGACATCAGCGGCTCGGGTCGTTGAGGGAGAGGATCTGGCGGCGCCCGGCGTACTCGTCTCGGAGGTCGTCGCGCCGGCGCAGGATGTCGCGGACGGCCAGGTGGTTGCGTACGTTCATGGTGCCGGCCGCGCACACGTACACGTGGCGCCGGGGTCGCCCGTTCGGCGCGACGGTCATCGCACCGGCTTCTAGGATCTCGGCATGAGCCAGCCCGCGACCACCTCCCCTCTCCAGCTCGGCCGACAGGGGTTCGGTGCGATGCGCCTGCGCGACACCGAGTCCGGCGACCCGGACCGGGACCCGTTCCGTGTCGTCAACACGGCGCTGGACGAAGGGGTCGCGATGATCGACACGGCTGAGCTGTACGGCAACGAGGAGCTGGTCGGCCGTACGATTGCCGCCCGGCGCGACGAGGTGGTGCTGGCCAGCAAGTTCGGAGTCGTACGGACCGACGGCCGTCCCGATGGCCCTCCCGACGGCTTCGAGGTGCGAGCGGACGCCGGGCAGGTTCGGCGCTCCTGCGAGGCCAGCCTTCGACGGCTCCGGACCGACCGGATCGACCTCTACTACCTGCACCATCGCAGCGAGACGGTCCCCATCGAGGAGACGGTCGGAGCGATGGCGGACCTCGTCCGGCAGGGAAAGGTCGGCGCGATCGGGCTCTCCAACGTCACCGCCGAGGATCTCCGACGCGCCCATGCCGTCCACCCGGTGGCGGCGCTCCAGGAGCACTGGTCGTTGGCCGAGCGCACGGTCGAACGTGACCTCGTGCCGCTCGCGGCCGAGCTGGGCGTCGCGCTCGTGGCCCACTCGCCTACCTCGCACGGTGTGCTGCACGGTGCCGCGGGCGACGCTGCCCCGGCCGACGAGAGGCAGGGGGTCCTCCGCGAGATCGCCGCAGCGCACGGGGTGTCGGCAGGTCAGCTCGCGATCGCGTGGGTCCACAGCCGTGGGCCCGTGCACGGCCTCGAGGTGGTGCCGTTGCCCGGGACCACACGCGCGAGCCACGTTCGTGCGAACGTGGCTGCCCGGGAGATCGTCCTCGGTCCCGAGGAGCTGCGGCGACTGACGGCGGCGTGGTCACCGACCGCCTGACCGCAGCGGTGCTCGGGCCCGCGGCCTGCTCACCGCCGACCCGGCCGCCGGCAGCCGCGCCGGAAGCATCAGCGGCTGGGGTCGTTGAGGGAGAGGATCCGGCGGCGCTCGGCGTCGGTCAGGTCGGCGGCGGCGAGGACCTTCTGCAGGACGTCGGACTTGCGGGCGATGTAGGTGTCGATGTCCATGTCGGGGTCGGCGGCCAGCGCCAGCTTCACGGCTGCGTACTCGTCGCGAAGGTCGTCGCGGCGGCGCAGGACGTCGCGGACGGCGAGATGATTGCGTACGTTGAGCGTCCCCGCGGCGCAGACGTAGACGTGGCGTCTCGGGTCATCATCGGGGGCGAAGAACGCCTCGCGGCCGGCGACGCCGAGGTCGCCGCGGTGGACGTAGCCGATGCGTACGAGCGCAGCGACCGCAGCGGGGACGTCCTCCGGCGCGACGATCACATCGATGTCGAGGATGGGCTTCGCGGCCAGCCCCGGGACCGAGGTCGAGCCGACATGCTCGATGCTCGCCGGCGGGCCGTCGGCCAGCGCGCCGCTCAGTGCCGCGGCGACCTTCTCGAACCGGTCCTGCCACGAAGGGTCGTACGCCACTACCTCGATGCTCACAGGCACCAGAGTCTGGCAGGTCGGCTCAGGCTTCGGCGGCGAAAGGCCGAAGCCGCCGACGCGGGCCGGTGACGAACCCGGCGACGGCGTCGGAGAGCGCGAGGACGAGCGCCGCGGGGGTCGCGGCGCCGACCAGAACCGCGGAGGTGACCACCGGGCTTCCGGACAGGTCGAAGAGCAGCCAGGCCAGCCAGGTGGCTCCGGCGGTGAGGAGCACGAGGATCGCGGAGCCGGCGAGGAATCCCTTGAGCCCACCGACCACACGGGCAGCGAGCGCCGCAGGGGCCGCGATGGCCACGCAGAGCGCTCCGACGGCAGCCCCGAGAAGTACGAGCACCGAGCCCGCGAGCGGTCCGCCCATCCCGTGGCCGCCGGTCGCTGATGCGAACAGAAGGCCGAGGTAGACCAACCCTGCGAGCACCGGGTAGGCGAGTCCGACGAGCACCATGGTGACGACGAAGGAGGCGATGCGAACGGCGGTCACGGGCATACTCATGCGCTCATGATGCCCGGCACCCCCGCGCGCCGCCGCAGACGTTGACCCTTCGTTGACGAACAGAGCCATTGTCAATCGATCCGCGGTCAGCCGACGTGCGCCTCGACCTGGGCGAGGAGCGGGTCGCGAAGACCGACGGCGTCGTGCGCCCAGAACGCCTCACAGTAGACGAACGCACCGGTCATCCAAGGCTCGTACGCCGGGAGCCGGCTCACCTGGAACGCCTGCTGCGGAATGCGGGACGAAGGGGCGGTGAAACCGAGCGGCGTCGCGGCCGAGAAGCCGCGGGAGCCGTAGTAGTCCCAGCCTCCCTCGAGAAAGACCGCCGGAGCCTCGAGGCGCTCCGCCTCCGCGAGCGCCGCTGCGACCAGCGCCGTGCCGATCCCGGCCCGCTGGCGGTCCGGGCGCACCGAGAGCGGACTCAGCACGAGCACGTCGACGAGCCGCTCGCGCGCGTCCACCCACGAGCGTGACAGTGCGAGATGGCCCACGATCTCGCCACCAGCGACCGCGACCAGGCTCGCTCGCAGCGCACCGGAGTCGGCCAAGGCACGCAACAGCCGCACGATCCGCCCGTCGGTCTCCTCCTCGAAGGCGCCTGCGGCAACGGCCTCGATCGTGGCCTGGTCGTCGGGAAGGGCAGCTCGGATCTCCATGGCCGAACCGTTTCACGGCTGCATCACCGCGGCCAACAGGTTTCGCCAGCGCGGTCAGACCTGCCCACGGACCATCCCGATGAGGCGGTCCAGGACCTCCTCGGGGGCGACCTGGACGCCGTTGTGAAGGTGGGCGTTGGTGATCCACGGGCGGAGGGTGGGGACCAGCTCGGCGGTGGCGAGGGAGTGCTCGCGCAGGACGTACGGGTCGTCGTAGTAGACCGCGGCGGCGCACGGGACGTCGACGGCGGCGAGCACGCTGGGGTCGTAGAGGCTCGGCCACTCGCGCTCGGCCAGCAGGTCCGCCGTCTCGGCGAAGGGAGCCAGCAGCGGATCCTCGGTCAGGTGCCACGGGAAGAGGTGCTCGGCGGTGAAGAGGGTCGGGTCCTGGTACGCCGCGGGCTGCACGCGCGAGGAGGCCCAGCGGGTCGCCTGGCCATCGGCGTAGCAGGCCTCGTGGACGAGTACGTAGAGCGGCGAGTGGCCGCTGAAGGGCAGCAGCGACGCGACCTCGTGACCGAAGCCGAGTCCGGCCGGGTCGCGCTCGAGGAGGTAGTGGATCTGCTCGGAGCCGCCGGTCATGCCGAGGCGGTTGCCGATGGAGCGTGCCTGGCGGGCGGAGAGCAGGCCGCCGTGCGGGAGCCGGATCTCACCGGCGTCGCAGCGCTCGATCAGCGCCCGCATCCGGTCGCGGTCCCGGGGAAACCTGGCGTAGTGGCGCTCGCTGAGCTCGATCGTGCGAGCGAACGTCGCGGCGTAGATCTCGTCGACCGGTAGCCCGACCGGCGGCACTCCCCCGGTGAACATCACCTCACGCAGCGACTCGGGGTGGGTCGAGAGGTAGCGCAGCGAGCAGAAGCCGCCGAAGGACTGGCCCAGGAGCGACCAGCGCTCGATCCCCAGGGACAGGCGGAGGAGCTCGGCGTCCTCGACGATCGAGTCGGCGCGGAAGTGGGCGAGGTAGTCGGCCTGCTCCTGCGGGCTCATCCCGGTCATCGCGGTGAGCGGTGTCGACCGTCCGGTCCCCCGCTGGTCGAGGAGGATCAGCCGATAGTCCTCCAGCGCCCGCTCGAGCCATCCCGGCACCATCGGCAGGTCGATCGGGCGCGGGCTCTCTCCGCCCGGGCCGCCCTGGAGGAAGAGCAGCGCGTCGCGGTCGTCGCGATCGTCCGGACGGCGCACCTCGCGGGCGAAGACGGTCAGCGTCTCCGGCCCACCGCCGCGATGATCCAGCGGCACCTCGATCTCGTGCTCGATCAGGACCAGGCCGGGGATCGTCTCGGTGTGCACCAGCCGATCCTATGCCGGTCAGATGGACGGCGGCGTTGCGGTACGGCCCGACAGAACCTAACCTGAACACCGTTCAACTGAACGTTGTTCAGGTAGCCATCCCGAGGAGACTCCCGCATGACGACAGCCTTCGACCAGCTAGCCGACCGGATCCTGTCCGGCGGGGCCGCCACCGCGGAGGACGCAGTGGCCGTGCTGCGTACGCCCGACGCGGAGCTGATGGGCGTCGTCGCCGCGGCGGGGCGACTGCGGCGCGAGCACTTCGGCAACACCGTGAAGGTGAACTACCTGGTCAACCTCAAGTCAGGGCTGTGCCCGGAGAACTGCAACTACTGCAGCCAGGCCCTCGGCTCGCAGGCGCCGGTCCTGAAGTACTCCTGGCTCTCCAAGGACGAGACCCTCGAGCAGGCCGGTGCCGGGCTGCGTGGTGGCGCCACCCGCGTCTGCATGGTCTCCTCGGGCCGCGGACCGTCCGACCGCGACATCGACAAGGTCGTCGAGATGACCTCCGCACTGAAGGACGCACACGAGGGCGTCGAGGTCTGCGCCTGTCTCGGGCTGCTCAAGGGTGGCCAGGCCGAGCGGCTCAAGGCCGCCGGGGTGGATGCGTACAACCACAACATCAACACCGCCGAGTCCAACCACGACAACATCGTCCAGACCCACACCTACGAGGACCGCGTCGACACGATCGGCAAGGCCAAGGACGCCGGCCTCTCGCCGTGCTCGGGCCTCATCGCTGGCCTGGGCGAGACCGACGAGCAGCTCGTCGAGGCCCTCTTCGCGCTCAAGGAGCTCGACGCCGACTCGATCCCGGTGAACTTCCTGATGCCGTTCGACGGGACGCCGTACGAGAACACCTGGGAGCTCTCCCCCACCCGCTGCGTGAAGATCCTGACGATGGCGCGCTTCGTCTGCCCGGACAAGGAGATCCGGATCGCAGGCGGCCGCGAGATGCACCTGCGCTCGCTGCAGGCTCTTGCCCTCCAGGTGGCCAACTCGATCTTCCTCGGTGACTACCTGACCTCCGAGGGGCAGGACGCGCTGGCCGACCTGGAGATGCTGCGCGACAACGGCTTCATCATCCTCGGCATGGACGAGGGCGCATTCGGCGAGCTCATCGAGGAGCACCGCACCAAGGTGGCCGCGCGCGCAGCGGGCGGGTGCGGCAGCAGCTGCGGTGATGGCTGCGGCTCTGCTTCTGGCGGGGCATGCGGTGGTCACGACGAGCAGGGCGGCCCGGTGATCCGGCGCCGCGGAGCGGGGACCGATGTCGCTGCCAACGCTTGATCAGGACATCGATCTGGGCGCTGATCGGGCCCACGATCTGCTCACGTTCGACCGCGAGCACCTCTGGCACCCCTACACCTCGATGACCGACCCGGCACCGGTGCGGCTCGTCACCGGCGCCGAGGGCGTACGCCTCCACCTCTCCGACCACGACGGCGAGCGGCTCGAGGTCGTCGACGCGATGTCGTCGTGGTGGTCCGCGGTGCACGGCTACCGGGTTCCCGAGCTGGACGCCGCGCTCGCCGAGCAGGCCGGCCGGATGGCGCACGTGATGTTCGGCGGCCTGACCCATGCCCCGGCGATCGCCCTCGCCGAGCGGCTCGTCTCGATGACCCCGGATCCCCTGCAGCACGTCTTCCTCGCCGACTCCGGCTCGGTCAGCGTCGAGGTGGCGATCAAGATGGCGCTGCAGTCGCAGCGCGGCCGCGGTCGGCCGGAGCGGACCCGGCTGCTGACCGTGCGCGGCGGCTACCACGGTGACACCTTCGGGTGCATGAGCACCTGCGACCCGGTCGGCGGGATGCACTCGATGTTCACCGACATGCTCGCGCCGCAGGTCTTCGCCGAGCGCCCGCCCGCGCCGGGCGGCGACGTGGAGGCATGGGCCGAGGGCGTACGCCGCCTGGCGGCCGAGCACGCCCACGAGCTCGCCGGGATCATCCTCGAGCCACGGCTCCAGGGTGCCGGCGGGATGTGGGTCTACGACGACCAGTGCCTGGTCGTGCTCCGCGAGATCGCCGACGAGCACGGCCTGGTGCTGATCTTCGACGAGATCGCCACCGGCCTCGGCCGCACCGGCGACCTCTTCGTGTCCTCTCTCGTCACCCCCGACATCCTCTGCCTCGGCAAGGCGCTCACCGGCGGCTACATGACCCTGGCCGCGGTGCTGACCACCACCGAGGTCGCGCACGCGATCTCCCGGAGCGATTCGGGCGTGCTCATGCACGGGCCGACCTTCATGGGCAACCCGCTCGCCTGCGCGGTGGCGCTGGCCTCGCTCGACCTGCTGGCCGCCCGCGGCTGGGAGCAGGACGTACGCCGGGTCTCCGCCGCGCTCTCGACAGGCCTCTCTCCGCTGGCCGCCGCGCCCGGCGTCAGCCAGGTCCGCGTCCTCGGCGCCGTCGGCGTGGTCCAGCTCGACCATCCGGTCGATGTCGCCAAGGCCACCGACGCCGCGCTGCGTGAGGGCGTCTGGATCCGGCCGTTCCGCGACCTGATCTACACGATGCCGCCCTACATCACCGGCGAGGACGACCTCGCCCGCATCTGCCGGGCCGTCGCCGCGGCCGCGGAGGTGGCCTGAGATGGGGTGGCAGACCTGGCTGGAGGAGGCAGCCACCGCGCGGGAGGAGGCGGGGCTGACCCGGCGACTGCGACCGCGCGGACCCGACGACGCCGTCGTCGACCTGGCGGGCAACGACTATCTGGGGCTCTCCCAGCACCCCGATGTACGCCGCGCCGCAGCCGAGGCGGCGATGCTCTGGGGCGGTGGCGCGGGTGCGTCTCGGCTGGTCACGGGCACCTTGACCCTGCACGGCGACCTGGAGGCCGAGCTCGCCGACTGGCTCGGCCAGCCGGGCGCGCTGACGTTCTCGAGCGGCTACCACGCCAACCTCTCGGTCGTCGGCGCACTCGCCGACCGGACCGCGCACGTCGTCTCCGACGCGCACATCCATGCCTCGCTGATCGACGCGGTGCGGCTGTCCCGGGCGCAGCTGACGGTCGTGCCGCACAACGACGTGGCGGCGGTCCGGGCGGCGCTCGCCGCAAGTCCCGGCGTACGCAGCCTGGTGCTGGCCGAGTCCGTCTACTCGGTCCTCGGCGACGAGGCGCCGCTGACGGAGCTGGCCGAGGTCTGCGCGGAGCACGGCGCGCTGCTCGTCGTCGACGAGGCCCACGGCGTCGGTGTGCACGGACCGGGGCTCGTCCACCGCCACGGTCTCGCCGGGAGGCCCGACGTGCTCGTCACCGCGACGCTCTCCAAGAGCCTCGGCAGCCAGGGCGGAGCCGTCCTGGGGCCGCAAGCGGTCCTCGACCATCTGGTCAACACCGCCCGCCCGTTCATCTTCGACACCGGCCTGGCGCCCGCCTCCGCCGCCGCAGCCCTGGCCGCGGCGCAGATCGCGCGCGCTCGACCGGACCTCGCCGACACCATCCGCACTCGCGTCACCGACCTGGCCCGGACCCTCGGGATCCCCGCCCCCGCCGGCGCGGTGCTGTCGGTGCCGATGCCGTCGCCCGAGGCAGCGGTCACCGCGCAGGCGGCCCTGCTCGCCGAGGGCGTACGTGTCGGCTGCTTCCGCCCGCCGTCGGTCCCCGACGGCGTCTCCCGGCTGCGGATCACCGCCGGGGCGGGCGTCACCGCCGAGGAGTGGGAGCGGGCAGCCAAGGCCATCGACACGATCGTGGGTGAGGTGCGGTGAGCGAGCGGCCGAATGTTCACCGAGGTAACTCGGTCAGCGCTCACTTCCTTCGCGGAACTCCACGAAGGAAGTGCACCGACACCGAGGTAACTCGGTCAGCATCCCGAGGCATGGCATGAGCGGGCGGGTGGTGATCGTCACCGGCACCAACACCGGCGTCGGCAAGACCGTCGCGACGGCGACCCTGGCAGCCCGGGCACGTACGAACGGCGATAAGGTCGCGGTCGTGAAGCCGGTGCAGACCGGCACCGCTGACGGCGACTGCGACGCCGCGGAGATCCACCGGCTGACCGGGATCGAGGTCCACGAGCTCACCAGCCTGGAGGAGCCGCTCGCACCCGACACCGCCGCCCGGCGGGCGGGGGTGGAGATCCCGCCGGTCGCTGCGTACGCTCCGACGATCTCGGCCCTGACCAGCGAGAACGACCTGGTTCTCGTCGAAGGTGCCGGTGGTCTGCTGGTACGCCTGGACACCGACGGCGGCACGCTCCTGGACCTGGCCGACGCACTCCTCGCCGGCGGCGTACCGACCTCGTTCATCGTCGTCACCGCGGCGGGACTCGGCACTCTCAACCACACCGAGCTGACCGTGGCCGCGCTGCGCGCTCGTGGGCACGAGCCCGACGGGCTGATCATCGGCTCCTGGCCGGGCGATCCAGGGCTGGCCGAACGGTGCAACCGCATCGACCTGCCCCGTGTGACCGGCGTACCCCTGCTGTTCGGCATCCCGGAAGGAATTGACAACCATTCTCAACTGACCTGAGAATGGTTCTCATGACCCCCACTACCCGCTCCGTAGGCCTCCTTGCCGCCGGCGCACTCCTGCTCACCTCGGGCTGTGCCGCCCTCTCCGACGACTCCGGTTCCTCCGCCTCCGGTTCCGACTCGGGGAAGGTCCAGATCGCAGCCGCGTTCTACCCGCTGGAGTTCGTCGCGGAGCGGGTAGCGGGTGACCTGGCCGAGGTCACCCCCCTCACCAAGCCGGGCGTCGAGCCGCACGACCTCGAGCTCAGCATCAACCAGACGGCCGCGCTGCAGAGCGCTGACCTGATCCTCACCGAGCACGGCTTCCAGCCCGCCGTGGACGACGCGGTCGAGCAGGACGTCAAGGGCGAGGTCGTCGACGTCGAGAAGCTCGTCGAGCTCCGCAAGGCCGAGGAGGGCCACGAGGACGAGCACGCCGAGGGCGAGGAGGCCGCCGCCGAGGACGAGCACGCCCACGGCGAGTCCGACCCCCACTTCTGGCACGACCCGCTGCTGATGGCGCAGTACGCCGAGGGCGTACGCGACGCTCTGGTGAAGGCCGACCCCGACAACGCCGAGACCTACGAGGCCAACGCCAAGTCGCTGACCGAGGACCTGACGACGGTCGACGAGGAGTTCAAGACCGGCCTGGCCCAGTGCAAGATCAAGGACGTCGTGGTCTCCCATGACGCCTTCGGCTACCTGGACAAGTACGGCCTGGAGTTCGAGTCGATCGCCGGTCTGACCCCCGACGCCGAGCCCAACCCGGCCCAGCTGGCCGAGATCGGCGAGCACGCCAAGGAGCACGGCGTGACCACGATCTTCTCCGAGCGCCTGGTCAGCACGGCCCTCGCCGACACCCTCGCCGACGACCTCGGTCTGAAGACCGCGGTGCTCGACCCGATCGAGGGCCTCTCGGCAGACACCGAGGGAGAGGACTACCTTTCCCTCATGCGCCAGAACCTCGACGCCCTGAAGGCGGCCAACGGTTGTCAGTGACCAGATCAGGGACCGGAAGCACCGTCCCCGCCGATGTCCCCGTGCAGCTCCTGCACGGGGATGTCGCCCTGTCCGGACGTCCCGTCCTTCGCGAGGTGGACCTGACCGTCAAGCGCGGTGAGTTCGTCGCGCTGATGGGCGCCAACGGCTCCGGCAAGTCGACGCTCGTACGCACCCTGGTCGGCCTCAACCCGCTCTCGGCCGGTCGCCTGGAGCTGTTCGGCCGCCCCCTGGCCGGCTTTCACGACTGGTCGCGGGTCGGCTACGTGCCGCAGCGAAGCACGGCCACCGGCGGCGTACCCGCCTCGGTCTGGGAGGTCGTCGCCTCCGGCCGGCTCACCCATCGCAAGCTGCTGCGGCCGCTGCGCAGCGCCGACCGGGCCGCGATCCGGGCGGCGCTCGAGGTCGTCGGGATGGATGCGTACGCCCACCGCGGGGTCGCCCAGCTCTCCGGCGGTCAGCACCAGCGGGTGCTGATCGCGCGGGCGCTCGCCGGCCGTCCCGAGCTGCTGCTGCTCGATGAGCCCACCGCCGGCGTCGACCTGCCCAACCAGCACGCGCTGGCCGGGGCTCTCGGCCGGCTCAAGGACGACGGCGCCACGATCGTGCTGGTCGCCCACGAGCTCGGGCCGCTGGCTCCGCTGGTCGACCGCGCCGTCGTCATGCGCGACGGGCGCAAGGCCTACGACGGCCCGCCCCTCTCCGATGCCGACGTCCACGCCCAGGGCTTCGACGCCGGTCACGTCCACTGCGACGACGCCTCGACCCCCAACCCGAACGCCGCCGTCCCGACCCCCCTCAAGGAGCTCTGATGACTCTCCTCGAGCTCTTCTCGGTGCCGTTCATGCAGCGGGCCCTGATCGCGGCGTTCCTCGTCGGGATCGCCGCTCCCGCGGTCGGCACCTACATCGTGCAGCGACGACTGGCGCTGATGGGCGACGGCATCGGTCACGTCGCCGTCACCGGCGTCGCGATCGGCCTGTGGACCCAGACCTCGCCGACTTGGGCCGCGGTGGTCGTGGCCATCGCTGGGGCCGTGGTCATCGAGGTCGTACGCGAGCGCGGCCACGCCGAAGGTGACGTCGCCCTGGCGATGCTCTTCTACGGCGGGCTCGCCGGGGGCATCTTCGTCACCGGGCTGGCCGGCACCGGCGCCTCCCGGCTCCAGGAGTTCCTCTTCGGCTCGATCCTGACGATCTCGGTCGACGACCTGCTCGTGACGATGACGCTCGCGGTGGTGCTCATCGTGATCTGTGTCGGCCTCTCGCCGCAGTTGTTCGCGGTCTCCCAGGACGCCGACTACGCGAAGGTCGCCGGGCTGCCGGTGCGGTTCTACTCGATCCTCGTCGCCGTGCTCGCGGCCCTGAGTGTGGTGATCGCGATGCGCACCGTCGGGCTGCTGCTCGTCTCCGCACTCATGGTCGTGCCGGTCGCGATCGTGCAGCAGCTGACCCGGTCGTTCCGGATGACACTGCTCGGCGCGATGGGCGCCGGCCTGGTCGCCTCGGTCGGCGGCCTCGTGCTGGCGGCCGCACTCTCCCGCACCGGCGCCAACGTCCAGCCCGGCCCGAGCATCGTGCTGGTCGCGCTGGCCGGTTTCTTCCTGGTCTGGCCGATCGGCGCCTGGCTGCGCCGGCGGCGGGCCCTGGTGGCCCCGTTCCCGGAGACCGAGCCCGTGGAGAAGCCGGTCGACGAGGCCCACCCGCACCACCACGGCGAGAAGTGTGGCCACGTCGCGGTCGAGCACGGCGACCACGTCGACTACATCCACGACGGGCACCGGCACGCGGCGCACGTCGGCACGGAGGGAGAGCACTATGACGAGCATTGATCCGCCGAGCTCCCTGCGCCCCACCAAGCAGCGGCTCGCCGTGGCCGAGGCATTACGGGCGTACGACGGCTTCCACTCCGCCCAGGAGATCCATTCCCGTCTGGACGGTGCCGTCGGCCTGGCCACGGTCTACCGCACGCTGACGGCGCTGGCCGAGGCCGGCGCGGTCGACGCGATGCGCTCCGAGGACGGCGAGACGATCTACCGCCGCTGCTCCGACACCCATCATCATCACCTGGTCTGCCGTCAGTGCGGCCGCACCGTCGAGGTGGAGGGCCCTGCCGTCGAGCGCTGGACCAAGACCATGGCCGAGGACAACGGCTTCACCGACGTCTCCCACACCTTGGAGATCTTCGGCACCTGCACCGACTGCCGCTAGGGCTGGACCGGGTTCGGCAGCGCGCCGCCGTAGCGGCGGTCCCGGGAGGCGTACGTCTCGATGGCGTGCCACAGGTGGCGGCGGTCGACGTCGGGCCACAGCACGTCGGTGAAGACGAACTCGGAGTAGGCCGCCTGCCAGAGCATGTAGTTGGACAGCCGCTGCTCACCGGAGGTGCGCCAGATGAGGTCGGCGTCGGGGAGGTCGGGGACGTAGAGGTAGCGCTCGAAGGTCTTCTCGGTGATCTTCTCCGGACGCAGCTTCCCGGCGCGTACGTCCTCCCCCATCCGCCGCACGGCGTCGGTGAGCTCGGCACGACCGCCGTAGTTGACGCACATCGTCAGCGTGCAGACGGTGTTGTCCTTCGTCATCTCCTCGGCGACCTTCAGCTCGTTGATGACGGACTTCCACAGCCGCGGCGCGCGACCGGCCCAGCGCACCCGGACCCCGAGCTCGTTCATCTCGTCGCGGCGGCGGCGGATGACGTCGCGGTTGAAGCCCATCAGGAACTTCACCTCGTCGGGCGAGCGTGACCAGTTCTCGGTGGAGAACGCGTAGGCCGAGATGGCCTTCACGCCGATCTCGATGGCACCTTCGACGACGTCGAAGAGCGAGGACTCACCCTCTTCGTGGCCCTTGGTCCGGGGGAGGCCACGCTCCTTGGCCCATCGGCCGTTGCCGTCCATGATGATCGCCACGTGGCGCGGGACGAGGTCCTTGGGGACCGGGGGCGGGGTAGCCCCGGACGGGTGGGGTGTTGGGGTACGGACCGGCTTGCTCACGAGGTGCAACCCTAGTCGGGCGATAGCCAGGAGGCGGCTGCGGCCCGGGAGGCTGCGGCCTGGGCGGGGGCATCGGACGCCGGGGCACGTCGTACTCCATCTCCTCGGGTCGTCCGGCCGGACCGGGGACGGTCAGCGCGCCGATGATCGTGGTGATCGGCATCGCCAGGACGACCCCGATGCCCGCGGCCATGGTGGCGACGATCTCGCCGGCCATCTGCTCGGTCGTCAGCAGCGAGAGGAAGGTGCGGTCGTAGAGCTGGATCACCAGCAGCAGGGTGAGCGCGCTGCCGACGTAGGCGAACACGATCGTGTAGATCGTCGAGGCGACGTGGTCGCGGCCGATCCGCATCGCGCCGCGGAAGACGTCCCAGCGCGAGGCGTCCGGGCCGGCGGCACGCAGCTCCCACACCGCGGAGGCCTGGGTGATGGTGACGTCGTTGAGCGCGCCGAGGCCGGCGATGATCACCGCGGCGACCAGCAGGGTCTGCAGGTCGAGCGCGGCGTCGAGCGAGGAGAGCGTCTGACCGCTCTCCGAGCCCAGCCCGGACAGCCGGCTCGCACCGATCGCGAAGGTGCCGATCAGCGCGGTCACCGTGACTCCGGCCAGGGTGCCGGCCAGCGCCACCGACGTACGCACCGAGAACCCGTGGGTGGTGTAGAGCACCACGTAGAGGATCAGCACCGAGGAGACCAGCGCGACCCACGCCGCGGGCTCACCGGAGAGCAGCGCAGGCAGCAGGAACAGCCACACCACCGCTCCCGCGAACCCCAGGCCGAGCACCGCCATCAGCCCGCGCATGCGCGCGACCGCCACCACACAGACCACGAAGAGGCCGACCAGCAGGAGCAGCGGCGGCCCACGCTTGACGTCGAAGAAGGCGTACGTCGCCTCCCCCTCCTTCTCGGTGCGGGACAGCTCGACCTCGTCGCCGGCCTCCAGCCCGGAGCGGGCCATCGGGGTCGAGATCTCCACCGCGACCTCGGCGCCGGTGTCGGGTCCGCTGGTCAGCGTCGCGGCGGCGGTGTTGCAGCCCTTGGGAGTGCCCTCGGCGCTGCACGGCTCGGCGACCGAGGTGATCTCGGCCGTCTCGAAGACGACGCCGTCGGCGACGAACTCCTGCGACCCCTGGAGCTTCTCGACCGCGGCGCGGTCGGGCCACCACAGGGCCACTCCGACGACGGTGATGACGGCCACGAGCACGAGCGAGACGGTCAGCACCATCCGCGGCAGGGCCTCGACCTCCACCTCGGCGTCATGCCCACCGTGGGAGTGGCCGTGGGAGTGGGCCATCGTTCCTCAGCTCTCGACGTATTCCAGCGAGCGCAGGTTGCGGTCCAGATGCCAGGAGAGGTACGCGGCGACCAACCCGCTCGCCTGCCTGCTGGTCCGGTCCTCGGCGCCGCCGACGGTATCCCAGTCACCTGAGAGCAGCGCACCGAGGTGACTGAGAGTCTCGGGCGAGGGTGTCGCCGATCCCGGCACCCGGCAGGTCGTGCACAGCGCGCCGCCCATGGAGACGTTGAACCACCGGTGCGGACCCTCCAGGCCGCACCTCGCGCACGCCTCGAAAGAGGGCGCGTAGCCGGCGACGGCCAGCGAGCGGAGCAGGTAGGAGTCGAGGACGTGCCGAGGCAGCCGGTCGCCCTGGGCGAGCACGCGCAGCCCGCCGACGAGCAGCAGATACTGCTGCGGCGCCGGCTCGCCCTCCTCGTGGACCAGCCGGTCGGCGGTCTCGAGCATCGCGGTGCCGGCGGTGTAGCGGTCGTAGTCCAGTCCGATCCCGGCGTGGAACAGGGTGAGCGTCTCGGCCTGGGTGATCGTGTCGAGGTTGCGCCCCTCGGCGAACTGCAGGTCGACGTGGGTGAACGGCTCCAGCCGCGAACCCCACCGCGAGGTGGTGCGCCGCACGCCCTTCGCCACCGCACGCACCCGTCCGTGGTGACGGGTGAGCATGGTGATGATGCGATCGGCCTCACCGAGCTTGTGGGTGCGAAGCACGATGGCCTCGTCGCGGTAGAGGGGCACGGTCCCATTCTGCAGCACTCGCCTGGCCATCGGGTGCCGCCGGGTCCGCGTCGCCGAGAAACCAGATAATCCGGCGAGAAACCAGATCATAATGCGCCATGCCCAGGATCAGCCCTCGGTCCACCTTCGCCGTGGCCGACGTACGGACTCGAAGGCTGACCTTCGACCAGCTCAGCCTGTTCACCATGCTCTGGGCCGGACAGGGTCTGATCCAGCTCCTCACCTATGAGTACTTTCCCCACGACGCCCTGTTCGGCCTGCTTCTGGTGGCAACGCTCGTGGCCATCGTCCTTCCCAACCGCACCCTGGCGCTCGCGACGATGGTCGTGCTCAACCTGGCCTACTCCTGGGCGCACCTGCCCTATCAGGTCAATCATCATCTGCTCGAGGACTGCATCAATCTGATCCTGCTCGGCGCGCTGGCCATCGGGTGGATGCGGCGCAGACGCGGTCGAGCCGAGCTCGGCATCCGCTCGGCGACGTACGAAGCCTTCGCGGGTCCGGCCCGCGGTGCCGTGGTCGTCATGTACCTGTGGTCGGGGATCGCGAAGGCCAACACCGACTTCTTCGACCCGATGGTGGGTTGCGCGACCACGCTGCTCGGCACTGCCCTCCATGCCGAGCAGAACAGCGCGGTCGTGGCGTGGCTCGCGACTCCGGTCACGGCCGGCACCTTGGTCACCGAGATCGGCCTGGGGCTGCTGCTCGCCTTCCGCAGAACTCGGTTCCTCGCCATTCCGATCGGGCTGTTGTTCCACCTCTCCCTCGCGGTGGTCCCGATCGCGGCGATCCAGGCGTTCAGCTACGCCGCCGTCGCGACGTACGCCTTGTTCCTCAGTCCCGAGGTCGCCAACGCAGCCAGCGACCTGGTCGGCGACAGCCTTCGTCGGCTACGACGCCACCTGGTCGCGACCGTCGCGAGCGGTGCGGTGGCGGTCGGCGTCCTGATGGTCGCCGTGACGCTCACATCCAGGGCCATCGGGGACGACGAGGCCTTCACCTATGCCCGGGTGGGCCTGTGGTTCCTCGGCCTCGTGGTTCTCATCGTCATATATTTTCGGTCCCTGCTCACGGTGGTACGCAACGACGGGCCGCGTGCCATAGCCGTCTCCGACCCGCTGTTCACCGGATCGCCCGTGCTGTGGGGCGTGACCTTGCTCGTCCTGGTGAACGGCAGCCTCCCCTACCTCGGTTTCAAGACACAGACATCGTTCACGATGTTCAGCAACCTCTGGACCGAGGACGGCCGGACGAACCATTGGTTCATCAGCCCGGCTATCCAGATCGGCGACTATCAGGGCGACCTGGTCGAGGTCATCGAGACCGATGACCCCGAGCTGGCCGCGGTCGCTGACGCCGAGCACTCGTTGACCCGGTTCGAGTTCGAGCGGATTCTGAGCGCGAAGGACGACATCTCCGTGGAGTGCAGCTGTTATGGGCAGATCCGTCGCATCGAGAAGGTCGACGGCGAGTTCATCGGATATGAACCCCAGTTCTCCTACAGCCCGTTCTTGGGCAGGGTGTTCTCGTTTCGTTCGGTCCCAGACGGCAAGGTCGCCTGCACCCAGTGACCACGCTGCCGACCTCACGTCGCAGCCACACGATGGCAACGACGCGTGTGGGTGACCGTGATCGGTCGGCTCGTCTCCTATCGTGCCGGTCATGAGCTCAACAGGCATCGTGACCGAGCCGACCGACCCCGCGCACGACGACCGCAAGCCCGGCACCGCCGCCGGACCGCCGGTCACGGTCGTCGACTGGCTGATGCTGGCGCTCGCCATCGTCTCGGTCGCGGCGGCCGTGTGGGTGACGTTCTGGGACGTGCCGCAGGTTTGGTACGACCGGGTCGTCGCCGCGGACTACGTCGTGTGCGCTGTCTTCGCCATCGAGTTCGTGTGGCGCTGGACCCGCTCGGGGCTCGGGTGGAAGTTCCCTCTTCTCTACTGGTACGAGCTGCTCGGGATGATCCCGCTCGGTGTCGCCGCCAGCCCGGCCTTCCGCGGCCTCCGGCTGCTGCGGATCGTGCTGATCCTGCTCCGGCTGATGCGTGCGGCCGACCGGGCCTTCGGCGACCGCGTCTCGGCGTACGTGGTGGGGAGGTTCTCGGGGGCGATCGTCAACGCGATCCGCAAGCCGATCACGGTCGCGGTGCTCGACGAGGTGATCGCGGTGATCCAGACCGGCAACTACACCCGGCACATCTCCAGCGCGATCGAGGAGAACCGGGCCGAGATCGACACGCTCATCGTCGACCTCATCCGCCAGGACCAGGCGACCGGGAAGCTGAGATACCTCCCCTTCCACGACGACGTCGTCCGTCTCGTGGCCGATACGGTGCTGCGCCTGGTCGACGAGGGCCTGGCCGACCCACGGGTCCACGAGATCATCTCCGACGCCATCCGCGAGTCCGCCAAGGAGCTGCGGGAGAACGTCGGATCGGACCAGCACGCCGCGGTCAAGCGCGACCAGGAGCGGTTCGGGAAGTAGGTCTCGTTTTCTTTGCGAAACCGACTGAAGTAGGTGTCACCGCGGCCCGTCGGGTCGGATTCAGGGCATGATTCGGCCATGAGCGCGACCTTCCCGACACATCTCGGGCGGCTACAACAGGTCCGCCACATCGGTGCCGGCGCATTCGCCTCCGTGTGGCTCTACTACGACCCCGATCTCGACTCCCATGTCGCGGTCAAGGCGCTCTCCCCCGGCTGGGTGTCGAACCCCGAGATCCACAAGCGATTCCTCCAGGAAGCGCGGCTGCTCCGCTCGGTCGACTCGCCCCATGTCGTACGTGTCTACGACATCGGTCAGACGTCCACCGGCATCCCCTTCTTCGTGATGTCGTACGCCGACGGCGGCTCGGTCGCCGACCTGCTCAAGGGCTCGCCGGCCGGCCTGGACGTGCGCGAGGTCGCCGACATCGTCTCGCAGGCCGCCGACGGCCTGATGGCGCTGAAGGCACGCGGGGTGATCCACCGGGACATCAAGCCGGCCAACCTGCTGCTCACCTCCGAGACCTCCGGTGGCACCGCCGGGGCCCGCCGGGTGATGATCGCCGACCTCGGCGTGGCCCGCTCGCTCGACTCGCTCAACGAGGTCACCCGCGACATCGGCACCCCGTCCTACATGGCGCCCGAGCAGCTCGACCCGTCGCTGCCGATCGACCACCGCGCCGACGTACGGGCCCTCGGCGCCGTCGCCTGGGCCCTGCTCGCCGGCCGCTCCCCCGCCCCCGCGCTCGGCCTCACCTCCCGGGTGCCCGAAGCCGGCACCGTGCGTCCCCTTCCCGCCTCGATCAGCCAGGCCATCGGCCGGGCGCTGGAGCCCGGGGCCGAGGACCGCTGGCCCGATGCCCGCTCCTTCGGCGACGCCCTTCGCGCAGCGGTCCAGGGCGCTGGTGCCGCCGGCGCGCCACACACCCCCACCGCGCTTCAGCCTCCGCCGCCCACCTCGACCTCGCCGTGGCAGAAGTCGGCGGCCCCCGTGCCGCCCGTCGGCCCGCCCAGCGGACCACCACCCAGCGGGCCGCCCAGCAGGCCACCCACCGGATCGCCGTTCGACCAGCCGACCACCGTTCCGACGAGCGCCGGGTCCCAGCGGCGGCCGAAGCGGCGCACCGGGCTGCTCGTCGGTGGCGCGATCGCCGCGGTCGTGGTCATCGGCCTGATCGGCGGCCTCATCTATCTGGTGAGCAGCGCCGGAAGCGACATCCCCGAGGCCGGTGAGTGCCGCGACCTCGACTTCGACGCGGGCAACACGTTCGTCGACGAGACGGCCCCGGTCGACTGCGCGGAGCCGCACACGCTCTACACGTTCCACGTGGCCACCGACGTCGAGAACTACAACGACAACGAGGCCGCCGGCGCCGCCTGCTACAGCCGCATCGAGACCGGGCTCGGGCTGCGTCCCGAGATGATGGCCCGCACGGCCTACCTGGTGAACTGGTACTGGCCCAAGGAGTCGACCTGGAACGACGGCGACCGCTATGTCAGGTGCGACATCGTCGTGACGGTCCTGAAGGCCCCGCTGGTCGACCTGCCCGAGGACCCGATCCCGGCCCCGGCGGACCTGCGAGCGTGCATCGACAGCACCGTCGACAAGATCGTTCGCTGCGGGACGACCCATGACTACGTCGTGGTCGACACCTTCGAGATGACCGGTGACGCCTACCCCGACCAGGCCGAGACGAACGCCCAGGGTCTGGCCGGCTGTCCGACGGACGCGACCATGTTCAAGCCTCCGTTCGAGTCTGCCTGGAACTCCGGCAGCCGGATCGGCCTCTGCGCGAAGTACGACGTCGGCTCCTAGGAGACCCTAGGAGATCAGCGGCGCCAGGCGCCTGACCGCCTCCCGGAGGCGGTCAGGGGTCGTCGCCGCGTAGCCGATCACCAGGCCGGGCGGCCCCTCACCCTCTCGGTGCCGGCTCAACGGGTGGACGGCGATGCCCGCCTCGAGCGCCGCCTCGGCGACCGCCGCGTCGTCGACGCCGTCGGGGAGGGTCGCCAGCACGTGCAGCCCGGCCGCGACGCCTCCGACCCGAACCGCCGGGAGATGCTCGCCGAGCGCCTCGAGCAGTGCATCGCGGCGAGCCTTGTGTCGCTGCCGGACCAGCCTCAGGTGCCGTTCGAAGGCACCCGAGGTGAGCATCCGCGCCAAGGTGATCTGGGGTAGGGCCGGGCTGGCCAGGTCGAGCCAGTAGCGCGCCTCGACCAGCTCCTCCTGCATCCCGGACGGGGCGACCAGCCAGCCGATCCGCATCGCGGGCGCGAGCGTCTTGGAGACGCTGCCGAGGTGGACGATCTGGTCGGGTGCGAGCACCTTCACGGCCGCGACCGGCGGCCGGTCGTAGCGGTGCTCGGCGTCGTAGTCGTCCTCGATCACCAGCCGGTGTGGCACCGCCCGGACCCACTCGACCAGCTCCCGGCGCCGCTGCGGGGAGAGCACGACCCCGGTCGGGAACTGGTGCGCGGGCGTGACCACGACGGCGTCGACGCCGCTGGCATCGAGCGCCGCGACGTCCAGACCTTCGCCGTCCACCGGCACCGGGACCGTCGTCATCCCCCACCGCTGCAGGTGCACGCGGCCGCCGTACGATCCCGGCTCCTCGAAGCCGACCCTGGTCCGGCCGCGCTCCTCGAGCCAGCGTGCCAGGAGCACGAGTCCCTGGGCGACGCCGTTGATCACCAGGATCTCGTCGGGAGAGACCGTGAGGCCGCGGGTGCGGCCCAGCCAGACCGCGAGCGCCTCCCGCAGCGCCGGCACGCCGCGCGGGTCGCCGTAGCCGAGGTCGGCGCTGCCGATCTCGGTGAGCACCTCCCGTGACGCCTTCGCCCACGCGGCCCGCGGAAAGGCCGAGAGGTCGGGCACTCCCGGGGAGAGGTCCAGGTCGGGCGTCGGCAGGCGCGTGGCGGCACCGAGGCGGCGTACGGCTCCGGGGACCGCGCTCACCCGCGTGCCGCCGCCGCTGCGGGCGGAGAGCAGTCCCTCGTCGGTGAGCCGCTGGTACGCCTCGACCACCACCCCGCGCGAGACGCCGAGCTGGGTGGCGAGGGTGCGCGATGCCGGCACCCGGGCGCCGACCGCGAGCCGGCCGTCGGCCACCGCGTCGCGAAGCGCACCGGTGAGCCAGGTCGCCAGGCCGCCCGGCTGCACCCCGGCCGGGTCGAGCTGGAGGAAGTCCGCTCCCGTCACTTGGTCCACTCTGTCACACATGGTTTGGATCTGTCTGCCAGACCAAGTGCGAGCGAACCTGGTAGACATGACCACCGAAGCCCTCCCACACCCCGATACCGCCGACGGAACAGCGCTGCACCGCGGCACCCTGATCGGCATCGCCTTCGCCGCGGCCGGGATGGTCTGCGTCGGCAGCAGCGTCGCGGTCTCGGCGGCGATCACGGATGCTCCGCTCTTCACCCTCCAGTGCGTCCGCTACGCCCTCGCCGCCCTGCTCCTGCTCGTGGTCGCGCGCGTCACCGGCTGGCGGGTGCCGCGCCCGCGCGGGCGCGAGTGGCTCTGGCTGGCCGGGGTGGCGACCGTGGGGCTGGTGCTCTTCAACGTCGGCGTCGTCCGAGGCGTCGCCCATGCCGAACCGGCGGTGATCGGGGTGGCCGTGGCCGCGGTCCCGATGCTGCTCGCGGTCGTCCCGGCGATCGCGACCCGCACGCTCCCGGCGCGCCCGGTGATCATCGGCGCCACGGTCGTGACGACGGGAGCGATCCTGGTCCAGGGCTTCGGACGGACCGATGCGGCGGGCATCGGCTACGCGATCCTCGTCCTCGTCTGCGAGGCGGGCTTCACGCTGCTGGCGGTGCCGGTCCTCGCTCGCCTGGGTGCCTTCGGCGTCTCGTTCCACTCGGTGTGGATGGCGGCCGCCGGCATGGCCCTCATCGGCGTCGTGGCCGAGGGACCGGCCGCCGTCACCACGCTCGACGCCGTCGACCTGCTCGCCGCGCTCCATCTGGCCGTGGTCGTCACCACGCTCGCGTTCCTGCTCTGGTTCACCGCGGTCGGGCGGCTCGGCTCCGGGCGCGCCGGCCTGCTCACCGGCGTCGTGCCCGTGGCCGCGGCCGGCCTCGGCGTACCCCTCAACGGGATCGTCCCCGGACCGATGGTGTGGCTGGGCACCGCGGTCGTCGCCGTGGGTCTGGTGATCGGGCTGCCCGGGACGCCGAGTCGGCGCGTTCGAACGCGCCGACTCGGCAGGTCCCGGCAGAACCTCAGCCGCGCGGGATCGTGACCGCCTGGGCGCGGTTGGCCGCGCAGACGACGGCCCGCAGGGAGGCGGTGACGATGTTCTCGTGGATGCCGATGCCCCAGACGATCTCGCCGGCGATCTCGCACTCGACGTACGCGGCCGCGGCTGCGTCGCCACCGGCGGAGAGGGCGTGCTCGGCGTAGTCGAGGACGCGGATCTCGGCGCCGGCCTCCTTCAGCGCGTCGACGAACGCGGCCACGGGGCCGTTGCCGACGCCCTTGTAGGTGCGCTCCTCGCCGCGGACCCGCAGGTCGACGACCTGCTCGTCGCCGCCCTCGGCGTCGGTCACCGAGGACCAGCTCTCCAGGGCGTACGGCTCCTCGCGCTCGAGGTACTCGGCGGAGAAGATCGACCAGATCTCCTCGGGGCTGACCTCGCCACCCTCGGTGTCGGTGTGCTGCTGGACCACGCGGCTGAACTCGATCTGCGCGCGACGCGGCAGGTCCAAGGAGTGCTCGGTCTTGAGCAGGTAGGCAACGCCGCCCTTGCCGGACTGGCTGTTGACCCGGATGACGGCCTCGTAGGTGCGGCCGACGTCCTTGGGGTCGATGGGCAGGTAGGGCGCCTCCCACGGGATCTCGCTGGTCGGCTTGCCGGCCTCGGCGGCGATCCGGTCGAGGTCCTCCAGACCCTTCTTGATGGCGTCCTGGTGGGAGCCGGAGAAGGCGGTGTAGACCAGGTCGCCCGCGTAGGGGTGGCGCGGGTGGACGTTGATGTTGGTGACGTACTCGACCGTACGGCGGATCTCGTCGATGCCGCCGCCGACCCTGAAGTCGATCTGCGGGTCGATGCCCTGGGAGAAGAGGTTCATGCCCAGGGTGACCAGGTCGACGTTGCCGGTGCGCTCGCCGTGGCCGAACAGGCAGCCCTCGACGCGGTCGGCGCCGGCCATCAGGCCCAGCTCGGTGGCCGCGACCGCGGTGCCGCGGTCGTTGTGCGGGTGGAGGCTGATGGCGGAGTGCTCGCGGCGGGTCAGGCCCCGGCCGAAGTACTCGATCTGGTCGGCGTAGGTGTTCGGGGTGGACATCTCCACGGTGGCGGGCAGGTTGAGGATGATCTCCCGGCCGGCCTCCGGCTGCCACACGTCCGAGACCCGCTCGCAGACCTCGAGCGCGTAGTCGGTGTCGGTCTGGGTGAAGATCTCCGGGCTGTACTGGTAGCCGAAGTCCTCGGTGCCGATCAGCTCGGGGACGTGCTCCTCGGCGTACTTCATCACCATCTCGGTGCCGCGGACCGCGATCCCGATGCACTCGGCCGGGGTCACGTTGAACACGACCCGGCGGAACAGCTCGGCGGTGGCGTTGTAGAGGTGGATCGTGGCGCGCGGAGCGCCGGCGATCGACTCGGCGGTGCGCGAGATGAGGTCCTCACGCGCCTGCGTCAGGACCGAGATCTGTACGTCATCGGGGATCCGGTCGTCCTCGATCAGCTTGCGCACGAAGTCGAAGTCGGTCTGCGACGCCGACGGGAAGCCGACCTCGATCTCCTTGTAGCCCATCGCGACCAGGAGCTCGAACATCCGCAGCTTGCGGGCCGGCGTCATCGGGTCGATCAGGGCCTGGTTGCCGTCACGCAGATCGGTGGAGAGCCAGCGCGGAGCCTTGGTGATCTTCTTCGTCGGCCAGGTGCGGTCGGGTACGTCGACGGGCACGAACGCGCGATAGCGCTCGAACGGCATCCCCGACGGCTTCTGCTGGTTGCTGGAGTTGCTCAGGTTGGTCATGGAGTCCTCATCAGGTGGGAGCGAGTGCCGGCGCACGTCGGACCTCCGCAGCGAGGGAGTCCGGCTTTCTCAGACCCCGCTGCGGCAGCTAAGGAGGAGGCTGCGCATCATGACTCGGTAACAATAACAGAACAGAACTGGCAGACTGGCACCGAAGTGACAACCAAGGGGAGGAACAGGCGTGGCCCAACTGGAAGAGCTCACGGTCGAGGAGTCCTGGCGGCTCGCGACGGACACCCAGGTGTCCCGGATCGGCTGGACCGGCCCGCGCGGCCCGGTGGTGCTACCGGTCAACCACGTCGTGCACGAGGAAGCGCTCTGGATCCGCACCTCCGCGCACTCCTCGATGGCCGAGCAGATCGACGAAAGCGCCGTCGCGCTGCTGGTCGACGACCTCGACCCCGACACCCATGTGGGCTGGTCGGCGCTGTTCAAGGGACACGCGGAGATCCTCTACCGCGACGACCAGATCCCCGACCTCGTCAAGAACCTCCACCCCTGGCCGGCCGGGCCGCGTCCGTTGTGGGTACGGCTGCGTCCCAAGGAGGTCACCGGCCGCCGTCTGGGCGCTGACGGCTGATGCCTCGCCTGCTCGTCGTCCACCACTCCCCCACCCGGTCGCTGCGGCGTCTGACCGACGCGGTGGTCTCCGGCGCCAACGATCCCGAGATCGAGGGGGTCGAGGTCGTCGTACGACCCGCGCTGGAGGCGACGGCCGACGACGTCCTGGCCGCCGACGGCTATGTCCTCGGCACGAGCGCCAACTTCGGCTATATGTCGGGCGCCCTGAAGCACTTCTTCGACTCGATCTTCCTGGACGTGGGCGGCGCGCTCGACCCCTCTGGCGGCGCCGGTGAGTCGGCGGGTGCCACCGCCAAGCGGCCCTATGGCTTCTACGTCCACGGCCGCTACGACACCACCGGCGCGATCCGCTCGGTGCAGTCCATCGTCGGTGCGCTCGGGTGGGCCCAGTCCTACGACATCCTCGACGTCCTGGGCGACGTCGAGGACGCGCATGTCGAGGCGGCGTACGAGCTGGGAGCCACGCTCGCGGCCGTCCTCGACTGAGCTGTGCCCCGCTCTGGGCTTTCGGCCCTGCTCAGGATTCGCAAGTAGAGTCGATCCCCGTGATCGGCCATACCCCCAGACGTACGACATCTGTGTCGCTCCTGATCGTGGTGCTCGCCGTCCTCGCGCTCAGCGGGTGCGGTGGTGATCGGGCGGCTGCCAAGGGCGAGGACCCGAAGCAGGTGGACTCGACCGCGCTGCCCGAGGTCGGCAAGTGCCGCAACCTCACCCACGAGGACGTCGCCGAGGCCTACAACTTCGACAAGTACGTCGCCTGCGACGAGCCGCACAACGCCGAGACCTTCGGCGCCGGACCGCTCCCGGACGAGTTCAAGGACGCGGAGTACGGCGACGAGAAGGTCAACGAGTGGGCCTTCAGCCAGTGCCGCAAGCTGCTGGAGAAGTACGTCGGCACCAACCAGAGCGTGCTGATGCGCTCGATGCTCTCCCACGTCTACTTCGGCCCCTCGGAGAAGGCCTGGGACGAGGGCGCGCGCTGGATCCGCTGCGACGTGGTCGGTGGCGGCCAGCAGGGCGCCGAGTACGTCGACCTGCCGACCACCACCCGCAACCTCCTCAAGGTCAAGAACATCGAGGACATCGAGGACCGCTGGATGGTGTGCGCGCAGGGCAAGACGGTCGCCTCCGCGAAGGTGCCCTGCTCCGAGCCGCACCAGATGCGGGCGGTGACGACCATCAAGCTGGGCGAGGACAAGACCAAGTTCCTCGGTGTGGCGGAGTCGAAGAAGAAGGCCTCGCAGTACTGCAAGGGCTCGGTCCAGGCCTGGATGGGTTACCCGGAAAGCTTTGACTACGGGTACACATGGTTCGGAGAGAAGGAGTGGAACGCCGGCAACCGCTGGGCGGTCTGCTGGGCGGTGACCGAGGAGTGAGCATGCGAGACACGCTGAAGCGGAGCCCGAAGCGAGCGGCGCCGTTGTGGGGCGCTCTCGTCGTCGTGGGGGCCATGGCTCTCGCCGGATGCGGCGGGGGCGAGCCGAAGTCGGCTCCGTCACCCTCGTCGGCGCCTCCGTCCGCCTCCGCATCTGCGGCGCCCTCCCCGAAGGAGGGGGCCTGCTACAACCTCACCTACGACGAGGCGCTGGCCCCGACCGCCGGTGGCACCGCGGTCTCCTGCAAGGGCAAGCACACCACCCAGACGTACGCCGTGGGCCGACTGAGGAACGTCGTCGACGGCCACCTCGTCGCCGTCGACTCGGAGCAGGTCGCGGCCCAGGTCGCCGAGGCGTGCCCCAACAAGGTCACCAAGTACCTCGGTGGCGACGCCGACGACCTGCGCCTCTCGATGCTGCGCCCGGTCTGGTTCACGCCGACGATCAAGGAGTCCGAGGCCGGCGCCAACTGGTTCCGCTGCGACGTCATCGGCATCGCCGGTCCCCAGGCCCTGATGACCCTCAAGGGCAACATGAAGGGCGTCCTGGGCGACTCCAAGACCGCCGAGCCGTTCCGGATGTGCGGCACGGCCTCGCCGAAGTCCGAGTCCTTCAAGCGCGTCCCCTGCTCCCTCAAGCACACCTGGCGTGCCCTGTCGGTCATCGACCTCGGCTCCGGGAAGTACCCCGGCGAGTCGAAGGTCAACAGCGCCGGCGCCGAGGACTGCAAGGCCGCGGCCGCCGAGGTCGCCGACGACCCGCTCAAGTACGAGTGGTCCTGGGAGTTCCCCAGCGCCGAGCAGTGGCAGGGCGGGCAGACGTACGGGATTTGCTGGGCGCCGAGCTAGGGCTGTTGGAATACCCGGTTAACCGGGTATTCCTGCACTTCTCGGGCATTGCAACACCTGAGAAGTGCAGGAAACACCCGAGCGCTGTGACCGGTGAGACGTCTGGGACTAGAACCCGAGCTTGCGCAGCTGCCGCGGATCCCGCTGCCAGTCCTTGGCGATCTTGACGTGCAGGTCGAGGTAGACCGGCATGCCGAGCAGCTCCTTGATCTGCAGGCGTGCGCGCTGACCGACGTCCTTGAGCCGTGAGCCCTTGTGGCCGATCACGATGCCCTTCTGGGAGTCGCGCTCGACGTAGAGGAAGGCGTGGATGTCCATCAGCGGCTTGTCCTCCGGGCGGTCCTCACGCAGACGCATCTCCTCGACGACGACGGCGATGGAGTGCGGGAGCTCGTCGCGTACGCCTTCCAGGGCTGCCTCGCGGATGAGCTCGGCGACGATGATCTCCTCGGGAGAGTCGGTGAGCTCGCCGTCGGGATAGAGCGGCGGTCCCTCGGGAAGGAGCTTGATCAGCAGGTCACCGAGGAGGTCGACCTGGTCGCCGCCGACGCTGGAGACCGGGACGATCTCGGCCCACTCGATGCCGAGCTCGACCCCGAGGGTCTGGATCGACATCAGGTGCTCGCCGATCTGCTCGGGGGTGGCGAGGTCGGTCTTGGTGGCGACCGCGACCCGCTTGATGCCCTTCTTGAGCTTGTTGGCGTTCTCCGCGATCCGGCGGTCACCGGGGCCGATCTTCTCGTTGCACGGGAAGCAGATCGCGACCACGTCGACCTCGGTCCAGGTGGCCTCGACCAGGTCGTTGAGGCGCTCGCCGAGCAGCGTACGCGGCCGGTGGATGCCCGGGGTGTCGACCAGGATCAGCTGGCCGTCGGGTCGGTGGACGATGCCCTTGACCACGGTACGAGTCGTCTGCGGCTTGTCGGAGGTGATCGCCACCTTGGTGCCGACCAGCGCATTGGTCAGGGTGGACTTGCCCGCGTTGGGGCGTCCGACGAACGACACGAAGCCGCTCCGAAATTCGTGTGCTGGCGGCGCCGGGCTCGGCTCGGTCACTGTTGCTCCTGTTGCTCGTCGTATCGCTGCCAGATCTGCTCATCGGTGAGCCCCTGGGCCTTGCCCTCACGCCACACCGGTCCGGGATCGACCGAGCGCGGCTGCCGCTTCTGGCCGCCACCGCGCCAGTAGCCCATCACGTCGTAGGCGTGGGAGTCGAGCTTCCGCTCGCGCATCAGATGCTTGCGGATCGCCCGCATCTGGCTGGACTCACCGGCCATCCAGAAGTAGCCGTCGCCCTCGGGCCACTCGATCTTCTCCACGGCTGCCGCCAGGTCGGAGGAGGTCTCCGACGGCGGCGTGGACCAGGTGACGACGGCGGTCCCGGGAAGGTATCCGGGCAGGTCGTCCGGGGTCTCGGCCCAGATCCGCGTCGGCAGCGTGGTGGTCTCGGCGATCCGCGCCATGGCCGGCATCGCGGTCAGGTCGCCGACCAGCAGCAGCCACTGCGCGCCGTCGGGCGCGGCGTACGAGCCCTTGGGCTCGGTGATCGTGACCGTCTGCCCGACAGGGTCGGTGCGCGTGGCCCACTCGGTCACCAGACCGACATCGTGGACGACGACGTCGAGGGTCAGCTCACCACCCTGCCATGACCGGACGGTGTAGTAGCGCGACTGGAACTGCCCCGGGACGACCAGCCCGACCCATTCGTCGGGGATCCCGGTGGACTCGAACCCGGCCAGGCCGGGACCGCCGAGCACCAGACGTACGAGGTGGGGCGTGATCTGCTCGCGCCGCAGCACCTCCGCGGCGTACTGCTGGGCCTTGACACTCATCGCCTCAAGGTTATCCGCGCCGACGCGGCCCGCCCGCATCAGCGCCGCACTCATTCGTGGCTGATGGCGAGCAGAGCCTCCCGAGTCGCGTCGTCTGCCGGGAACATCGCCTCCACCGCTATCTCGTCGACCGTGACATCACGAGGCGCGCCGATCACGGAGAGGACGTAGAGGAAGGACAGATCGCCGAAGCTCGTACGCAGCAGCAGCGGCAGCACCGGCAGGGCGCCGTCCCTCGCCGTGACCGCCGGTGCCTCCACGTCGGCTCCGGGCGGGGCCGGATAGCCCTCCACGTCTTCGAGGAGCTCGACCAGCCCATCGGCCGCGGTGCGGTCGAGCTGCCGGCGGATGCGGCCGACGACGTGTGCCCGCCACTGCGTGTAGTTGCGCACCTGCGCCGCCAGGCCGTCGGGATGCAACGTCGCGCGCAGCATGTTGAGCCGAGGCTGCCGCAACGCGTCCGGCAGCGGAGCCAGGAAGAGCTCCATCGGCCGGTTGGTCGCCACCATGTCCCAGCGGACGTCGACCGCGCAGGCCGGATAGGGCTCGTGGGCGGTGAGCACCGCCTCGACGGCGGACCTGGCGGCGCCGAGGTCGTCGAGCGGCCGCTCCTGGTAGACGGGCGCGAACCCTGCCGCGAGATAGAGCCGGTTGCGCTCACGCAGCGGCACCTCGAGCTCCTCACAGAGCCGCTCGATCATCGTCCGGCTCGGGCCCGACCGGCCGGTCTCGATGAAGCTGAGGTGGCGGGCCGACACGTCGGCCGCGATCGCCACCTCGAGCTGCGAGCGACGGCGCCGCTCGCGCCAGTCCCGAAGCAGCTCTCCGACGCTCAGCTGGGCCGTTGTCATGCACCCAGGCTGCCGGGCGGAGCGCGGCGCGGCAACTACCCCAGAGGTAATCGACAGGGCTCGCCCGGAGGCGGATCGTCATGGCCATGACGACTGAAACCACACCCCGCTCACCTGCCGCCACCGCCGAGGCGTACGTCTCGTTCTGGAACCTCTCCGCCGAGGAGCAGCGCACCCTCGGCGCCACCCTTTTCGCCGACGACGTCGCTCGCTCCACCCCGATCGGCGAGTCCACGGGCCTCGAGGCGCTGATCGACTTCACCCACCAGTTCGCCGAGGGCGTCGGCGACTTCACGTTCGTGGCCCGCACCGAGCCCGACTCACACCACGGGCACGTCCGCGTGCGCTGGGACATCCGCAAGGAGGAGGGCTCGTTCGCCGAGGGTACGGACGTCCTGGATCTGGACGGGTCCGGGCGGATCGCCGCGATCACCGCGTTCATCGATCGCGCTCCCGACGGCTTCGACCCCGAGGCCCACCACGAGGGGGCCTGACGTGTTCCTGATCGAGATCGCCGCTCCGGCCGGCGCACTCACCGACGGCGACCGCGCGACGCTGACCAACGCGGTGATCTCGCTCCTCACCGCGGGCGTCAGCGCGCCGGAGGAGACGATGGCTCGCGGCCGGGCGGTGACCCACATCGCCTTCCGGGAGCTCGTCGGATGGAGCACCGGCGACGGGGCGTGGGCAGCGCCGGCCCCACCGCCCCTGGTCATCACGGCCACCGTTCCCGAGGGGTGGCGGGAGGAGATGTCTCGCCCGTTGTCCGGAGCCGTCCGTGCCGGCGTACGCAGACTCGACCGCGACCACGGCTGGACCAGGCCGGGCGGGCACCTCTGGATCAACCTCGTCGGCATCTTGGACGGCAGCATCGGGCTCAACGGCAGACCGGCGACGGCGGACGACCTGACGAGCTGGATGACCGAGGAGTTCCGTGCGCGACAAAGCGCGGGCGAGGTCGACCTCCCCGAGGGCGTCGTCATCGATCCGGTGTGCGGCATGCAGGTCACCCTCGGCCGCGGAGCGATCACGTTGGAGCACGACGGCGAGACCATCGGCTTCTGCGCCGCATCGTGCCGACGTGCCTACGCCAAGGAGCACGGCATCCCGGCCTGATCAGGCCGGGCCACCGCCCAGCCCGATCTCGTTGCCGTCGGGGTCGCGGAAGATGGTCTTGCGGACCCCGTTGTCGTACGTCTCCTGCGACTCCGGCCGCAGACCACGGTCGGCGATCGCGGCGAGGCGGGTGTCCAGGTCGTCGACGAAGAGGGTGACGAAGCCGCTGCCGGCGAGCTCGGGCTTCACCTCGACGTAGACGTAGCCGTGCTCGATCACCTCGAAGACGGCCTCGACGTCGTTGGGGTAGAAGGCCGGCGGGCCGCCGAGCAGGGCCTCGTACCAGCGGGCCGCTCGGGCCAGGTCCGCGACCGGCAGCCCGGCGAACAGGTCGGTCATCAGAACCTCCAGCGGGTCGCACCGTAGGGCTCGACGGTCGCGACCGCGTGGGCGGAGGTCGCGTCGATGCGGAAGACGTGCCAGGGCGCCGGGCCCGCGCTCTGCGCGTTGAACGGCGCGGTGACGGCCTCGCCCGACTCGTCGACCTCGGCCGGCCAGCCCTCGTCGTCGTGGTAGTGCTTGGCCACTCGCTCGAGCTCGTCGCCGAGGACCCGCGTCACGCGGCCCTCCACGACCAGGTCGAACTCTCGCACCGAGAGCGACAGCGCGCAGCGGGGATCGCGGGCGAGGTTGCGCCCGCGCCGCGTCCCCGGGCCGGTGACCAGGTAGAAGCTGCCGTCGAGCCAGATCGCGCCGATGGCGTTCACGTGCGGACCGCCGTCGGCGTTGATCGTGCTCACCCATGTCGTGTAGCGCCCGGGCTCGCCCTCCTGCGACCCAGGGCCCTGGTTGAACCCCTGGTCGAGGCGAGCGGTGACCTCCTCCCAGGACATGGGCGGGGCGTCGTACATCTCGGCAAGGTTGTGGGTCTTCATGGCGGTCTCCTTCAGTTGGAAAGGATGTTTCACCTACTCCACGAACAGGATGCGTCGATTCCGACACCGCCGCACGACGAAGTGGGCGAAAGCGGCACCCGGATCTCAGGATTCCCTGCCGCTTTCGCCCATTGTTGCTGGTCAGGCCAGGAGTGTCGGTGCTCCCGGGGATGCTGGGGCGTATGACCACGAAAGGGAAGCGGCGACGGCCGCGGCAGCCTCGGCGCCGGGGGCCGACCTGGGAGCGGATCGGCCATGGCGTGTACGTGCCGGCCGGCCTTGACGGAGACGAGCGCTGGCGCGCCGAGCTCGCCGCGTGGGCCGAGGTGCTTCCGGATTCGGCCACGTTCACCGGACTGACCGCGGCCCGGCTCCACGGTCTCTGGCTCCCGCCACTCCCGGACGACGTCCCGACGTTCGTCGCGCTGCTCGAGTCGTCCGTACGCATCCGCCGGCCCGAGCTGCGCATCACTCGGCATCGGCGGGCCCCGGCCGCGACCGAGATCGATGGTCTGTGGGTCGCCCCGGTGGCCGAGGCGATCCTGGCCTGCGCCCGGGACCTCGGCGTGCTCGACCTGGTCGTGCTGATAGACAGCGCTCTCCATCTGGAGAAGTGCACCCTCGCCGACCTCGAGGCCGTCGCCGCGACCGGGCGGCCGGGCTCCCCTCGGCTGCGCGAGGCATCACGCTCGTGCGACCGTCGCGCCGAGTCGGCCTGGGAGTCGGTCCTCCGGATCCTGCACACCGCCTGCGGGATCGAGGTCGAGCCCCAGGTCGACATCCATGACGCTCGTGGAGTCTTCATCGGACGCGCCGACCTCGTGGTGACCGGGACCAGCACGCTGCAGGAGTACGACGGCGCCCAGCACCGCGAGCGTGGCCAATACCGCCGCGACCGCACCCGGGATGCCGACCTCGCCAAGGCGGGATACGTACGCCACGGCTGGATCGCCAGCCAGGTCCGTCACGACGGCTGGCAGATCCTGCGGGCGGCGACGGACGCGCTCGGCCGAGAGCTCACCGTCGACGACGTCCGACCGTGGTGGAGGCTTCTGGAGGCCTCACTCTTCTCGAAGCCAGGCACCGCGGCGTTGCGACGCATCTGGGGACTGCCGGACGAACGAGTGGGCGAAAGTGGCCGTCAGATCGCCGCCTGACCTGCCACTTTCGCCCACCCGAACCTCGTCCTGCTCAGAAGGTGTGCCGCAGCGGGTAGCCCGAGAGCCCTTCGACGGTCTTGGTCGCGAGCACGTGGTGGAGCTGGATGTTGTTGCGCTCGAAGCCGATCCGGGAACCGGCCATGTAGATGCCCCAGACCTTCGCGGTGCCGAGGCCGACCTCGTTGACGCAGGCGTCCCAGTTGTCGCGGAGGTTGTCGTTCCACGCCGTGAGGGTCTTGGCGTAGTGGACCCGGATGTTCTCGTGGTGCTGCACCTCGAGGTCGGCGTTCTCGATCGCGGACACGATGGTGCCCGAGCCGATCAGCTCGCCGTCGGGGAAGACGTAGCGGTCGATGAACGCTCCCGCGTTCGCCTTCGAGACGTTGTCGGGACGCGTGATGCAGTGGTTGAGCAGCCGGCCCCCGTCACGCAGCTTGCTCTTGATGAAGCCGAAGTAGGCCGGGTAGTTGGCCACGCCGATGTGCTCGGTGAGCCCGATGGAGCTGACCGCGTCGAAGTCCCCCTCGACCACGTCGCGGTAGTCGGAGAAGCGCACCTCGGCGACGTCGTCGAGACGATCGGCCTTGATCGCCTTCTGGGCCCAGTTGGCCTGTTCGCGCGAGAGCGTGACACCGAGCGCCTTGACGCCGTAGTGCTTGGCCGCGTGGCGCACCATCCCGCCCCAGCCGCAGCCGATGTCGAGCAGCCGCATCCCGGGCTCGAGCCCGAGCTTGCGGCAGATCAGGTCGTACTTGGCCGCCTGCGCCTCCTCGAGCGTGGCGTCGTCGGTCGGGTAGAGCGCACACGTGTAGGTCATCGACGGGCCGAGGACGTACTCGTAGAAGGTGTTGGAGACGTCATAGTGGTGGTGGATCGCATCGGCGTCGCGCTCGGGCGAGTGCCGCGTCCACGGCAGCGCGCTGATCGCCCGGCCGGAGAGGTGGCGTACGTTCTCGGCCCGCTGCCGCCACGCCGGCAGGTGCTCCTGCGGCGGTGGCTTGGGCGGGACGAAGTTCTTCGCCCCGAGCGCGCGCACCATGTCGACCGTCTCCCGAGGGCTCGGCCGTTTGAAGTCGGTCTTGTCCAGGATCAGGTCCAGGAGCGGGTAGGGGTCGCCCGGATGGATGCCGTGCAGGGCCATGTCACCGCTGACGTAGGCACGTGCCAGGCCGAGGTCGCCCGGCGCGGTCAGCAGGTACGCGAGCCCACGCGGGTTGAGGATCTCCATCCCGAAGGGAGAGTCCTTGTCGCCGGCGACACTGCCGTCGTACGCGGTGAGCTTGATGGGCAGCCCACCGTCGAAGAGTTCGTTGATGGTCTCTGCAATGTGGTTCACAGTCTCTTCACCGCCTTGCTGTACAGATCGGTCAACCGGTTGGCGGGGTCATACCTCGCCTTCACGGCCGCGAGGTTGTCCCCGTCATAGAGAGCGTTGAAGACATCCTTGTCGTAGAACGCCTCGGAGTAGAGCGATTTATGCCCGCCGAGCTCGTGGACCTGATCCTCGATCGCACGGTTCTTGGGGGCGTTGACGGCGCCGGGGCCGACGTGGACCGTGCCCCAGAAACCGACGTTGACGTACGTCCGGCCCGCCTCGAGCGGGTAGGTCGGCCATTTCCCTCCTGTGCTCGTCCCGTGGGACACCAGCGGGCACAGCCACACAGGCCGCATCCCGATCTCGGCGTCGAACCACTCCAGGAACGCCGGAAGGTTCTCGACCGGGACCTCGATGTCCTGGATCACCCGTTCCCGCATGAGCCGTCCGGCACGCGCGTCGAGTTTGTCGGCGATGCCGAACCTCCGGTCCAGGCCGACCAGCTTCATGTAGACGTCCGAGCGCCGCAGTCGGCGCGGCCACACCCTGCGGAGGTACTTGTTCTGCGCGCCGAAGGCGCCCGAGCACCAGAACCAGTCGGTGTCCCAGCGCCACAGGTAGTCGTAGGTCGTCAGCACATCAGTGCCACGCTGCTGGATCGAGCGGTAGTAGATCTGCTGGCCGCCGTAGTCGCTGGGGTTCTGCGTTGCCTGGTCGGTCCAGGTCGCGAGGGTCAGGTAGTACTCCCCCGGCTCGAACGCGACACCGTCGAGCCCGTCGACCCGCTCCCCTTCGTACGTCCTGCTCTCGGTGATCTGCGCGATCGTCTTGGTGAGCAGGCCGAGGTCGTCGAAGCGTACGTGGCGCAGCGCGACGTAGCCCGGCACCTTCTCCAGCTTGATTTTGAGCCGGGTGGCGTAGCCGAGGGAGCCGTAGGAGTTGGGGAAGGTGTCGAAGAGGTCCTCCCCCGGTCGGGTCGTGACGATCTCGCCCGACCCGGTCAGGATGTCCATCTCCAGCACCGACTCGTGCGGCATCCCGTTGCGGAACGAGGTCGACTCGATGCCCATCCCGGTCACCGCACCACCGAGCGTGATCGTGCGCAGCTGCGGTACGACGTACGGGATCATCCCGTGCGCCAAGGTGGCGTCGACGAGGTCCTCGTAGGTGCACATCCCCTGTACGTCGGCAGTGCCCGCCGCGGCATCGACCTCGATCACGCCGCCCAGCCCGGAGACGTCGAGACCGGGGGCGTCGGTCGCCGCCCGGGCCCGGAAGAGGTTGGTGGTGCGTTTGGCCAGCCTGACGGGAGCGCCGTCAGGGATCCGCTTGTAGGAGGCCGTCAGCCGCTCGACGGCCTCGGTGTGTCGTTGCCAACCAGTCTCACCCGTCACTCCACGCACTTTACTCGCGCCCTGGGATCTCGGGTTTCGATTTTCACGTTCGTTCGCTTACAGTCACAAGCGCCGACTGCTCCCGTCGAGCGCCCCCATCTCGTGCACCCTGGAGGGTCCCCATGTCCAGTGCTGCCCATCGTGACGCTGTGTCAACGCTCGCCGAGAAGGCAACCCCCTACTTCACCGAGAACCAGGTCAAGTGGCGCAACAAGTCCGTGTCTCAGGCCCGGCTCGCGCTGGCGATCGATCAGATCGTCGTGCACATGCGTGAGAAGGGCGTCGACATGGCGACCATGAACGGTCTCACCGCCTACCGAGACGAGGACGGGATCCACGTCACGATCGAGCTGGGCACCCTTCCGCTCCTCGCCGAGTCCGGCGGGGCCGGCGGCGGTACCGGCGGCCACCGAGCCGCTCGCTGAGCAGCCCGCAGGAGATCAGCGGAGGTTGCCGCGCGGGTCGCCGACGAGGACCGGGACATCCTCGCCCGCGAACTCCTTGACGATCGAGAGGTCGTTCGCGGAGGCCTCCTCGGCCTCGCCGAGCACGACCACGGCCTCGAGTCCCTTGGAGCCGGAGGCCACCGCCATCGCCACGCAGACGCCGATCGCGGAGACCTGGAGCGAGGGCAGGTCCACGGTGGCAGCGGCGTAGGTGCGGCCGTCGAGGTCGCGTACGGCTGCTCCTTCGGCCGCCCCGGTGCGGGCACGCGTCGCCCGGGCCAGGGTCACCAGCTTGCGGTCCTCCGCGGAGAGCTCACTCTGCTCGGGCATGTGCCTCTTTCTTCCTGTCGGTCTTCTCGCTCTGCTCGTCCTCGCCGTCGGCCTCGGTCTCGGCCGGGACGACGACGCTGATGCGTACGGTACCGATCTTGTTCCGACGGCCGGCAGCCTCCTCGGCCACGAAGCGGAGCCCGTGGGCCTCGACCTCGGTCCCCGGGATCGGCACGAGGCCGAGATGCTTGGCCATCAGACCACGTACGGAGTCGACGTCGTCCTCCTCGACGGGGAGGCCGATGAGCTCTTCGATATCGCTGACCAGGAAGCGCGAGGGCACCCGCCAGGAGCCGTCGCCGAGGTGGAGGGGCTCACGGTCCTCGATGTCGTACTCGTCGGTGATCTCGCCGACGATCTCCTCGAGGATGTCCTCGATGGTGATCAGGCCGGCGGTGCCGCCGTACTCGTCGACGACGACCGCGATGTGCTGGCGGTGCTGCTGCATCTCGGCGAGCAGCTCGTCGACCGGCTTGGAGTCGGGGACCCAGGTCGGCTTGCGCATCAGCGACTCGACCCGCTGAGTGGTCTCGACCTCCGGCGCTTCGAAGTCCCGTGCGACGACGTCCTTGAGGTAGACCATCCCGATGATGTCGTCGAGGCTGTCGTCGATCACCGGCATCCGGGAGTAGCCCGAGCGCAGGAACAGCGACAGCGCCTGGCGCAGGGTCTTGCGGCGCTCCAGGAAGACGATGTCACCGCGGGGCACCATCACCTCGCGGGCACGGGTGTCGCCGAGCTCGAAGACCGAGTGGATCATCCGGCGCTCGTCGGCCTCGATCAGGTCGGAGGCCTCGGCGATGTCGACCAGCTCGCGCAGCTCGGTCTCCGTCGAGAACGGGCCCTTGCGGAAGCCCTTGCCGGGGGTGAGCGCGTTACCGAGCATGATCAGCAGGCTCGGGATCGGGCCGAGGATGGCGGTGATCGCACCGATCGGCCCGGCGACCGCGAGGGCGATGCCCTCGTGGTGCTGGCGCCCCAGCGTGCGGGGGCCGACACCGATGACCACGAAGGAGACCACGGTCATCGTCGCCGTCGTGGTGAGCACGGTCGGCCACCAGCGCCCCTGGTAGAGGTCGTACGCCCACAGCGCGACCAGCACGGTCGCACCGATCTCGCACAGCATCCTGAGCAGCAGCACCGTGTTGACGTAGCGGGCGGGGTCGCCGACCACCGCCACCAGGCGCTTGGCGCCGGCGCGGCCCTCGGAGACCAGCTCCGCGGCCCGGGCGCGGGAGAAGGCGCTGAGCGCCGCGTCGGCGGCTGAGAAGATGCCGGCGATCAGGACCAGAACTGCGGCTGCGATCAGCAGCCTCGCATCGTCCATGGGTGGTGGTGGTGCTCCTACTCGGGTGCGGTGGCCGAGGAGCCCCAGGCCTTGAGCAGCTTGGCCTGCAGCCCGAACATCTCGGCGTGCTCGTCGGGGTCCACGTGGTCGTAGCCGAGCAGGTGGAGGATGCCGTGGGTGGTCAGCAGCTCGATCTCCGCCACGGTGCCGTGGCCGGCTGCCTCTCCCTGCTTGGCCGCGATCGTCGGGGCGATGATGATATCGCCCAGGTCGCCCTCCTCCGGCTCCTCGTCGAGGCGGCCGGGGAGCAGCTCGTCACCCGGGAACGACAGCACGTCGGTCGGGCCCTCGGTGTCGAAGTAGCGCTCGTTGAGCTCGGTGATCGTGGCCTCGTCGCCGAACTTGACCCGGAGGTCGGCCTGCGGGTGCACGCGCAGCTGCTCGAGCAGGAAACGAGCGAGCTTGGCGACGTGCTCGACGTCGATCTCCTGCTCGGACTCGTTGATGATCTCCGTGCTCATCGAACCTCTCCGGAGGCCCGTCCCTGGCTCTGCACGTCGTGCGCCTCGTAGGCGGCGACGATCTTGGCGACCAGTCGGTGGCGTACGACGTCGTGGCTGGTCAGGTTGTTGAAGCTGATGTCCTTGACGTCGTCGAGGATGCCCTCCACGACCCGGAGCCCGGACTTCTGGCCGTTGGGGAGGTCGGTCTGGGTCACGTCGCCGGTGACCACGATCTTCGAGCCGAAGCCGAGCCGGGTCAGGAACATCTTCATCTGCTCGGGCGTGGTGTTCTGCGCCTCGTCGAGGATGATGAAGGAGTCGTTGAGGCTACGCCCACGGAGGAACGCGAGCGGGGCGACCTCGATGGTCCCGGACGCCATCAGCTTGGGGATCAGCTCCGGGTCCATCATGTCGTGCAGCGCGTCGTAGAGCGGGCGCAGGTAGGGGTCGATCTTCTCGGTCAGGGTGCCGGGCAGGAAACCGAGCTTCTCACCGGCCTCGACCGCCGGGCGGCTCAGGATGATCCGGGTGACCTGCTTGGTCTGCAGCGCCTGGACCGCCTTGGCGACCGCCAGGTAGGTCTTGCCGGTGCCGGCCGGGCCGATGCCGAAGGTGATCGTGTGCTTGTCGATCGCGTCGACGTAGCGCTTCTGGTTGAGCGTCTTGGGACGGATGCTCCGGCCGCGGTTGGACAGGATGTTGAGGCTCAGCACGTCGGCCGGCTTCTCGGTCGTGTCGGCCTGGAGCATGCCGATCACGCGCTCAACGGTCTCGCCGCTGACGCCCTGGCCGGTGCGGATGATCTGGACCAGCTCCTCCAGGACCCGCTCGATCATCGCGATCTCGCTGGGGGCGCCGTGGAGAGTGATCCGGTTGCCGCGCACGTGCACGTCTGCGTCGAAGTGGGCCTCGATGATCCCGAGGTGCTCATCGGCCGGACCGAGGACGGTCACCATGTCGACGCTGTTCGGAACGACCACGGTGTGCTTGGTCGTAGCGGAGACCCCCTGGGCGGAGGCGTCGGTCGGAAGCGGACTTGGGTGTCGATCGGTCATGGATGCCCGGAGCGGGCCCTTTCTCGTCATGAGGCTGGTGCGTCCATGGTACGCGGGTGTTCGGCCCCGCTCCTACTGGATAGTTCCGGCGTCAGCTCGCGAGCAGCGATTCGACGCGTACGGTCTCCTCGGCGAGCTCGTCGCGCTCGTCAGGGGTGAGGTCGCGGAGCAGCTTGACGACCTCGACCTTGCCGTCGACCGGCTTCCAGAGACCGATGAGGTGGCCGCCGGCGATGACGACCGCGCCGCCGCCACCGATGCCCCACTCCTTCCGGGTCCCCTTGGCGGTGATCCGCTCCCGGTTGGCGTGCGAGAGCCAGACGTTGTCGAACCGCCCCAGCAGTCGCACCGGGGCGTGCTCGTCGCCGGTGGCGAGCGGAGCGTCCGGGACGTCGTAGAGGGTCTTGCCTGCCTCGTCGCGGTAGGTCACCAGCCCTTCGATCCGCTTGACCACCGGGCCCAGCCGCGTCAGCGACGACCACGTGGTGATGTCGGCGGCGGTCGCCGGCCCGAAGGCGAGCAGGTAGCGGCGTACGATCTCCGGCGCCAGTGTCGGGACGACATCGTCCACCTCCACCGGGGGCACCCCCGTCCAGCGTGGGAGCAGGTCGTAGACGAGCCCGCCCGAGCCCTTCCACAGACCTCGCGGCGGCAGCTGTACCAGCGGCAGCTCGTTGCGCGCCCGCAGACCCAGCGCCTTGGCCGGAACGCCTGGGAAGTGCTCGACCAGACCGGCCTCGAGGGCGGCATTGGGCAGCGCCCCGAGAGCGAGTACGTCCTCGGCCGCCTCCACGAAGCCCTCCAGCTGCGCCGCCGGGCGGACGATCTCGACCCGCTGGGTGTAGAAGTCGTGGACCGGCTGGGTCCAGGCCCTGATCAAGGCCGCATCGGCGGCGGTGTGCATGTGGATCGTCGAGCGCAGCGAGGAGAGCCGGACCAGCGCGCTCGACTCGAGCTGTGCGCTGAGCGCGTAGGGGTCGAACGACTCCAGCCGGGCGGCCAGCGCGAAGAACGGCGGCGAGGTCTCCTGCGCCTGCAGGCCGACCAGATGCTCGATCATCTCGGCCGGGGGGAGCGAGGCCCGCGACAGCAGGTGCTGGCGGAGCAGGAGGGTCCGGTTGAGCTGCCGTTCGGTGACGATCACGGTAGCGATGATCTCCTACTCGACGGTGATCCGGGCGCCAACCTCCTCAGAAGGCTTCCCCTCGCCGTCGGAGGTGTCGTCGGTGCGAGCGATGAAGAGGTACGTCCCGGGCTCGAGCTCGGAGACGTCGACCGTGGTCTTCCACGGGTAGAGCTTGTCCATCCAGCCCTCGGCCGTCGCGTGGCCCTCCAGCACCGTCTCGCCGGTGGTGTCCCGGACCTCCCATGGCACGTTGGCCTCGGTCGAGTTCGCCTTTCCCGACGCCTCGAAGCTGTCCGAGACCGTCGCACCCTCGGCCGGCGCCGCCAGCGTGATCAGTCCGGAGGTTCGTGGCAGCGTCGACGGCTCCTCGGACGGCTCTGCCGACACCTTGGGATCCTCGGCGACGGCATCGTTGCTGCCGCACCCGGCAGCCAGCACGCCGCAGAGAGCAAGAGCGATCATGGCGCCGGCCGGACGCGTACGTGTGCTCCTCATGCCTCCATACTCACCCGGCATCCTCGAAGGACGAACCCACCACGCCGAGCAGTCGGCGGTCAGTCGGCCGGTCAGTCCCAGCGGCGGGTGCGGGCCAACAGGGCGGCGCTCGCCGCCACGCCTGCCGTGGAGGTGCGCAGGACCTCGCCGCCGAGACGGATGGTGGTGGCGCCGGCCTTCTCGAACAAGGAGATCTCCTCCTCCGTCAGGCCGCCCTCGGGGCCGACCACGACCAGGATGGTGCCCTCGTCGATGACGGGGACCGCGCCGAGCGGGAGGGTGCCCTCCTCGTGGAGCACGACGGCGACGTCGGCCGCCTCGATCTTGGACACGACGGCGTCGGTGGTGGCCAGCGGCTCGACCTCGGGGTGCCACAGCCGGCGCGACTGCTTGGCGGCCTCGCGGGCGGTGGCCCGCCAGCGGGCCAGGGACTTGACCGCGCGCTCGCCCTTCCAGACGGCGACCGAGCGGGTCGCCGCCCACGGGACGATGCTGGCGGCACCGATCTCGGTGAGCATCTCGACGGCGAGCTCGCCGCGGTCGCCCTTGGGCAGCGCCTGGACGACCGTCAGCGCGGGCTCGGGCGGCGCGTCGCCGAGGATGATCTCGTCGACACGTACGGTCATCGACTTCTTGGTGGTCTGCGTGATCGTGCCGGTGACGCCCTCGCCGGCACCGTCGGTCAGCACGACCTCCTCGCCGACCCGGAGGCGGCGTACGACGACCGCGTGGTGACCCTCGTCGCCGGTCACCTCGATGTCGTCGCCGACACGGGTGCCGACGAGCGACTCGACGAGGTGAACGGGGAGAGTCATCGAGGATCAGTGCCCGTTGAGGGTGTCCTTGAACCAGGAGAAGACGCCGCCCTTGTGGGCCGCCTTGAGCTGGCCCTGGACGGACTCCTCACCGCGCATCTCGGCGAGCTGGCGCAGCAGCGCCTCCTGCTCGAGGTCGAGCTTGGTGGGGGTCTCCACGTTGATGGTCACGATCAGGTCGCCGCGACCGCCGCGCAGACCGGGCACACCGCGGCCACGCAGGACGTGGTCGGTGCCGGACTGGGTGCCGGGCTTGAGGTCGATCTGGATCGAGGCGTCCTCGGGGTCGATCTGGTCGGCGCCCTCACCGACGAGGTCGGCCTCGAGCGTCGGCAGGTTGAGCGTGGTGCCGAGCGCGGCCGCGGTCATCGGCACCTTCGCGGTGCAGTGCAGGTCGTTGCCCCTGCGGGTGAAGGTGGCGTGCTTGGCGACGTGGATCTCGACGTAGAGGTCACCGGCGGGACCGCCGCCGGGGCCGATCTCGCCCTGCTCGGCGAGCTGCACCCGGGTGCCGTCGTCGACGCCCGGCGGGATCTTGACGGTCAGGGTGCGGTGGGAGCGCACCCGGCCCTCGCCGCTGCAGTCGCGGCACGGGTCGGGGATGACGGTGCCGAAGCCGTTGCAGGCCGAGCACGGGCGCAGCGTGCGGATCTCGCCCAGGAAGGAGCGCTGCACGACCGCGACCTCACCCTGGCCGTGGCAGGTCTCGCACGGGATCGGGTGGGAGCCTTCCGCTGCCCCCTCGCCACCACAGGTGTCACAGACGACGGCGGTGTCGACCTTGAGGTCGCGGGTGACGCCGAAGGCGGCCTCGGCCAGGTCGATGTCGAGACGGATGAGGGCGTCCTGCCCGCGGCGTACGCGCGGACGGGGGCCACGCCCCGCGCCTCCGGTGCCGGCACCGGCGCCGCCGAAGAAGGCGTCCATGATGTCGGTGAACGAGAAGCCCGCGCCCTGCGCACCGAAGCCGCCCGCGAACGGGTCGCCACCGCGGTCGTACGCAGCTCGCTTCTGCGGGTCGCTCAGCACCTCGTAGGCGTGGGAGATCTCCTTGAACTTCTCCTGCGACTCGGCGTCCGGGTTGACGTCAGGGTGGTACTGGCGCGCCAGCTTCCGGTACGCCTTCTTGATCGTTGCGTCGTCGGCGTCCTTGTCGACACCGAGGAGCTCATAGGGGTCCAACGTCGGTCTTCCTGCCATCGAAGTTCGCTGATCTTCCTTGAATCGAGTCTGCTGCTCAAGCCTCGTCGAGGATCCGGGAGAGGTAACGCGCCACCGCGCGCACCGCCGCCATGGATCCGGGGTAGTCCATCCGGGTGGGGCCGACCACGCCGAGCGTGGCCAGCGCCTCGTCGCCAGGCCCGTAGCCGGTCGCGACCACGCTGGTCTGGGAAAGCTCCTGGTAGGGGCCCTCGGCGCCGATCCGCACCGTGACCAGCCCGCCCGCGGTCGCCTCGCCCATCAGCTTGAGCAGGACGACGTGCTCCTCGAGGGCCTCCAGGAGCGGGCGTACGGCGGTGTCGAAGCTGTCGCCGAAGCGGGCCAGGTTGCTGGTGCCGCCGATGGAGATCCGCTCGTCGGAGCGGTGGTCGTTCATCGCCTCGATCAGGGCCTCGGCCACGGCGGAGGCAAGCGGGTCCTGCGGGGCGTCGGCGGGCGCGTCGGCCGGCTGGGCGATCGTACGCAGCGCCTCGCCGGCCTCGGCGATGACGGCGCCGGAGACCGCGGTGTTGATCTTCGTGCGCAGCGCGGCCAGGGTCTCCTCGGAGACCTCCTCGGTCACCTCGAGCAGTCGCTGCTCGACGCGGCCGGTGCTGAGGATGAGCACGAGGAGGAGCCTGGTCGGGGCCAGAGCGACCAGCTCGACGTGGCGGACCGTCGAGCGGCTCAGGGTCGGGTACTGCACCACCGCGACCTGGCGGGTCAGCTGCGAGAGCAGCCGGGTCGAGCGGGTGACGACGTCGTCGAGGTCGACCGCGCCGTCGAGGAAGCCGGCGATCGCCCGCTTCTCGGCCGCGGTCATCGGCTTGACCGTGGTCAGCCGGTCCACGAAGAGCCGGTAGCCCTTGTCAGTGGGCACCCGGCCGGCGCTGGTGTGGGGGGCGGTGATGTAGCCCTCCTCCTCCAGCGCGGCCATGTCGTTGCGCACCGTCGCCGGGGAGACGCCGAGGCCGTGACGCTCCACGAGCGCCTTGGAGCCGACCGGCTCCTCGGTCTTCACATAGTCCTCGACGATCGCCCTGAGGACGGAGAGCCTGCGTTCGTTCTGCATCTGCCCTCCTATCGCCCTGGCTGCTTGGCACTCATTCCGTGCGAGTGCCAATCCTACCGGTTCGTGTCACAGGCACCAGTTCTCGGTGGCCGCTCCGCTCTGTGGAACGGAACACTTCTCTCGCCATCGAGATAGCCTTAGGTTAGGCTGACCTTAGAGTCACCCGCTGCACTGCTTCCGCCCCACTGGAGAGTCCTATGATCGCCGACGATCTGCTGGTCCGCATCACGGCCCACGCCAACGACGAGCACCAGGCGGACCTGTGCCGCTCGCTCTCGGCACGGCTCGGGCTGCGGCCGCGTCACATCGTGGGCGTACGCCTCTCCCACCTCACCGCCGAGAGCGTCGACGTCTCCTGGATCACCGTCGACGGCGGCCACCACGTGACCTTCCGGTTCCCGGAGACCGCGGCCACGCCGGACGACGTTCTCGAGCAGCTCGGGCGCGTGCTCACCGGTTCTCGCTGCTGACTCCACTACCGTTCTCCGGATGAGCGATCGCTACGGCTCCGACGTACTGGCCGGCGACTGGCGCAAGCCCAAGAACGGGCGTGCCGTCGAGACTCCCGCAGAGCTGGGCGCGGTGGTGGAGGAGGTCGAGACCGACTTCGTCGGCGAGATCGTGCGGATCGACCGCGACCTGCACACGCTGACCCTGGAGGACCGGAAGGGCAAGCGGCGTACGTTTCCGCTCGGGCCGGGCTTCTGGCTCGAGGGCAAGCCGGTCATCCTCACTCCCCCGGTGACCCGCACGGCACCCGCGAAGCCCACCCGCACCGCGTCGGGCTCGGTGGCCGTGGACAACGTCAAGGCCCGGGTCGCGCGCGAGTCGCGGATCTTCGTCGAGGGGCGTCACGACGCCGAGCTGGTCGAGAAGATCTGGGGTGACGACCTGCGGATCGAGGGTGTCGTCGTCGAGTATCTGGGCGGTGTCGACGACCTCGCTGACCACCTGGTCTCGTTCAAGCCCGGACCGCAGCGGCGGGTCGGGGTCCTGGTGGACCACCTGGTGAAGGGCTCGAAGGAGGCCAGGATCGCGGAGTCGATCCGGCGCTCCGCGGTCGGCCAGCACGTGCTGATCGTCGGTCACCCGTTCATCGACGTGTGGCAGGCGGTCAAGCCGGCCCGGCTCGGGCTCGAGGCCTGGCCGAACGTGCCGCGGTCGATCGAGTGGAAGAAGGGCATCTGCCAGCACATGGGCTGGCCGCACCGGGATCAGGCCGACATCGCCCGGGCCTGGAAGCACATCCTGGGGCGGGTCAACTCGTTCGGTGACCTGGAGCCCGCCCTGCTCGGGCGGGTCGAGGAGCTGATCGACTTCGTGACCGAGCCCGTCTGAGGCTCCGTCAGTAGGACGACTTCTTCGGCATGATGATCCACAGCACGATGTAGACGATGAACTGCGGTCCGGGAAGCAGGCAGGAGATGACGAAGGCCAGCCGGATCAGGTTCGAGTTGATGCCGAAACGTTGACCGAGACCACCGCAGACGCCGGCGATCCATTTGTCGTTGCTGGGACGGGAAAGAGTTGTGGTTGCCATAGCTCCACTCTCCCCTGTCGGACCCTCTTTACCAATCAGGATCACCCCTGATCCTTCGATCAGGACCAAGGTCCCGAACTCAGGGATGCTCAGGGGAGCAGGTCTCGGACCACTGCGTCGGCGAGGAGTCTGCCGGTCTCGGTGAGGAAGATCGTGTCGTCGGCGACGGTGACCAGGCCGCGGCGTACCTGCTCCGGGAGAGCGGCACGGCCCTCGTCGTCGAGAGCGTCCCCCGGGAGGCCGTCGGCGAGTCTCAGCTCGAGCAGGACGCGCTCGACGCGGCGGTCCTCATCGGCCAGGATCTCGCGCGCGTGGGCGGGGCTCTGGTTGCTGGTGATCCGGTCCGCGTACGCCTTGGGGTGCTTGACGTTCCACCACCGGGTGCCGCCGACGTGGCTGTGGGCGCCGGGGCCGACTCCCCACCAGTCGCCACCCTGCCAGTAGAGCATGTTGTGGCGGCAGCGCTGGGTCTCGTCGGTGGCCCAGTTGGAGACCTCGTACCAGGTCAGGCCGTGGTTTCGGAGGGCCTTGTCAGCCAGCTCGTACTTGTCGGCGAGGTCGTCCTCGTCGGGCATCTCGATCTCGCCTCTTCTGACCTGTCGGGCCAGGGCGGTACCGTCCTCGACGATGAGCGAGTAGGCCGAGATGTGGTCGGGGTCGCTGGCCAGGGCGGCGTCGAGGCTGGTGCGCCAGTCTTCGATCGACTCACCGGGAGTGCCGTAGATGAGGTCGAGGGAGACCTGCTCGAAGCCGGCCTCGCGGGCCCATTCCACGACCAGCGGGACCCGCTCGGGGTCGTGGGTGCGGTCGAGGGTCTTCAGTACGTGCGGGACGGCCGACTGCATGCCGAAGCTGAGCCGGGTGAAGCCACCCTCGCGCAGGGTGCGCAGATAGTCGAGGTCGACCGAGTCGGGGTTGGCCTCGGTCGTCACCTCGACGTCGTCGGCGAGGCCGAACTCGTCCCTGATCGCTCCGAGCATGCCGGTCAGGTCGCTCGCCGGCAGGAGCGTCGGGGTGCCGCCGCCGAAGAAGACGGTGTCCACCAGCTTGTCGCTGTCGGCCAGCACGCGGCGGGCCAGCCTGATCTCCTCGATGGCCTGGTCGGCGTACGTCTGCCGGCTCACGCCGGGACCCAGCTCGATCGCGGTGTAGGTGTTGAAGTCGCAGTAGCCGCACCTGACCGTGCAGAACGGGACGTGGACGTAGAAGCCCAGCCCCTTCTCCCCCAGCGTGCTCAGCGATTCGGCCGGTAGCGACCCGTCGGTGGGGGCGGGGTCGCCGGGGGGCAGAGCGGAAGGCACCCCTCCATTATCGATCCACCTGTCGAAAAGGGTTAACCGTGACTGGGGCGGGGGTGGGAAAATTCCGGCGTGTCCGTCTCGCAGCCTGATCTTCTTCTCGACGATGTTCTCGACAACCCGGTCTGGCACTCGCTGACCGGTGCGCATGCCTCGCTCGCCGAGGGCTCGGGGCTCGCCCGTCGCTACCGCCCCGACGTCTCGCCCTTCGCCGCCGTCTCGGACCCGCGCGAGCCGCAGGCGTGGCGCGACCTGGCCGCGGCCGTCGGACCCGGTGGCACCGCGCTGATCACCGGCGCGGCCGGGGTCTGCGGGGACGGGTGGGAGATGGTCGGCGGCGGCGAAGGGGTCCAGCTCGTCGAGACGTCACGAGTCGCTGCCGCGCCCGATCGCGAGGCGGTCGTGCTCGGGGCCACCGACGTCCCCGAGATGCTCGACCTCGTCGCCCGCACCGAGCCCGGGCCGTTCGAGAAGGCGACCCACACGATGGGTACGTATCTCGGGCTGCGCCACGAAGGGCGCCTCGTCGCGATGGCCGGTCAGCGGATGCACCCGGGCGGCTGGATCGAGATCAGCGCCGTCTGCACCGCCCCCGAGGCACGCGGCCGCGGCCTCGCCGGCCGCCTCGTCCGCGCCGTCACCGCCGACATCCACGCCCGCGGCTCTCGTGCGCTGATGCACGCCTCCGTCGCCAACACCGGCGCCATCTCGGTCTACCTCGGTCTCGGCTTCGAGGAGCGGCGGCGTACGACCTTCGAGCTCTTCCGCGCGCCCGCCTGAGTCCCTGCCGAGACTGTAGTTCTGGCGGCCGAAACTGCAGTTGTGGGCGACGAATCTCTACTTTCGCCGCCCACTTCTGCAGATTCGCCCGCCAGTTCTGCGGACTCGGCTGTCAGTGGAAGTCGCGGGAGCGGTGGCGGGAGGCGATGGCCTTGGCCGCCTCGGGGTGGATCTCCTCGAGCGGGGCGAGGCGGTCGGCGACCAGGTTGGTGACTCCGTCGTTGCGCTCGAGGATGCCGCGGATGAGCATGACGGAGGTGGAGACGGCGATCTTGCGGTGCTTCCTCCACAGGCCGGCGGAGCAGACGACGTTGAGCATGCCGGTCTCGTCCTCCAGGTTGATGAAGGTGACGCCGCCCGCGGTTCCTGGGCGCTGGCGGTGGGTAACCAGACCGGCGACGGTGATGCGTCGGCCGGGCTCCGAGGTGGGGAGGTCGCTGATCTTCGGGAGCCCCGCCGCGGTCAGGCCGGCCCGGAGATGGGCGAAGGGATGGCTGCCTGGGGTCACGCCGGTCGCCCACAGGTCGGCGAGGGTCTCCTCGACCGGGTCGAGGCCGGGCAGCGCAGGGGTCTCGGCGGTGAACCGCACCCCTTCGAGCTGATCCTCGGTCTCGGTCCAGCCCGCCTGCCACAGCGCCTGCCGACGGCTCGATGTGAACACCTCCAAACATCCAGCGGTCGCCAGCGCCTCGAGCTGAGCGCGTTCCAGCCCGGCGCGACGGGAGAGGTCGAGGGAGTCCTTGAACGGTGCCTCCTCGCGAGCCTTCACGATCCGCTTCGCGACGTCCTTGCCGATGCCGCGTACGGAATCCAGGCCCAGCCGCACCGCGAAGTTGCCGTCACGCCGGTGCTCCGGGGTCGGGTCGGGGGTGCCGGGTACCCACGGGGTCTTCTCGCCGTCCAGTCGGCAGTCCTCCTTCCCGGTCGGCGACACGACGTCGACATCGAGCGGCTCCAGGTCTGCCGCGGCCTGGCTGAGGACGAGGTCGGGGCGGCGTACCTCCACTCCGTGGCGGCGGGCATCCTGGGTCAGCGACTGCGGTGAGTAGAAGCCCATCGGCTGGGCGCGGAGCAGGCCGGCCAGGAAGGCGGCCGGGTAGTGGAGCTTGAACCATGACGAGGCATAGACGAGCTTGGCGAAGCTCAGTGCATGGGACTCGGCGAAGCCGAAGTTCGCGAAGGAGAGGATCTGGGTGTAGACCGCCTCCGCCGTCTCCTCGGTCATGCCCTTGGCCCGCATGCCCTCGTAGAGCTGCTCCTTGAGCGAGTCGATCCGCTCGAGACCACGCTTCGAGCCCATCGCCCGGCGCAGCAGATCGGCGTCGTCATGGTTGAAGTCACCCAGGACGCGGCCCATCTCCATGAGCTGCTCCTGGAACAACGGCACCCCGAGGGTCCGCTCCAGCACCGGCTCCAGCAGCTCGTGGGCGTAGCTGACCTCCTCGCGCCCGGTGGCCCGGCGTACGTAGGGATGGACCGCTCCGCCCTGCACCGGCCCGGGCCGGATGAGCGCGATCTCGATGGCCAGGTCGTAGAAGCAGCGCGGCTGCAGGCGCGGCAGGGTGCCGATCTGCGCGCGCGACTCGACCTGGAAGACCCCGATCGAGTCGGCCCGGCAGAGCATGTCGTAGACCGCCGGCTCCTCCTTGGGGATGGTCGCCAGGGTCCAGCCCTCCCCCAGGTGCTCGAGTGCCAGGTGCATCATGTGGTCGAGCGCCGCCAGCATCCCGAGCCCGAGCAGGTCGAACTTCACCAGCCCCATGTATTCGGCGGCGTCCTTGTCCCACTGGATCACGGTGCGCTTCTCCATGCGGGCACGCTCGATGGGTACGACCTCGCCGATCGGCTCCTCGGTCAGCACCATGCCGCCGGAGTGGATGCCGAGATGGCGCGGGGCTCCGTGGATCTCCTCGGCCAGCGCGAGGACCGGAGCGGGGATACCGACATCGTCCGGCGCCTCGACACGGGAGTAACCGAGATGCTTGGACCAGGCGTCCTGCTGGCCGGGGCTGTGGCCGAGCGCCTTGGCCGCGTCCCTGACCGCCATCTTCGGCCGGTAGCCGACGATGTTCGCGACCTGCGCGGCGTTGCGCCGGCCGTAGGTGTCGTAGACCCACTGGATCACCGTCTCGCGCTTGTCGGAGTCGAAGTCGACGTCGATGTCCGGCTCCTCCTCCCGATGCTCGGAGATGAACCGCTCGAAGGGCAGCTTGTAGAAGACCGGGTCGATCGCGGTGATCCCGAGCGCGTAGCAGACCGCGGACGCGGCCGCCGACCCTCGCCCCTGACAGAGGATCTCCCTGGTCCGCGCGAACTCGACGATGTCGTGCACGATCACGAAGTAGCCCGGGAAGTCCTTGCGCTCGATGACGTCGAGCTCGTGCTCCACCCGCTTGCGGGCTTTCTCGACGAACTCCGGGTCGCCGGCGTACGCCTTCGCATAGCGCTCCGCGAAACCCTCCTCGGTCAGGTGGCGCAGCCGGCTCGCGGCGGTCTCGCCCTCGGGGATCCCGCGCTTGGGCAGCTTCGGGGTGGCCTTGCGCAGGTCGAAGGCGCACTCCTCGGCGATCTCGACGCTGCGCGCCACCGCGCCCGGGTAGCGCCGGAAGAGCTGGTCCATCTCCTCCCCCGTCCTGACGTACGCCACCGGGCCCGCCGGGAGCCAGCCGGCGATGTCGCTCAGGGTGCGGCGCGCGCGGACCGCCGCGAGCGCATCGGCCACCCGGTGCCGGTCGGGGGTGGCGTAGTGGACGTTGTTGGTGGCGACCGTGGGCAGGCCGGCCTCGCGAGCGATGCCGGCGAGCAGGTCGTTGTCGTAGGAGTCGGTCGGATGACCGCGGTCGGTCAGCTCGACGACGACGTTCTCGTGTCCGAAACGATCAGTGAGGTCGCGCAGCGCCCGGGCCGCGGCGATCGGGCCGGTGCCGGTGAGCGCTTGGCGTACGGTGCCCTTGCGGCACCCGGTCAGGATCAGCCAGTTGCCGGCGCGAGCCCGGTCGGCGAGCTCGTCGAGGTCGTAGGCCGGCCGCCCCTTCTCGTCGCCGCGCAGCTGCGCCTCGGTGATCGCGCCGGCCAGCTGCCGGTAGCCCTCGACGCCCCGGGCGAGCACGAGGAGGTGGCTGCCCTCGGGGTCGGCGATCCCGTTCTGCGGCTTGGTCAGGCCCAGGGACAGCTCGGCACCGTAGACGGTCAGCAGCCGTGCCGGCCCCGTCAGCTTCTGTGCCGCCTCCGCGAAGGCCGGTGCCCCGTAGAACCCGTCGTGGTCGGTGATCGCGATCCCGTGCAGCCCCTGCCGGATCGCCTCGCTGACCAGCGCCGACGGGGAGCTCGCTCCGTCGAGGAAGGAGAAGTCGGAGTGGGCATGGAGCTCGGCGTACGGCACCACCGGGCCCTCCGGCCCGTGCACCTCCTCATCGGGCAGCCGCTTCCTGCGCCGGGAGATCGGCGCGTCGCCGTAGGGGTCCTTCGGCGGACGACCCGACAGTCGCCGCTCCAGCTCCTTCCACGGGATCTCGGGGTTGTTCCAGCCCATCAGCCGAGCCCATCAGTCGTAGCTGGCTTCGGTGAGCCAGTGGTCGGTGTCGAAGGTGGCCAGCCAGGCGCGGCCGTCGACCCCGACGAGCTGGAAGCGGGCGACCCGTCGCCCGCCGCCCGGCTCCCACCACGCCTCGGTGACCGGCCACGGACCGGCCCAGGAGGCGACCCGCTGCCAGGGCTGGCCGGCCGAGGGGCGATAGCGGGCGGGGTCGGCGGAGACGCCTCCGCGCGGGAGCACCAGCACCTGCCGCCCGGCCTGGTCGCAGACCTCCGCCGGCCACGGTTCGGCCAGGACCCGGGCAGGCGCCGGCGGCGGGATCGAGCCCGGCCAGGGCAGCGCGCGGTCGCGGAGGGTGCTGGGGCGGTCGCCCCAGGGGACGTACGCCTGGCGGTCGCGTGGGGTCCGGCCACCCTGAAGCACCGGGGCGACGACGGCCTCGTGGCCGAGCAGGCCCTGCACCCGGGCGATGCCGCGATCGACGCGCTCGTTCGTACCGCCCCAGAGACCGTCGGCGTGGACCGCCTCGGAGACGGCGACCTCGGGGACGAAGCGGACCTCGATCACCGCCCCACCTGCGACGACCCCGGCCAGCTGCCAGTGCAGCCGGTCGATGAGATCGACGGAGGAGAACCACCGCGGGTGCGCCCAGGTGCGTACCGAGTCCGGGACGTCCTCCATGACGACCTCGATCCGCACCTCGGTGCAGACCCCCTGGCGCGTCGCGAGGCCCTTGACGAACCCCTCTGCCGCCTGCCGGGCCGAGAAGCAGACCGCCTCGGCGGAGTCGAGCGGCGGCTCGAAGGCCACCTCGGTGGTGAGCTCGGGCGGTGGCGTACGCCCCGTCACAGGCCGCGCTCCCTCGCCGTGGATCACCCGGCGGACCCAGGCGGCCTGCGCGCCGAAGCGCGCCTTGACGTCGGCGCCGGGCAGGTCGGCGAGGCCGCCGAGCGTGGTCAGACCGAGCCGCTGCAGCAGGCTGACCGCGTTCGCGTCCTCGAGCACGTGGACCGGCAGGGCGCGCAGGAACGCGGTGGAGCCTCCGTCTGCCGGGACGGCGTACGTCTCCTGCGGCCCGGCGCTCCGCGCGGCCTGCTCGGCGGTGAAGAGCTCATCGGCGATGCCGATCCGTACGTCCCAGATCCCGAGCTCGACCACGCACTCGGCGATCGCCGCGCCGGCCTCGGCCTCGCCGCCGTAGAAGCGTGCCGGCGAGCGCAGCGCGACCAGCCCGGGACGCAGCGGCATGACGCCGGGGCGCAGCTCCTCCAGGCGCACCAGCACCTCCTCGAAGACCCGCGCGTCACGGGCTTCGTCGGCGGCGAGCACCTGGATCTCCGGGCAGCGCGACTGGGCGTCGCGGCGCCGCATCCCGCGCTTGATCCCGAACTCCCGCGCCGCCTGGTTGTAGGCCTGGACCCGGTTCTGCGCGAAGACCGCGGCAGGCAGGTGCCGCGGCAGGCCGGCCTCGCTCAGCGCCGCGGCGACCGGCCAGTCGGCACACCAGACCACCAGCGTACGACTCATGCCGACTCCTGTTTCCGCAGGTCAGCAAGGCCAGCGACCGGTTCGAGGACGCGGCGCAGACCGCCGTCCTCGGCCGGGAACCAGAGTGCCGTACGGCGCGGCGGAGCCGTCCCGCGCACCGCCTCGACCACCATCCTGCGGGCCCGGAGATGGCCGTCGCCGTTGCCCAGCCCGACCCAGCGCGGCTCGGTCGCCCGGAGGCGTACGTCTGCTCTCGGCCACTCCCCCAGCGCGACCAGCGCGGCGCCGCGGGTGCGCAGCCGGGCACCGATCTTCTCGGCGACGCTCGGCGTCACCCGCCCCACCGGCCGGACCAGCACCAGCGTGGTCACGTCGACGAGCGCCGCGGTCGCCTCCAGCCAGGAGTCCTTCGGCCGTGGCACCAGGATGGTCCGCTCCAGGTCGACCCCGGCCTCGGCCGCCGCCTCGACGCCGAAGTCCTCCACCCCGACGACGGCGGTCCACTCCCCCGCCGCCGACGGCCCCGCGAGCAGCAGCATCGCCAGCGACAGCGAGTCGGCCGCGTACGTCCCTCCGGCCCGGAGCTGCACCACCCCACCGAGCGCCTCGTGCGTCGCCAGCTCCGCGCCCATGCCCGGCTTCTGCTCCAGCCGTCGCACCTTCGACCGGAGCTGCTCGATCTGAGCCAGCTTCTGGTGTCGCTCAATCCCCGCTACCACTCCCACTCAATGAGTATCGAACATTTGTTCGAACACATCAAGGTCGAGTCCTCACTTCTGGCGCGCCGAATCGGTAGTTGTGACGAACGAAACTGTCGACTCGTCACCCACAACTACCGACTCGGCCGCCACAACTACCGATTCGGCGGGTGGGGTCAGCCGCGGAGCGCGGAGGCGAGGTAGGTGAGGCGGGGATAGTCGGAGGTGGGGAGGGCGGTGACGGTGGTCGTCTTGGCCACCGCGATCTTCCAGTACGTGGTGCCGGCGACGACCAGGAAGTCGGCCTTCGACGAACCGTCGCCCGACAGCGGCGTCGTGATCAGCTCGGGCACGCCGAAGGCCCGGAGGGCGGCGATGACCGGGGAGCTCTCCTCGAGTGCGGCGCGGGCGGCGGCGACGAGGCCGCCGTGGGCGTCGGGGACGGCGTTGACGCGCAGGGTCTGGATGCGCGGCTCGGCCTCCGGGGAGAGCATGACCTCGATGTCGTAGCGGCCCTTCTCGGCCGGCACCACGGCCAGCGCGACGCCCATCGCACGGGAGAAGTAGCCGTAGGGCGCGCCGCCCAGCGGCAGCCCGACCTTCGCGCGCGCCTGGGTGATCTGGACGCGCCGCCCGGCGTCGGGGGCGTCGAGCTCGACGTTGTCGGCAAAGAGCGACGGCAGCGCGAACACCTCAGCACCCGCGGGATCGAAGGTACGCAGCCGCTCGACCGCGGCCTCCAGCGCCGAGTCGAGCCGCGGCCGCAGACCCTTGACCACCGTCGAGAACCGGTGCGAGCCACCACCGGCGAGCTCGTCGGACACCAGCGAGCGCAGCGCGGTCATCGCGGTCGGGTAGCCCCCGGCGTACGTGCTGTTGGACAGCGTGATCACACCCAGTCCGGTCTCGGGGTGCCACACCATCCGGGAGCCGTAGCCGGGGTAGCCGCCGGAGTGGTGGACGAACTGCCCGAGCCTGCTGTCGTGGTCGACCATCAGGCCGTAGCCGTAGCCGGCGGCGACGGCACCGATCCCGGCCTCGGGGCCGTCGAAGCCGAGCGAGGCCGACACCGATCCGAACCGGTGCAGCTGCTGCATCTCCCGCCGCGACGCCTTCGACAGCGGATGCCCGTCGGCGGCAGAGGAGAAGGCGCCGAGGAAGCCGCCGACCCAGCGCGCCAGATCGGCGACCGAGGAGTGCAGACCACCCATCGCCGCGAACGACCCGGACGGCACCGGCGCCGTCGCGGCCCACGTCGGCGGGCCCTCGAGCCGGTCGCCGGCCCAGGCCGGGTGCAGCGGCGGCACATGACCCGGCACCCGGTTCGGCACCGCATCGGGCGAGTAGGCCGAGGAGGTCATCCCCAGCGGCGCCAGCAGCTCGTGCTCGACGAAGTCCCGGTTCGCACCCTCGGGCGCGTCACCACCGACGACGTTCTCGATCGCGCGCCCGAGCAGCGCATAGCCGAGGTTGGAGTACTCGAACCCGACCCCCGGCTCCCGTCCGGTCGAGAAGCCTCCGTCGAGGAACGTGCCGAAGTCGTCGTAGGACAGCGACTCCTGCCGGTCGCCCCACGGGTCGTCGGTCGGCAACCCGGCCGACATCGACAGCAGCAGCCGCAGCGTCACCGCCGGGGAGTCGGCGGAGTAGGGCGCCTGGTCGACGAGCTCGGGCACGTACTGCGCGATCGCCTCGTCCAGGTCGACCAGCCCGCGGTCGCGCAGCAACAGCACCGCCGCCGCCGTGAACGACTTCGACATCGACGCGATCCGGAAGACGCTCTCGGCCGTCGGCGCCGGACCACCCTCGGTCGTCGCCCCGAACGCGCCGGAGTGGAGCAGCTCGGAGCCGCGTACGACCCCATAGGCCAGGCCCGGAGTCAGGTTCTCCTCGAAGCGCTGCTGGAAGAGCTCGTCGACGACGGAGGTGTTCAGGCTCATGCCGCCACCTCCGTAGAGGAGAGGCAAGAATACGGAAATGGCGGCCTGAGACCGATTGTCGTTCGCTGGCGCTCACTCATACAGGCGTTCCTTCGGTGGCAGGTTGCTCGACGCGTTGCAGCCTAACCACCGAGGGCACCGAGAGTGCGGCAAGGCAGACCGCGGCGTAGAGCACGCCGCTGGCCAGGAAGACCGGCCGCTCCCCGAACCAGCCCGCCAGCGGCCCGTAGAGCAGCTGCCCGACCGGCATCGCGAGGAACGAGCCGAGGGCGTCGTAGGAGTAGGCGCGGGAGAGCATCTCGCCCGGGACGTTCTCCTGCATCGCCAGGCTCCAGCCGAGGCTGAAGATCTCGATCCCGGCGCCGGCGACGGCCATCGCCACGATGAGCGGCACCGTCTCGGGCCACAGCGCGAGCGCGAAGAAGGGCAGCGAGAACGCCATGATTCCGAACATCCCCGCCCGCAGCGGCCGCCGGATCGTGGCCCGCATCAGCAGGATCGTCATGATGAGCATCCCGGCCGCGAGCGCGGAGTTGGCCAGGCCCCAGCCCTCGACGCCGAGCGAGGAGGACTTCGCGTACGCAGGACCCAGCACGTGCAGCCCGCCGGACTGGATCGCGTTGAGGATCATGAAGGCGACCACCACGACCCACAGCCAGGTGGTGCTCCGGAAGTACGTCCACCCCGCCCGCAGATCCTCGATGGCCGAGGTCTTCTCCGCGTCCGCCGGGCGCGGCGGGATCCGCACCGGGAGCAGGAAGAGCGCCGCGAGCAGCCAGGTCAGCGCATCGACCGCCAGCGCCCAGCCGGCACCGACGCCGACCACGAGAGCGGCAGCGACGGACGGGCCCAGGACCGTCAGCGTGCCGCGTGACATCGAGAGCAGCAGGTTGGCCGGCTGCAGGTCCTTCTTGGCCACCAGCTGCGGCACCATCCCCTGCATCGCCGGGAACGCCATCGCCATCGTGGTGCCGTTCAGCGCCTGCAGGACGACCAGATGCCAGATCTCGGCATGCCCGGTGATGACCAGCGCCGCCGCGGCCGCCTGGGTCAAGGCCGAGGCCACGTTGCTCAGCTGCAGCACCAGGCGACGCGGGAACCGGTCGGCGATCACCCCTCCGACCAGCAGGAACACGACCATCGGGATGGTGTGCGCGGCGACCACATAGCCCAGCGCGGAGGCCGAGTCGGTCACCTCGAGCACCGCGAACGCGAGCGCCACGTGCGACATCGACGACCCGGCGAGATTCACGAACCGCGAGGCGAAGAACCACCCGAAGTCGCGCTCCTTGAGGACTAAGAGGCTGTCCCGGACGCTCACTGAGCGTCACCCATCACGAACGCGGATGCGGTCAGGTTCACATGGATCGTGCCCTCCGTACGCGGCGGGCGAGCGTTGTCGTGGAGCAGACCGCTCGCCTCCCGGACGAGGTCGTGGACCCGCTGCCAGACATCGGGGTCGACCCACATCTCCGCGTCCGAGATGATGGCCGGCCCGTCGGCGCGCAAGCGGCGGCGGCGTACGAGCTCCTCGGCGATCGCACGGGTGTGGACCTCGTCGTCCTCCCTGGACGGCGGCCCCTGCGGGGCGTCGCGGCGCCAGGCGTACCGGTATCGCTTCGCGACCCCACCTCGGATCCGCTCCTCGCCCGCGACCTCGAGCAGCCCGGCGCTCTCGAGCAGCCGGAGGTGGTAGGAGGCGTTGGCATGCGTCAGGTCGAGCTCGCGCGCCACCTCCGCCGCCGACAGCTCCGCACCCGTCAGCAGTGACAGCATCCGGAGGCGCAGCGGGTGCCCGGCCGCCCGCAGCCGCGAGATCTCCTCGTCCACCGAACCTCCCAAGAGTTGTTTGGGAGTGAGTCTGGTGAGGCCGGGCACAACCGTCAAACAGTTATTAGGGTCGCGCCTAAACCGATAATGGCTGCTGTGCGTCATCCAGGCGTGAGCCGAGAAGAATTCACCGACTTCTACGTCGGTGCCAAGGACCGCTGCCTGCGTGCGGCGATCGCGACCGGCATGGATCCCGGGCGGGCGGAGGAAGCGACTGCCGAGGCCTTCGCACGCGCATGGTCGCGCTGGCCGACGGTCAGAATCGCCAACTCCCCGGCGGCATGGGTGGTGCGCACCGCGATCAACGTCGACATCTCCTGGTGGCGCAAGCGCCGCCGTGAGCTGACCGTTCCCGACACCCCCGACCACCTCCCCCGCCCCGGCTCCGGCGAGGACACCGACCACGACCTGTTGATGGAGGCCGTACGCCGACTGCCACCGCGGCAACGCCAGGTCGTCGCGCTGCGCTACTTCCTCGACCTCGACGCCGAGACGACCGCCCACGAGCTCGGGATCGCTCGCGGCACCGTCTCCGCCACGCTCCACCACGCTCTCAAGACTCTGCGGCTGCAGCTGACCAACCCCGAAGGGATGCTGTCATGAACGACATCGAGACCTTGCTGCGCAACAGCAGTCGCCAGACACTGGACGTCCCTGCCGCCGAGATCCTGCGCCGGGGCGACCGGATGCGTCGCCTCCGTCGCGGCACGAAGGCGGTCGCCGCCGTCGCCGCCTTCTCGGTCGCCGGAGTCCTGGCGTACGTCGCGGTCCCCGACCGGCTGATCGACTCGGAGATCGCGACCCCCGAGCCGCCCACCCAGAAGACTCCGGTCGACTGGTCCGGCAACCCGACCAACCTCACTCCCGAGGAGCTCGACGTGCTGAGCGATCGGTGTCTGATGACGGCCTGGGCCGACGTGAAGTCCATGTACGCGGACCCACCCCGGGCGGCCAACGCCATCAACCCCGACGAGGTCGAGCAGATCCCGGATGGCACCTGGCCGTTCCTCGCCGAGAAGCGTGGATCGACGGCGATGGCGGTCTTCGACGGCCGCGACTACGAGGTGACCTGCTCGACGGTGCACGACGCCAGCCGGAGCGCTGACCGCGGCCCCGACCTCGCAGGGGCCTTCGGCCTGCCCCAGGTCTGGGGCGCCTTCGCCGAGACCGGGCCGTGGGAGGACTTCTACCGTGGAGGCACCAGCGCGGGTACGGAGTTCATGCTTCCCCTGCCGGAGACGATGGACGTCGCCAAGGTGGTCTTCACCTCGAGCGGGGAGGAGATCCCGGCCACCATCGTCAACGGCGTGGCGGTCGCGTGGACCGACCACGACGTCGACGTCGAGTCAGCGGACTTCCGTGCCTATGACGCCGACGGCAATCTGGTCCATCCCGATCCGGGTGAGGCGAGAATGGCACCGCCGACCACCGAGTGGACCGAGACCGCCGAAGGGGTCCGCGTCACCCGATCCCTGGGCAACGAGACGATCGAGTCCGCCTGGTTCTGGGTCGGCAAGCAGCGGTTCGACGCGACCATCACCGAGGACAACGTGGCGGTCGCAGTGATCCCGACCGGAACGCTCACCACGGACCAGCTGAACAGCCTTCAGATCCAGGGCGTCTCGCCCGACGGTCTCTACCTGCGCGGATGCACCGGAAAGCCCTGCGGCCCTTAGCGCTGGGCTGCGACGTACCTCTCCGCCGCCGCCCGCGGCTTGTCCCCGAGCCCCTCGATCCCGATCAGGCTCGGGAGCAGGCTGCGGTCGGTGGTGAGCGCCTTGAAGAGCGTCGAGACGGTGATGCCGTGGTCAGGACGGTGGACGAGGACGATCTCGTCGCCGGCCTGCAGCTGCCCCTCCTCGAGCACACGCAGATAGGGGCCCGGCCGGGCCTCCTGGGTGAACTTCTTGACCCACCGGGCGTTGTCGTAGCCCGAGACGCCCATCCAGTTCTTGAAGTCGTTGCAGGGAGTACGCACGCTGCAGACCTGCAGCAGCACCGTCCCGATCCGCCACTGCTCCCCCACCAGAGCCTCGTTGATGTCGATCCCCTCGGTGGTGAGGTTCTCGGCGAACTGCCCGTCACGGAGCGTCACGCCCAACCGTGAGCCCCACACGTCGAGGTCCTCGCGGGCGAAGGCGTAGACCGCCTGCTCCTCGCCGCCGTGGTGGCGGCGGTCGGTCTGGGTGTCGGTGACGATGCCCTCCGCACCGACCGTCACCGGCTCGGGCGTGGCGAGCTTCTCCATCGAGGTGGCGCCCACCTCCGCCCACTCGGCTGGCTTGGACTGACCGACGTTGACGCTTCGCACGATGGGCATGGCGCAGATTCTCCTGGCTGCGCCGGATCGAGGCACGCGAGTTTCTCAGTCCTGGACGGCCTTCGCGACCGAGATCATCGCGGTGATCCACTCTTTATCAGGTCCAGCCTTGTCGGGGGTCCGGTTGTCCTCCAGCTCGCCCTTGACGTTGACGACCAGCCGCAGCACCGCCCAGGCCCGGGCCCGGTCCTCGTCGAGCTCGGCGGCGTCGACGAGTGCGAAGAATCGGTCGCGTATGCCATCCCGGATCCGCCCCGCATACTCGTCGAAGCGGTTCCAGAGCATCGGCGCGAGCTCGTAGTGCGGGTCGCCGGAGAGGGGCTTCGGGTCGATGACCAGCCACTCCTCGCGATCGCCCTGGAGGACGCTGTGTCGAAGTACGTTGGCGTAGTGCAGATCGGTGTGGATCAGCGTCCCGTCGGTGGCCTCGTCGACGGCGAAGTCGCGGGCGATCGCGCGGGCCTGCTCGACCATCCGCGGCGGCACCGGCAGCCGTCGCTCCTTCTCTCCCAGCTCGCTCGCCCAGCGTGCGGCCTGCGCCGACAACGTACGCAGCTGCGGCGGAGCCGGGACGTGCAGCCGCCGGTAGAAGCCGCCCACGATCTCGCACGCCTGCACGTCCCAGAGCTCCGAGAGGTCCTCGGTGTGCAGCCGTTCCAGCAGCAGCGCGAAGCGCTTCGGGTCGGCCCGGAGAAGGCGTACGGCACCCCGGCCGCCCCAGGTCTGCAGCGCCAGCGCCTCGTGCTCGGCCTCCCAGTGCGGCCAGCCGATCTTCAGCACCGCGGCCTCGTCATCGGCGGTCCGGACGGGAACCACGACCGCGGTGTTGCCGTGCGTCGCCTCGCCATCAGGTGTCAGCGACCACTCCTCGAGCAGATCGCGCATCAGCCCGGGCAGCCGGTCGAGCCACGCCGCCCAGTCGGGACCGTTCGCCGCGAGTGCCACGAAGGAGTCCGGCAGCGGCGTCACGCGAGCCACCTTAATCCGCTTCCCAACCCCGGACGGATCGGGCAGGTTGTGCCCATGTCACTTCCAGAGTCGATGGGGACCAAAGGTGTTCCCTACCCGCCCGAGCGCTACGACGGCGAGGCCGGTGAGGTCTCGGCGTTCTACCGTCCCGACAGCACCCCGCCCGATCTGTCCTACCCCAACGGCGTGAAGGTCGACTATCTCGCCACCGGAGCGACGACCGCAGGTGACTACGGGCTCTACCGCTGGCACTTCGGGCCCAACGAGACCGGCCCCGGGCCCCACTTCCACCGGGCCGTGGCCGAGTCGTTCTACGTGCTGACCGGGACCGTGCGGATCTACAACGGCGAGGAGTGGATCCCGGCCGGTGCCGGCGACTTCGTGCACGTGCCGGTCGGCGGCCTGCACGGGTTCCGCAACACCACCGACGAGCCCGCCTCGATGCTGCTCCACTTCACCCCGGGTGCGCCGCGGGAGGGCTACTTCGAGGGGCTGCGCGAGCTGGCCGAGGGCACCGAGCTCGGTCCGGACGAGATGGCCGAGTTCTACAAGCTCCACGACAACTACTGGGTCGACTGAGCGACCTTCAGGGCCTCGATCCCCATCCGGACGATGGGGCTGGTCGTGTCGGCTTGGATCGCCGGGTCGTCCAGCCCGATCCACGCGGCGTAGTCGGTGGTTCCGTCGACCTCCAGCGTGCCCAGCTCGCCCCCGACGATCCGTGCCTCGAAGACCACCCGGGTGGACTGGTAGGGCCGGCGACCGGGGTCGAACGGCACCACGTAGACATCGGTCGTCAGCGGAGCCCCGACCTCGACGTCGTAGCCGGTCTCCTCCTTCACCTCGCGCACGACGGCGGCGGGCATCTGCTCGCCGTAGTCGACGCCGCCACCCGGCAGCGTCCACCCCGGGTCGTTGCGGTGGTTGCCGTTGAACCAGCTCAGCAGGATCCGCCCCGCGTCATCGACGATGACGGCGTACGCCGCCACCCGGGTGTCGTAGTCGGTGAAATGCATCACCGCGAGACTAGCGCGGACCAGCCGGAAGTCAGTCGAAGACGAAGGCGGTCGCGTCCTTCGGGAACGAGGTCCAGGCCCGGATCCGCCGCGGATGCACCGCGGGCGTCCCCTCGATGTAGTGCTTCGCCTCGAAGACGTTCTCGCCGTACTCGGGATACTTCGCGTTGAGCAACCCGGCGATCTCCTCAGCGACTTCGGGTGCGAAGGACGTCGTCCGCACCTCGCCCTCGATGACGACCAGCTTCCACGGGTCCGGCAGGTTCACCGTCACCTTCGGATGCTCGGCCGCCAGCCGCCGGTGCAGCGTCTCCGGGCTGCCGCCGTAGACCAGCTTGTCCTCGAACCAGATCCCGTCCAGCGGCGTCACGTGCGGACTCCGCCCCGGCCTCTCGAACGCGAACCAGAACTGCTTCGCCTCGACGAGCTGCTGACGTACGTCCTCCCAGGCCAGCAGCTCGCTCGGCGTGCCGTATCCCTCCGGAAACCGAATCTGTTCTCTACGCATGTGCCTCACTCAACCACCGCCCGCGCTCGGCCGACCCGACCGAAATTGCTCAGCCGTACGCGGCAGCCAGCTCGGTCCCGATGCGAGCCAGCTCGCGGCGTACGTCCTCAGGGCCGGTGACCTCGATCATCGATCCCCATCCGGCCAGCTGCTCGGCGATGGACCGAGCGGTGTGGGCGGCGAGGGTCACCTCGATCCGCTCCTCGTCGCCGACCGCAGGCGCATCGCCGATCACATCGAGGTAGGTGCCGAAGTGGTCGCGCAGGACCCAGAGGTGCCGACGCCGCACAAGCACCGTGGCCCGCACCCGAGCCCGCCGCTCCTCGACGTACGACACCACCCGCTGCCACTCCCGGGCGAGGTCGAAGCCTTCGGGCCGATTCGCCGGCTGTGCGGTCACCTCGACCGAGGCGACCCGGTCCATCCGGTAGGTGCGTACGTCCGGGCCGTCCTCGCGGGTGGCCAGCAGATACCAGAGGTCGTCCTTGGCGACCAGGCCCAGCGGATCGAGCAGGACGGTTCTGACCTGACCGGTGCGGTTGGTGTAGTCCACACGCACCTGCCGCCGGTCGATCACCGCCTGCTGCACGACGTCGACGACCTCGGGCCGCGAGCGACGCTGCTCACCCCAGGAACCGGCATCGAGCCGCACCGCCTCCGCGGCAGCGGCCGCATCTGCCCGGAACGGGCTCGGCAGCGCCCGGAGCAGCTTGCGCACGGCCTGCTGCGCCTCGGGCGACGTGCTCGCCCCTGGCCCGACGAGGGTGAACAGGGCCTGTGACTCGGGACCGGTCAACCCGCTCAGGTCGGTGCGTGCGCCCCCGACGAGAGACCATCCCCCGCCCCTGCCCGGCTGCGGGTAGACCGGCACGCCGGCCGACGACAGCGCCTCGAGATCGCGGCGGGCGGTCGCGACCGATATCTCCAGCTCGGCGGCGAGCTCTGCCGCCGTCACCCGGCCACGCGCCTGCAGCAGCAGGAGCGTGGCGATCATCCGCTCGGCTCGCACAGATCTGAGATTGCCACACAAAGTGCTCATGAGGTGAGCACTTTGAGCGGAAGCATGGGTGTCACCACTACGAAAGGAAGCGCACATGTTCCGCGGATTCACCACGATCAACTACCTCGTCGACGACGTGAAGGCGGCCGCCGCCTGGTACCAGGAGCTCCTCGGCGTCGAGCCCTACTTCGCACGGCCAACCGCCGACGACCCGGCCTACGTCGAGTTCCGCATCGGCGACAGCCAGGACGAGCTCGGCCTCCTCGACCGCCGCTACGCACCTCAGGGCTACTCGTCAGCCAACCCCGCCGGCGCGATCATGCACTGGCACGTCGACGACGTGCAGAAGACATACGACCACCTGCTCACCCTCGGCGCGACCGGCCTCGCCGCCCCGCGCCCCCTCGGCGAACCCGGCTGGGAGATCGCCACCGTCGCCGACCCGTTCGGCAACGTGATCGGACTGATGCACAGCCCGCACTACCTGGCGATGCGGGCCGACCGCTGACCCAAGGCGCGGCTGCCGCTCACGACGATCAGCACCACGAGCATCACGGGCACGATCAAGGTCCACATGGTCGGGAGCAGCCCCGCGACACATCCGATCGCCGTGAGCGTGAACCCCGTCCGAGGCCTGCGCGGCAGCAGCAGCGTGCCGATCAGGACGAGCACGCCCGCACCGACGAGCGTGCCGAACCAGAATGCAAGACCACCGTCCCCGCTGCGTACGACCCGGACGGTCTCTGCCGCTCCCGCCGCGAGCAGCAGACAGCCTAGGAACAGCCCGTACCACCACACCCAGCCACGCGCGCCCGAGCGCTCCTCATCGGATCGCATCGCGTCCCCTCCCGTCTTGTCGCCCCCGGGAAAGGCTCTCCACCATCGAGCGTAAGGCGTGGCCGCTCAGGCAGCGAGCGTATGAGTGAGGAGTACGTCGCGCAGCCTGAGCTCCCTAGCGGCTCCGGCGGCTCGACCAGCGGAGCAAGGCGGCTCGACCAGCGAAGATCTACTTCTTCCCGGCAGACTTGTCGGTGGAAGGCTGAGTGGTGGAGAGCGCGGCGACGAAGGCCTCCTGGGGGACCTCGACGCGGCCGACCATCTTCATCCGCTTCTTGCCCTCCTTCTGCTTCTCCAGCAGCTTGCGCTTACGCGAGATGTCGCCGCCGTAGCACTTGGCGAGGACGTCCTTGCGGATGGCGCGGATGGTCTCGCGGGCGATGACGCGGGCGCCGATGGCGGCCTGGATGGGCACCTCGAACTGCTGCCGCGGGATGAGCTCCTTGAGCTTGCCGGCCATCATCACGCCGTAGCCGTAGGCGGCCTCGCGGTGGACGATCGCGGAGAACGCGTCGACGGGCTCGCCCTGGAGCAGGATGTCGACCTTGACCAGGTCGGCGGCCTGGTCGCCGCTGAACTCGTAGTTCAGCGAGGCGTACCCCTTGGTCGAGGACTTGAGCTGGTCGAAGAAGTCGAAGGCGATCTCGCCCATGGGGAGGACGTAGCGCATCTCGACGCGGTCCTCGGAGAGGTAGTCCATGCCGCCGAGGGTGCCGCGCTTCTTCTGGCACAGCTCCATGATCGTGCCGATGTAGTCGGACGGCGAGAGGATCGTGGCATTGACGACCGGCTCGCGGACCTCGCGGATCTTGCCCTCGGGGAACTCCGAGGGGTTGGTGACGATGTGCTCGGAGCCGTCCTCCATGATCACGTCGTAGACCACGTTGGGAGCCGTCGAGATGAGGTCGAGGTTGAACTCGCGCTCGAGACGGTCGCGGGTGATCTCCATGTGCAGCAGGCCGAGGAACCCGACGCGGAAGCCGAAGCCGAGCGCGCCCGACGTCTCCGGCTCGTACGTCAGCGCCGCGTCGTTGAGCTGCAGCTTGTCGAGCGCCTCGCGCAGCACCGGGTACTGGTCGCCGTCGATCGGGTAGAGCCCCGCGAAGACCATCGGGTTGGGGTGGGAGTAGCCGCCGAGCATCTCCTTGGCCGGGCGGTTGTTGCCGGTGACGGTGTCACCCACGCGCGACTGGCGTACGTCCTTCACGCCGGTGATCAGGTAGCCGGTCTCACCGACGCCGATGTGGTCGGCCTTGACCGGCTCCGGGCTGATCACGCCGAGCTCGAGCATCTCGTGGACCGCGCCGGTCGACATCATCTTGATCTTGTCGCGGTGGGTCAGCTTGCCGTCGAAGACCCGGACGTAGGTGACCACGCCGCGGTAGGTGTCGTAGACGGAGTCGAAGATCAGCGCCCGTGCCGGGGCGTCCGGGTCGCCGACGGGAGCCGGGGTCTGGGCCACGATCTCGTTGAGCAGCCCCTCGACACCCAGTCCGGTCTTGGCCGAGACCTGGAGTACGTCCTCGGGCTCGCAGCCGACGAGGTTGGCCAGCTCCAGGGCGTACTTCTCCGGGTTGGCCGACGGCAGGTCGATCTTGTTGAGCACCGGGATGATGTGCAGGTCGGCACCCATCGCCAGGTAGAGGTTGGCCAGCGTCTGCGCCTCGATGCCCTGCGCCGCGTCGACGAGCAGGATCGCCGCCTCGCACGCCTGCAGCGACCGGGAGACCTCGTAGGTGAAGTCGACGTGGCCGGGGGTGTCGATCATGTTCAGCACGAACGTCTTGTCGGCGTCCTCGCCCTCGGTGACCGTCCACGGCATCCGCACGGCCTGGGACTTGATCGTGATCCCGCGCTCGCGCTCGATGTCCATCCGGTCGAGGTACTGTGCCCGCGCGGCACGCTCGTCGACCACACCGGTCAGCTGCAGCATCCGGTCGGCCAGCGTCGACTTGCCGTGGTCGATGTGGGCGATGATGCAGAAGTTGCGGATGATCGCCGGATCAGTGGAGCCGGGCTGTGGCGCGGAGTGAGTCACAGGCTGCTTTCGTAGATGCTCAAGAACGGGGGCGGGTACGTCACCGCCTAGTGTCCCACGCTCAGTACTGATGGAACCAAAGCGGCAGCTGCACCGACTCGCCCGGGCAGGTCACGTTGCGGTCGCGGCCGTCCTCGAGCCACTGCACCATCACCGCGGCACCGCCCTGGAACATCCACTCGCCACCGCACCGCTCCAGGGCCGCGGCCCGCGATGCCTCGCCGGCCGGGCGCCACTCGGGCAGCTGCAGCTGCAGGTCGCCGACGATCGGCGTCCACAGGCCCTCGATCGAGTAGACCCCGACCCGCTTCCCGGCGTCCTGATAGCCGGCCACGGCGCCCAGGACCACCGCCTGGTTGGCCTCGATGTCGCCGGACCACTCCCAGACCGCGACCGGCTCGACGTCGAGCCAGACCGAGGGCGACTCCAGGCCGGCGCGTTCCATCTGCTCGAGGTTCCACACCGCCTGCTGGTAGCCGACGTTGGTCAGCCGGCCGATCTTCGTGTCCGGGTCGCCCGGACCCTCCTCGCCCCGCTCGCGGAGGGTGGCGGCGGTGGGATAGGAGGTGACCGCATAGGCCGAGGTCATCACCTTGTTCTGCTTGGCCCACTCGACCTGCGAGGCCAGACACGGGTTGGGGGTGAACCCCGGGCCGTTGGTGAGCCCGATGACCACGTACTCCGCCGAGGCGAGCGGCATCGGCAGCCCCAGCGTCCGGCGCTCCTTGATGCCCATCCCCTCGGGACACTGCGGCCAGCTCACATCACCGCCCTCGACGATGCCGCGATCATCGGCAGGTGGGACGGACGGGATCTCCAGCGACTCGGGCGCACGTGGTGGCACGCTCGCCGACGTCTCGGGCGCCGGGCTCGCGGGCATCGACGGCGAGCCGGACTCCGCCTCGGCCGGGGGCTCGGCGGCGCAGCCGAACAGCACCGGCGCCGCCAGGACCAGCAGCACAGCGGCGAACACGCTCTTTCTTGCCCACATCACCGCAGATACTGCCACCCGCATCCCAGCGGGTCACACCTGCGCGAAGTCGTCCCCCATCACCGGCCGGATCTCGATCGGCTCGCCGAGGACCGAGACGATCCGCGACACGATGTCGATGGCTCGCTCCTGGCTGGCCACGTCGATGACCGCGAAGCTGGCCATGACCTCCTTCAGCTCGGCGAACGGTCCGTCGGTCGCGACCGGACCGTTCTCGCCCGGCCGGACGGTGACCGACACGGCCGGGTGCCCCAGGCCCTCGGTGCTGACCAGCTCGCCGTTGGCGACCAGCTCCTCCTCGAACTTCTGGTACTCCGCGAACGCCGCGAGCGCCTCCTCGGAGGCCGTGTCGGAGGCGTCCCACGCGTCGGCGGGCGTGTATCCCAGCAGCAGGTATTTCATGCCTCGAAACTAGACCCTCGAAACTAGGCTCTGTCGGCATGACCGGACCGGCGGCGCTCGAGGACCTGCTGCGGACCGAGGCGCCGTACGTCCTGAGCGCCCTGGTCCGCCGCTTCGGCCGGTTCGAGGCCGCCGAGGACGCGGTCCAGGAGGCGCTGCTGGACGCCAGCATCCAGTGGGCGCGCGACGGCGTTCCGGAGAACCCGCGTTCCTGGCTGACCAGGGTCGGCTACCGGCGGATGGTGGACCTGCTCCGCTCCGAGCAGGCGGCCCACCGCCGCGAGCTCCAGATCGGGATCGCCGAGGTGGTCACGCCGGCCGGCCCGGCGGCGGAGACCGACGACAGCCTGACGCTGTTGCTGCTCTGCTGTCATCCGGCGCTGTCGCGGGCCGGCCAGGTGGCGCTCACGCTGCGCGCCGTGGGCGGCCTGACGACGACCGAGATCGCCCATGCGTACGGCGTCGCCGAGAACACCATGGGCACCCGGATCAGCCGGGCGAAGCAGACGCTGCGCAAGGCCGGCGCCCGGTTCACGCCGCCCGGGGAGGCCGAGCGCGCTGATCGGATCGGCGCCGTGCTCGAGGTGCTCTACCTCGTCTTCAACGAGGGCTACACCGCCACCGCCGGCGCCGAGCTGGGCCGGGTCGACCTGGCGCACGAGTCGATCCGGCTGACCCGGATGCTCGCCCGGATCGCTCCGGGCGAGCCCGAGGTCGCCGGCCTGCTGGCGCTGATGCTGCTCACCGAGGCCCGGCGGCCGGCCCGCACCGACCCCGACCTCGGCCTGGTGCCGCTGGCCGAGCAGGACCGCTCCCGGTGGGATCGGGCGCTGATCGAGGAGGGGCTGGCCGTGCTGGGGGAGGTGTGGGACGCCGCTGATCCGGGCCCGTTCCGGCTCCAGGCGGCGATCGCCGCGGTGCATGCCCACGCGACGTCGGCCGCGGACACCGACTGGCACGAGATCCTCGGCCTCTACCTGCTGCTGGAACGTACGCTGCCGACCGCGCCGGTCCGCCTGGGCCGAGTCGTCGCGGCGGCGCACGCGTTCGGCCCGGCGGTGGGCCTGCAGCTGCTGGACGAGCTCGACGCCGAGCACGGCCTCGCCGGCGATCCGCTGACCGCGCAGCGGGTCCTGGCGATGCGGGCGCACCTGCTGGACCAGCGGCGCGACCCGTCCGCCGCCGCCCAGTTCCGGGCGGCGGCGGAGCTGACCGCCAACGAGGCCGAGCGCGACTACCTGCTCCGGCGCGCGGATCAGGCCCGGGTCATCGTCGACTCGTAGCCGCCCTGGCCGGCGTAGTCCCACTCGCCGGTCATCACGTCGCCGGTCTCGTCGAAGGTGCCGACGAACTTCACCGGCGAGCCCTTCTCGCCTCCCCAGATGGTGAGAGTGTCGCCGTCGAGCTCGTAGACGTAGTCGAGGGTGGCGCCGGTGTTGTCGTAGTAGCGCGAGTGCACGTCGGCGCTCGGCTCCTCACCGAAGGGGCGCAGGTTGCCGATCACCTCGATCCCGGTCGTGACCTGGCCGTACTGCTCCAGGCGTACGTCCTGCATCAGGAAGTAGCCGCCTTCCATCCAGCGGTAGGTCACCTCGCCCTCCGCCCCACCGGTCACCTTCCAGGTGCCGATCAGCCGGTCCAGGGCGCGGACGCCGGCGCTCGGTGCGGGCAGTGCGGGCATGGCGTACTCGTCGTTCATGATGTCGCTCCTCGTGTGCGGCCGGCTTCTCCGGCCTTCACCCCTCTCTCGGAGCCCGCCCGAGGATCTCGACATCCATCGCGTACGTGTTCACCGACACGACCCGCGGAACTCACCGGTCGTTCCGCCGGAATCGGCAGGTTTGGCCCATGACCCCACTCAACCGCCGCTCCGTCCTCGGTCTCGGTGCCGCCGCCGGTGCCGGACTCGTCATCCCCACGACCGCAGCAACCGCCCACGCCGTCCACGCCGCCCCCGCCTCCGCCCCCGCCTCCGCCCCCGCCTTCGTCCGCGGCAACCGACCGACCCTCACCCACGGCGTCCAGTCCGGCGACGTCGGCGCCCGCGGCGGCGTCCTGTGGAGCCGGGCGGACAAGACCTCCCGGCTGGTCGCGGAGATCTCGGCCGACGAGTCGTTCCGTCGGGCCCGGCCGGTCAGCGGCCCGGTGGTGACCGCGCGCAGCGACTTCACCGGGGAGCTGAAGGTCGACGGCCTCGAGGCGGGGCGCGACTACTTCTACCGGGTCCGTGCCGTCGACCCCGACGACCCGCGACGCGGCAGCGCCTGGGAGCTGGGCCGGCTGCGTACCGCTCCCGCACGCCGCCAGGACATCCGGTTCCTGTGGTCCGGCGACATCGCCGGCCAGGGCTGGGGCGCCAACCCCGACTTCGGTGGCTTCCGGATCGCGCCCGCGATGGCGGCGCGCGAGGCCGACTTCTTCCTGAGCTCCGGCGACAACGTCTACGCCGACGGCCCGCTCACCTCGACCGTGACCCTCCCCGACGGACGGGTATGGAACAACATCGTCACCGAGGAGAAGCACAAGGTCGCCGAGACGCTGGCCGAGTTCCGCGGGCAGTACGCCTACAACCTGCTCGCCGACAACTGGCGCGCGTTCCTCGCCCAGACGCCGATCGTGGCGCAGTGGGACGACCACGAGGTCACCAACAACTGGTACCCGGGCGAGATCCTCCCCGACGACGGCCGCTACACCGAGCGCCGTGTGGATGTCCTCGCGGCGCGCGCGAAGCAGGCCTTCCACGAGTACATCCCGGTCGGCGACGCCTCCCCCGACCCCGACGGCCGGATCTACCGCAAGCTCTCCTACGGACCGCTGATGGACCTGTTCGTCCTCGACATGCGCACCCACAAGGACGCCAACACCACCAACGCCGAGACGAGCGCCGACGGCGGCGTGCTCGGTGAGCGTCAGACGAAGTGGCTGCTGCGCGAGCTGGCTGCCTCCCGGGCCACCTGGAAGGTCATCGCCGCGGACCTGCCGATCGGCCTGGTCGTCCCGGACGGTCCGCTGCAGGAGGGCATCTCCCAGGGCGACGCCGGCGCCCCGCTCGGCCGCGAACTCGACATCGCGACCGTGCTCACCGGGCTCAAGCGCCTCGGCATCCGCAACCACGTCTGGCTGACCGCCGACGTCCACTACACGGCAGCGCACTCCTACTCGCCGGACCGGGCGTCCTACCAGGACTTCGACCCGTTCTGGGAGTTCGTCTCCGGCCCGCTCAACGCCGGCGCCTTCGGCCCCAACAAGCTGGACCCGACCTTCGGTCCGGCGGCCGAGTTCGTGGCCGCTCCCCCGGCCGCCAACACCTCACCCGCCGACGGCTTCCAGTTCTTCGGCGAGGTCGAGATCGACGGACGTACGCAGCAGCTCACCGTCACGCTCCGTGACGTCGACGGCGGTGCGCTATTTACGAAGACGCTGGACCCGAGTTTCCGTTAGGGTCTGCCGGCTAGGGCGTGTCTCTGCGAAGACACGCCCTAGCCGTCTCCCGTTCGGGCCCAGGAGGACCAGCAGACCATGAGCGAAATTCATGTCGTCCCCAAGGACATGAAGACATCCATCGGCATCGCCACGGACGCCGAGAGCGCCGTACGCAAAGCCGACTCCGCCGGCTATCTGAGCAAGGCGGGCGCTGCGGTCCCGGGGGCGGAGTCGGTCACCTACATGTCCGATCTCGGCACCCGCTGGACCGATGAGACGAAGGCCGGGGCCGACAGCGCTCAGAAGCTCGCGGCGGAGATGCAGAAGGCTCTCGACGAGTTCGAGGCCGCTGACCAGGCCGCCGGCGACAAGGGCGGAAAGGTCATGGGCCCGAACTGATGGCGATCACGTTCGGCCAGGTCAAGACCTGGAAGGCGGCACCACTGGGTGACGCGGGCGACGGGCTCAAGGCCGACCTCCGCAAGCTGGAGACCAGCCGCGACGAGCTCGAGGCCAACGGCGTGGCCAAGTCCTGGACCGGTGCGGCCGCCGACGCCGCCCGCGGCCACCGCGACACACTGGTCAAGCAGCTGAGCGGCCACATCACCGGCAAGCAGCAGATGCAGAAGGCGCTCTACGCCGCCGAGCCCGAGGTCGAGGCGATCGAGCGCCTCGTCGCCGGGATCCTCGACCGGGCCAAGACCAACGAGTTCACCGTCGGTGACGACGGCTCGGTGACCAGCACCGCCACGCCGCCGACGTTCAAGAGCCGTTTCGAGGCCGAGGAATGGAGCAGCAGCCGCCAGTTCGTCGCCCAGGAGATCGCCGACGACATCACCGACGCCCTCGCCAAGGCGGCCGGGGTGGACCAGATCCTCACCGACGGCATCCCGACCGGCACCGACAAGGATCTCGATCACACCCGTGACGAGCGCGGCTTGGCCTCCCCCGAGGTGACCGAGCGCTGGGCCCAGCTCACCGATGCCGAGCGCAAGGCGATCATCGACCAGAAGATCGAGGAGCTCGCCGAGGAGTACGGCGTCGATGTCGAGGACATCGTCTGGGACGCCCAGGGCAGCACCAACGGCTACTGGAGCGAGGACGACCACACCGTGCACCTCAATCCGGGCAATGTCGACAATCCCGACATCCTGCACACCGTGGCTCACGAGATGCGCCATGGCCGGCAGTACGAGGCGATCGAGGACAACAACGACTTCCAGTTCTGGTGGGAGGACGACCCCTTCGACGAGCACAAGGAAGACGGGATCACCGAGGAGCAGGCCGAGGACTGGGAGGAGAACTTCGACGACTACAAGAGCACCGACAACGGCGACACGTACGAGGAGTACTACAACCAGCCCGTCGAGGCCGACGCCCGCAAGTCCGGTCGCGAATATCTCGACAATCTGACCGCCGCTGAGCTCGACCGTCTCCTGAAGGAGTCGAAATGACGACGTACGCCGATCTGGTCACCGCCTACCTCGACGCCCCCGGCTCCGAGACGCTGGCGCCGCTGCGCCGCGCGGTCCGCAGCTCCGCCAACTTCACCGTCGACCTCGACCTCAGCGCGGTCGACAAGCTGCTCGACGAGGGCGCCTACGCCGAGGCCGCGACCGCGCTGCGGGCACTCATGCCCGGGGCGATCTTCAGCCCGTCCGCCCACCTGCGCCTGGCGACCGCCCTGGAGCGCTCCGGTGAGGAGCGCTCGGCCGCTCGCGAGCGTCAGGTCGCCAGCGCTGCCCTGCGGAGCATCCGGGCGACCGGCGACGGCACCCTGGAGCATCCCTGGACGGTGCTGCGGATCAATGACGAGTACGACCTGCTCCGCGCCCTGAAGAAGGTCCCCGGCCGCCAGGATCTCCTGGAGGCCGACGGGCGGCGTATCGACCGCCACACCTGCACCGACGGGACCCTCGTCCACTTCGACGCGACCGCGCTCGTCTGATGGCGATCACGTTCGGCCAGGTCAAGACCTGGAAGGCCGCACCGCTGGGTGATGCCGGCGACGGGCTCAAGGCCGACCTCCGCAAGCTGGAGACCAGCCGCGACGAGCTCGAGGCCAACGGCGTGGCCAAGTCCTGGACCGGGGTGGCCGCCGACGCCGCCCGAGGGCATCGCGACGGCCTGGTCAAGAGCCTCAGCAGCCACATCACCGCCAAGCAGGAGATGCAGAAGGCGCTCTACACCGCCGAGCCCGAGGTCGAGGCGATCGAGCGCCTCGTCGCCGGGATCCTCGACCGGGCCAAGACCAACGAGTTCACCGTCAGCGACGACGGCACGGTGACCAGCACCGCCACGCCGCCGACGTTCAAGAGCCGTTTCGAGGCCGAGGAGTGGAGCAGCAGCCGTCAGAACATCGCCCAGGAGATCGCCGACGAGATCGAGAAGGCGCTCGCCAAGGCCGTCGGCGTCGACGCGATCCTCGCCCGCGGCCTGCCGACCGGCATCAACGAGCAGGGCGACGAGTACGGCAACATCGACCCGGCCATCGCGGAGAAGTGGGAGACGCTCACCATCGAGGAGCGCAAGGCCGTGCTCGAGGAGATGGTCAAGAAGATCGCCGAGGAGAGCGGCGTCGACATGCCCACCATCGACTGGTCCGATCTGGAGAACGACGACTGGAGCGACGGCAGCATCACCTACGGCTACTGGAACGACGAAGAGCCGACGATGGCGCTCAACCCCAACGTGCTCGACGACCCCGGCCAGCTGATCAACACCGTCGCCCACGAGGTCCGTCACGGTCGCCAGCACGAGGCCATCGACGACAAGAACGACTGGCAGTTCTGGTGGGAGGACGACCCCTTCGACGAGCACAAGGAAGACGGGATCACCGAGGAGCAGGCCGAGGACTGGGAGGAGAACTTCGACGACTACAAGAGCACCGACAACGGCGACTCCTTCGACGAGTACTACAACCAGCCCGTCGAGACCGACGCCCGCAACTCCGGCCGTGACTACCTGAACAACCTCACCGAGGAGGAGTTCAACCGGCTCCTGGAGGAGTCCCGATGACGACGTACGCCGACCTGGTCTCCGCCTACCTCGACGACCCTGGCCCCGAGACCCTCGGGCCGCTTCGCCGCGCCGTCCGTGGCGCGGCGAACTTCACCGCCGATCTCGACCTCGACTCGGTCGACAGACTGCTCGCCGAGGGGTCGTACGCCGCGGCCGCCGCCGAGCTGCGGCGGGCCATGCCGGGGGCGATCTTCAGCCCCTCGGTCCACCTGCGGATGGCCGCCGCGCTGGAGCAGTCCGGCGACGGCCGGGCCGCCGCCCGCGAGCGGCAGGTCGCCGGTGCCGCGCTGCGCAGCATCCGCTCCACCGGCGACGGCAGCGAGCAACATCCGTGGTCGGTGCTGCGTATCAACGACGAGTACGACATGCTCCGAGCCCTCGACAAGGTCCGGGACCGCCAGGACCTCGTCGAGACCGGGGGCCGTCGACTCGACCGCCTCACCTGCACCGACGGCACCGTCGCCTACTTCGACGTGTCCTCGTTCGCCTGACCGATCTCTCCAGAAGGACCGATGAAACCCCGAACGTACGTCCTCAGCGTCCCGCTCATCGGCGTGCTCGCCGCCGCGCTCCTGGCCGGGTGCGCCGGCGACCCCGACCAGGACGGCTGCGACATCTCCGCGCTCGGGACGTCCGGCGGCACGATCAGCCTGGCCGCCGCGGTCATGCCGTCGCGGGTCGACGCCGGCTCGCTGGTCACCGACCCCGACGGGAAGTACGTCGTGGCCAGCTGCACCGACGGCACCTGCCGCTGGAACGCCGCCGGTGGTGCGTACGAGACGGTCTCCGACACCGGCTACAGCGCCATCAGCCCCGATCTCACGCTCGTCGCGCGGAAGGTCGGCTGCTCGGACATCGCGCTGGTCGAGGTGGACGGCGACAAGCAGGCCCAGAGGCTCGAGGGCCTGCCGAACCCGCAGGTCACCGACGCCAGCCCGGTCGGCGAGATCGCGTTCAGTCCCGACGGTCGGCTCGTGGCCGGCGCCGGGCTCGAGGGCGACCTGATCATCTGGTCGGTCGAGGACGGCGACGAGGTGGCGAGCACCGATCTCGGCAACGGTGTCGGATCGATCTCGTTCAGCCCCGACAGCAAGAAGGTGGCGGTCGCCTCCGGCGACAGCGTCTCGATCCTCGAGTCCGAATCGGGCGACGAGGTCGACAGCCTCGTGGCCGCGAACGTAGCCGACCCGGTCTGGAGCCCGGACGGCCGCTGGATCGCCGGCGCCACCACCGAGGGCTACCCCACGATCTGGGACGCCGAGACGCTCGAGGCCGTCGAGACGCTACCTGATCACCCGGTCGGCGCCGTCGCTTTCTCCCCCGACTCTCGCACGCTGGCTGTCACGAGCGCCTCCGCCGATGCCGAGCTGGTCCTGTGGGCACCGAAGTCGCTGGGAGGTACGGGCGAGTCCCGTGACCTCGTCCGGTCCGCGGTGCCGGGTTCGAACGTGATCTTCAGCCCCGACGGGAAGGCCCTCTACACCGCGTCGGCCGTGGAGGGCATCGCCGCCTGGGACATCGCCACGGGCAAGCCCGCCGCACAGCTCGACCAGCCGCCGATGTCCTAGCTTCCCGTGCCGTGGTGCGCTGGCGCTTCATGGCCGGCGTACACAAGGATGTGGTCGTGAGCGCGATCCCGACGAACATCCCGCACGGGCAGACCGCCCGCCGCCTGGAGTGGCCGCACCTGCCGCCGTTCCTGCGGTCCTCGATCGAGAAACGCCTCGGCGGTGGGCCGGTGGTCTCGGCGGAGTCGCACGGGGCCGGGTTCACGCCGGGGTTCGCCTCGGTGCTGACCTGCCAGGACGGATCCCAGCACTTCGTGAAGGCGGCCTCCGCCAAGGCGCAGCGCGACTCCGCGGCGCTCTACCGGGAGGAGGCCGCGAAGCTGAAGAAGCTCGCCGGCTGGGTCCCCACCCCGAAGCTGAGGTGGTTCGACGACGGCGAGTGGGTCGTCCTGGCCTTCGAGCACATCGAGTCGCGGCTGCCTTCGCGGCCCTGGACTCCCGCGGACCTCGAGGTCGTCTCCCAGGCGCTGGTCGAGACCGCAACCGCCCTCACCCCGGCCCCGGGCATCGGCTGGCCGACCTTCGCCGAGGAGCACGCCTCGTACCCCGCCTTGTGGGACCGGGTGGCCGGCTACCCGCACGCCGACCGGGCGGCCGAGATCGCCGCGGGGTTCGCGGAGCACACCGCCGGCGAGACACTGGTCCACCTGGACGTACGCGACGACACCATCCGCATCCGCCCCGACGGCGGCGTCCTGCTGCTCGAGTGGACCTGGCCGGTCCTCGGCGCCGACTGGATCGACTCGCTCCTGCTGCTGGTCGGACCTCGCGGTGACGGCCTCGACGCCGAGTCGTTCCTGGCCACCCATCCGCTGCTGTCGCAGGCCGCCCCGGAGGCCATCGACTCCGTCCTGGCCCTCTTCGCCGGCTACTTCCTGGCCGCCGCCGACCAGCCGGTCAAGACGACCTCGCCCCACCTCCGCAGGATGCAGCGGTGGCAGGGCGAGGTGTGTCTGGACTGGCTGGCGGAGCGCCGAGCCTGGGATCAGGACCCGGCGTAGAACGCGTCGATCCGCGCCTGCTCCTTCGCCTCCACGACGTTGCGCTTCACCTTCAGCGACGGGGTGAGCTCACCGCTCTCGACGGTCAGGTCGTGCTCGAGGATCTCCCACTTCTTGATGGTCTCCCAGCGGTTGAGGCCGGCGTTGAGCTCGTCGACGTAGCCGCCGATCAGCTCACGCACCTGCGGCGAGGTGACGATCTCCTCGTACGACTTCCCCTCCAGACCGTGGGAGGCGCCCCAAGCGGTGATCGACTCGGGGTCGAGGGCGATCAGGGCGCTGACGAAGTTACGGTTGGCACCGAAGACCAGGAACTGGCTGGTGTAGGGGCACAGCGCGGCGAACTTCGACTCGATCGCCGGCGGCGCGACGTACTTCCCGCCCGAGGTCTTGAAGAGCTCCTTGATCCGGCCGGTGATGGTGATGTAGCCCTCCTCGTCGATCGAGGCCTTGTCACCGGTGTGGTACCACCCCTCGGCGTCGAGCGCCTTGGCGGTCTCCTCGGGCAGGTTGTGGTAGCCCGGCATCACGTGCGGGCCGCGGATGAGCAGCTCGTCGTTCTCGCCGATCTTCACCTCACTGCCCGGGAACGCCTTGCCGACGGTGCCGAGCTTGTTCTCCGTCAGGGTGCCGACGGACGCGCCCGCAGCGTTCTCGGTCGAGCCGTAGCCCTCCATGATCAGGATCCCCGCGGCCCGGAACCACTCGGCGATCTCACGGTTGAGCGGGGCCGAGCCGGAGATGAAGAACCGTACGCGGCCACCGAAGCGCTCACGCACCTTGCTGAGCACCAGCTTGTCGAGCACGGCGTGCTTGAGCGCCATCGAGGTCGGCACGGACTTGCCCTCGCGCAGCAGCCGGTCGCGGGCGATGCCGTTGGCGAAGGCGGCGTCGAAGAGCTTCTTCTTCACACCACCGTCGTTCTCGACCATCATCGTGATCCTGGCGTGCACCTTCTCGAAGATGCGCGGGGCGGCGCCCATGAAGGTCGGCTTCACGATCGCCAGGTTGTCGACGATCTTGTCCATCCGGCCGTCGATCGCGGTCGGGAAGCCGCAGGCGATCTGGACCGAGAGCAGCACCTTGCCGAAGACGTGCGACATCGGCAGCCACAGGAACTGCAGGTCGTCGGGGCCGAGCACGTCGCCCTTGGCCCGGAACACCTCGCCCTCGTAGACCCAGGCGCGGTGGAGCAGGCGTACGCCCTTCGGCCGACCGGTGGTGCCGGAGGTGTAGACCAGCGTGGCCAGGTGGTCCGGGGTGATCTTGGCCGCGGTCTCCTCGATCACGTCCGGGTGGTCGGCGAGGTACTTGTCGCCGATGGCCGCGAGGTCGTCCAGACCGATGACCCGCTCACCGTCGGTCTGACCGTCGAAGGTGATCACCTTGACGATCTCGGGCAGGTCGGCGGCCCTCTCGGCGATCTTGGCGAGCTGACCGTCGTCCTCGGCGAAGACGAAGCGGCACTCGGCGTCACCGAGGATGTAGGCGGTGTCGTCGACGTTGGTCGTCGGGTAGACAGTCGTGGTGGCGCCACCGGCGAGCATCACCGCGAGGTCGGCGATGATCCACTCGTAGCGGGTGGTCGAGGCGATGCCGACCCGCTGCTCGAGCTCGAGGCCGAGCGAGACGAGGCCCGCGGCGAGGCGGCTGGCCAGGTCGCTGGCCTCCTTCCAGGTCAGCGACTTCCACTCCTCTCCGCCTGCCTCGGTCGTCGAGCCGACCACGGGATAGCGGAACGCTTCCGCATTCGGGGTCGCCTTGACCCGGTTGAGGAAGTGAAGGGCGAAGTTCGCCGGCATCTCGTCGAGGAATGCGAGATCGATCGCGGACTGGGTCGGCATGATTCTCCTGGCCTGCAGTGTGTGCGTGGGGGGTGAACGGTGGGCGGTTAGCACGAGAGGGACCGCGCGGGGGACCCTAGACGCTGGAGCCGAGCCGCAACAGGGGGTTCCGCCGGAAATCTCGTGACCGAGATCACCACAGCCTACCCCGGAGTAGCTATGGGAGGTACGGCGATTTGAGGCCAAACGACGCGAGTCTGTAATCTTGACCGCAAGCGTGTTCGCGTAGGCCTCTCCCCTCTCATTTCCCCGAGGGGCCGGATTGAGAGCTCGCACCACCACACGTCGAAGCACTGGAGATCATTCACCCATGGCGAACATCAAGTCGCAGATCAAGCGCAACAAGCAGAACGAGAAGGCGCACGAGCGGAACAAGGCCGTCAAGAGCGAGCTCAAGACCGTCATCCGCAAGTTCCACGCCGCCGCTGAGGCCGGCGAGAAGGACGCGGCGGTCGAGACCGCCAAGGTCGTCGCCAAGAAGCTCGACAAGGCCGCCTCCAAGGGCGTCATCCACAAGAACCAGGCCGCCAACCGCAAGTCGGCGATCGCCAAGAAGGCTGCCTCCCTCTGAGGTAAGCCCCACCGAAGCCCCCGTCCTCCGCGACGGGGGCTTTCGCATGTGCCGAGACGTCACTTACGTCGGCCGAGGCGTCACTTACGTCGGCCGAGACGTCACTTACGTCGGCCGAGACGTCACTTACGTCGGTCGAGACGTCACTTAGCTGCCGTCTCGACCGACCGGACTGACATCTCGACCGACCGGACTGACGTCTCGGCCGACCGGAGTGACGCCTCGGCGGGGTCAGCGCTGGCGGAGGGCGGCGATCGTGAGGACGAGGCGCTCGAGCGTGTACGCCGGGTCGCTGGCGGCGCCCTTGAGGTCGGCGTCAGCTCGGGCGACCGAGCGGAGGGCCTCGCCGATGCCTTCGCGGGACCAGCCGCGGGCGAGGCCGGCGATGGACTTCTGCTTCCAGGGCGGAGTGCCGCTGTCGCGGATCCCGGCGACGTGGTTGGCGACCGTGCGCAGCTGGCCAGCGACGGCGGAGAGGACGTAGACCGGGGAGGAGCCGGTGTCGAGCGCCCAGCGGATCTCCTCGAGGGCCTTGACCCGGTCGCCGGAGATGATCGCGTCCGCGATCACGTAGTTCTTCACCTCGGCCCGGCCGCCGAAGTACTGCTTCACATGCTCCAGGCCGAGCCGCTTGGCCTCATTGTCGCCGGCGAGCTGGCTGGCAGCGGCGGCCAGGGCGCGGAGGTCTTGGCCGACGGCCTGGATCAGGAAGTCGGCGCCCTCCTCGTCGATGCTCGCTCCGTGCAGCCGCAGCTCGGCCTTCACGAAGCTGCCGAACTCACGCGCCTTCAGCTCGACCGACTTGTGCTCGGTCACCTTCGGAAGCTTGCGGAGCTTGGCGAGCGTGCCGCTGCCCTTCTGCCCACCACCGTGGACGAGGACGAGGGCGACCTCCTCCGCGGGCATCCCGGCATAGTCCATCAGGCCCGCCACCGACTCGTCCGGCAAGTTCTCGAGGTTCCGGACGACGACGCACCTGATGCTCGAGAAGAGCGACGGTGCGCTCAGCTCGCCGAGCGTTGCCAGCGTCAGGTCGGCGGCGGTCGCCTCGGAGACCTCAGCCTCGGCGTCGTAGGCCTTCACCGCGGCTTTCGCAGCCGCGACCGTACGCTCCCCCAGGAACTCCTCCTTGCCGGTCACCAGGGTCACCCGCCCGAGGACGTCGGAGGCCGAGAGGTTGCCGGTGGGGCTCGGTGCGGAGGCGGTGCGTGCCATGCTCAAACCCTCCCACACGGCACCGACACTTATCTCGTCACCACGGCGGCCTCACCTCCCGACTCGACGACCGCGACCGAGCCGTCGCGGTCGGTGCGGTAGACCTTGGTGCCGCTCTCCGCGAGCCCCTGGACCGTGGCGGTGGCCGGATGGCCGTAGTCATTGCCGGCACCGACCGGGACGAGAGCGACCTGCGCGCGCAGCGTACGCAGCCAGTCGAGGTCCTGATAGCGCGAGCCGTGGTGGGGCACCTTGAGCACGTCGATGTCGAGCTCGGCCAGGTCGTCGGCGAGCTGGTCCTGACCCTCCGGCTCGATGTCGCCGGTCAACAGCAGACGCAGGCCGCGGGACTCGACGAGAAGAACCACGCTCGCGTCGTTCGCGGTGGAGCCGTCCCCGGGGCCGCGGGTGTCGGACTCGCCCGTCGGCCAGAGCACCTGGATCCGTACCTCACCGATCGTGGTCGTGGCCGCGTAGGGAGCCGGAACCGGCACCACCCCGGCCGCACCGGCAGTCTCGCCGAGGACCCGTACGCCTTCGGGCGGGTCCTGGAGCCGTGAGGTCCACAGCTCCCCGACCCGGCGGCCGGCGAAGACGCCCCCGACTCCGTTGACGTGGTCGGCGTGGAAGTGGGTGATCACGGCGAGCGGGACGTCCTCGATCTCGAGGCGGTCGAGGCAGTCGTCGACGAGGTCCGGATCAGGGCCGGCGTCCACCACAACGGCACTCCCCGACCCGGTGCGCACCACCAGGGCGTCTCCCTGTCCCACGTCGCACATCACGAGCACCCATCCCGGCGGGGGCCAGCCCGGGCTGGGCAGCCGCACCAGCGCGACCGCGAGCAGCACCAGGCATCCGGCCACCCCGGTGACCGGATGCCGCAGGATCCGCGGCGCCAGGAAGGCGATGGCGACACAGACGACCACGAGCACCGCCAGGGCCAGCGGCCCGGTCGCCCACCCGACCTCCGCGGTCGGCAGCCCGGCACCGAAGCGGGCGACCGCGATGATCCAGGCGACGCGCCAGGTCGCGATCGTGCCCGCGACCATGCCGAGCGGATCCCATACCAACCCGAGCAGACCTCCCAGGAGACCGAGCACCGTCGCCGGTGCGACGGCGGGCTCGACCAGCAGGTTGGCGAGCACCGCGACCAGGCTGACCTGGCCGGAGATGGCGGCGACCACCGGAGTGCAGGCCAGCTGCGCCGCTGCCGGGACGGCGATCGCCTCCGCACACCACTGCGGCATCCAGCGCCGCAGAGCGTCCCGCCACGGTGGCCCGAAGAGCAGGATGCCGGCCGTGGCCAGAACCGAGAGGGTGAACCCGATCGAGGTCGCCAGCCCGGGGTCGATCAGCAGCAGCCCGATCACCGCCGCGCCGAGCCCACGCAGCGCTCGCTGGCGTCCGTTGTGCGTCATCGCCAGCAGTCCGACCGCACCCATCGCGGCCGCCCGCACCACACTCGGCTCGGTGCGGGCGAGCACGATGAACCCGAGGATGCCGAGCACCCCGACGGCGTACAGCCCTCTCCCCCGCACCCCGGCCCAGCGGGCGACGATGAGCAGGAATCCCACCACCAGGGTCAGGTTGGTGCCGGAGACCGCGAGCAGGTGGGTCAGACCGGTCGTGCGGAAGTCGTCCGCGAGGTCGTCGGAGAGACCGGTGTCGTCACCGTCGACCAGCGCCGGAACCAATGCCGCCTGGTCCGGCGGCCGATGCGCCACCGCGTCCCGGATCGAGCCACGCAGCGTCTCGGAGGCGCGCCACCAGATCCCCGGACCCGCGACGACTCGCGGCTGCCCCGCGATCAGCAGCGCCGACTCCTCGTGCGAGCCGCTCTCCCCCAGACGTCCGGTCGTCGACACCGTCGCCCCGAGCGGGATGTCCGCCCAGGGGTCGCCGCCGAGCACGACCACCGGCGCACGCAGCCTGTAGACCACCCCGCGGCCCCTGATCTCTCGCACGCTGGCGCGCCGGAGCTGGTACGTCCCGTGCTGACCCGTCACCTCCTTCGGGTCGGTGGTGACGGTGGCGACCACCCGCACCTGCGCCTTGCGCGCGGCCAGGTCCGCCACCGGGTTGTCGCTGACCCGGGCGGCATGCAGCCCCGCGACGACGGCGGTCCCGGCGACCATCAGTGCCAACGCCAGCGCCGTCGGGCGGCGCTTCCGAACGGCCCAGCCACCGCCGATGCCGAAGACCGCGGCAAGGAGCACGAGCAGAACCACCCCGGACCGTCCGCCGGCCACCACCACCGGCCCGGCCAACGCCCCCGCCCACGCACCGGCTCCGAGTAGCGGCAGTCGCAGGTCGTTCACAACGTGACCAGCGGCGCCAGCGAGTCGTAGGTCTTCGGTCCGATCCCGTCGACCTCGAGCAGCTCGTCGACGGAGGTGAACGCGCCGTTGGTGGTGCGCCAGTCGATGATCGCCTGCGCTGTCACCGGCCCCACTCCGGGCAACGTCTCCAGCTCCTCCAACGAGGCGGCGTTGAGGCTCACCCCCGCCCCTGGCGCACCAGCCGCCGGGGCACCAGAGCCGGGCGCCGCGGCTCCACCTCCCCCGTTGGGCGCACCGACCACGATCTGCTGACCGTCGCTGAGCAGAGCAGCGAGGTTGAGCCCGGCGAGCTGCTTGTGGGAGGCCCCACCGGCAGCCTCGACGGCATCCACCACCCGGGACCCGATCGGCAGCACGACGATGCCGGGCTTGGGCACCTTGCCCTCGACGTCGACCGTCACCGTCCCGGCCGACGCCCCGCCCGACGGCATCGCGGGCGTGCTCCCGGGTGCCACCGAGGCGGTCGGCAGCGCGACCAGCGGGGAGGCCGAGGGCGAGGCCCGGGCGGCCGGCACCACCTCCGGGTCGGCGCGGATCATCCACCAGCAGGCCACCGCCAGCCCGGCGACCAGTACCAGCGAGACGACGACGAGATGCCATGGGCCGAGGCTCACCCGCCCGCGCAGCGGCTCGGGCAGCACCGCATCAGGCGAGATCACGACCTGACGCCGAGACGCGTGGCGTCCCGGGACCGGCACCAGCGGATCCAGCTCCGCGGTGTCGGTCGCTCTCGGCCCGTCCCACCACGGCGGCTGCCAGTCCTCCTCGCCCTCGTCCTCCTCCTTTGGCGGGTCCAGCTCGGCGCGCAGCTGCTCCAGCCGCCGGGCGACGGCATCGGCGTGATCAGAGGTCGGTCGGGTCCGCATGACGCCGAAGCTATGCGCCCGCGCCGACACTTCCGAGCGCGTTCTCAGCGCCTGTGGAGAACCCGATCCTCAACCGCCCCTGTGGACGGTAATCGGCCCAGAATCAGAGCTTGGGACCCACCACGACCGCCACACACCCCGGCCCGACATGCGCACCCAGTACCGCGCCCAGCACCCCGACGCGTACGTCGCCGTTGATCTTGCCGTTCAGCTCGGCGGAGAGTCCCTCGCTCATCGCGGCTGCCCGGTCGGGGCTGCCCAGGTGAGCGACGACGATCTCGACGGCGTCCGCATCCTCGCCCGCCTCGACCCCGAGTGCCTGCAGCCGCGCGATCGCCCGCTCAGCCGTACGCACCCGCTCGTGCGGCACGACCCGCCCGTCCTCGATCGTGAGCAGCGGCTTGACCGCGAGCGCCGTCCCGAGCAGAGCAGCAGCCGCGCCGATCCGCCCGCCCCGGCGCAGGTACTCGAGCGTGTCGACGTAGAAGTAGGAACGAGTGGCGGCGACCCGCGCCAGCGCGGCCTCGCGAGCCTCGGCAGCACTCCCGCCGCGCCCGGCCACCTCCGCGGCAGCCAGAACGGCGAACCCGACCCCGGGTCCGACCACCTTCGTGTCCACGGTGATCACCGGCACCGGAGCCTCCCGCGCCGCGAGCATCGAGGACTCGCACGTCGCGCTCAGCTCCGCGGAGAGGTGGATGGAGACGATCTCCTCGAAGCCCTGCGCCGCGAGCTTCGCGTAGACCTCCGCCAGGAGCGCCGGCGAGGGCCGGGAGGTCGTCACCGTCTTGTGTGCCGCCAACGCCGCCAGCAGCGCTTCGGGCGACGTCTCCTCCACCCCGTCGTCGTACGACGTCCCATCCACGATCACCTGCAACGGCACCGATGTGATCAGCTCCGTGGCATCCCCGAGATCGGATGGAAGCATCGCGGTCGAGTCGGTCACGATCGCTACCCGGGCCATGTCAGAAGCCTACAGATCGACCCATCGCCTCGACAGCGCGAGCCGAGCCGATCAGACGACGATGTTGACGAGCTTCGGCGCGCGGACGATGACCTTGCGGACGGTCTGGCCCTCGATCGCTGCCGCGATCGTCGGGTCGGCCAGCGCGGCGGCCTCCAGGTCGGCCTCGGAGATCGAGGGCGAGACCTCCAGGCGCGCACGCACCTTGCCCTTGATCTGCACGACCGCCGTCACCGAGTCCTCCACGAGCAGGTGGGGCTCGACCGTCGGCCACGCAACCCGCGCAACCGTCGGCTCGTGCCCCAGACGCTCCCACATCTCCTCGGCGGTGTAGGGCGCGACCAGCGAGAGCAGGATCGCGACCGTCTCCGCGGCCTCACGTACGGCGGGGTCGGCGGGACCGACACCGGAGTCGATCGCCTTCCGGGTCGCGTTGACCAGCTCCATCACCCGAGCCACCACCACGTTGAACCGGTAGGACTCGATCAGCTGCTCGGCCTCGGCGACGGTCTTGTGAGTCGTACGCCGCAGCGCGACGTCGCCACCGGAGACGTCGACGCCCGGGGACGACGTCACGTCTCCGGCCAGGCGCCAGGCTCGCTGCAGGAACTTCACCGAACCCGCCGGGGAGACGTCGGCCCAGTCGATGTTGTCCTCCGGCGGGGAGGCGAAGACCAGCGTCAGCCGGGTCGCGTCGACGCCGAACTCCTCCAGCACGTCCGACAGGTTCACACCGTTGCCCAGCGACTTCGACATCTTCTTGCCGCCGTTGATGACCTTGCCCTGAGACAGGTACGCCGAGAACGGCTCGTCCCAGTCGACCAGGCCGATGTCGCGCAGCGCCTTGGTGAAGAAGCGGGCGTACATCAGGTGCAGCACAGCGTGCTCGTCGCCGCCCAGGTAGAAGTCGACCGGGCCCCACTCGCGTGCCAGCTCCGAGGAGAACGCCTGGGTCTCGTCGGTCGGCGACAGGTAGCGCAGGAAGTACCACGACGAGTCGACGAAGGTGTCCATCGTGTCCGAGTCACGCGTGGCCGGACCGCCACACTTCGGGCAGGTGACGTTGACCCACTCCGAGGCCGCGGCCAGCGGCGAGACGCCCTTCGGCTTCAGGTCGGCGCCCTTCAGCTCCGGCAGCTGCACCGGCAGCTGGGCCTCAGGAACCGGCACCTCACCGTCGACCGGGCAGTGGATGATCGGGATCGGCGCGCCCCAGTAGCGCTGCCGCGACAGCAGCCAGTCACGCAGCCGGTAGTTGATCGTGCCCTTGCCGTGGCCCTCGGCCTCCAGCTTCTCGATGATCTTGTGGATGCCGCTCGCCTTGTCGGCGACGCCCTCCAGCTCCGGCGAGTTCACGTACGCGCCGTCACCTGCGGTCGCGACGTACGTCTCCTCGGGGTTGTCCGCGCCCGGCACGTCGACGACGCGGCGCACCGGCAGCGAGAACGCCTTGGCGAAGTCCAGGTCGCGCTGGTCGTGGGCCGGGACGGCCATCACGGCGCCGGTGCCGTAGTCGGCCAGCACGTAGTCGGCCGCCCACACCGGGATCTGCTCGCCGTTGACCGGGTTGGTCGCGGTGACGCCCAGGTCGACACCGGTCTTGGGACGGTCGGTCGCCAGGCGGTCGATGTCGGAGGCCTTGCGTACGTCCTCCAGGTAGCCCTCCAGCGCAGCAGCCTGCTCCGGGGCCACGATCTCCTTGGCCAGGTCGGCATCGGCGGCGACGACCATGAAGGTCGCTCCGTACAGCGTGTCGGGGCGCGTCGTGAAGACGGTGACCTTCTTGGTCCCACCAGTGGTCAGCGAGATCTCGAAGTCGACGTGTGCACCCTCGGACCGGCCGATCCAGTTGCGCTGCATGTTGACGACCTTGCCGATCCAGGTGTCCTGCAGCTGGTCCAGGCCGTTGTAGAGCTCCTCGGCGTACGCCGTGGTCTTGAAGTACCACTGCGTCAGGTCACGCTTGGTGACCACCGCGCCGCAGCGCTCGCACTCGCCGTTGACGACCTGCTCGTTGGCCAGCACCGTCTGGTCGTTGGGGCACCAGTTGACCGGCGACTTCTTGCGGTAGGCCAGGCCGGCCTCGTACAGCTTCAGGAAGATCCACTGCGTCCACTTGTAGTACTCCGGGTCGGAGGTGTGCAGACGGCGCGACCAGTCGAAGGAGATGCCGTAGCGCTTGAACGACTCCGCCTGGGTCTCGATGTTGGCGTAGGTCCAGCCGGCGGGGTTCTCGTTGCGCTTGATCGCGGCGTTCTCGGCAGGCAGGCCGAAGGAGTCCCAGCCGATCGGGTTCAGGACGTCGAAGCCCTTCAGCCACCAGTAGCGGGCCAGCACGTCGTGCAGCGCGGTCACCTCGGCGTGGCCCATGTGCAGGTCACCCGACGGGTAGGGGAACATCGTGAGCGCGTAGCGCTTCTCGGCCCCCTCGCGCTGGCCCGCCTTGAACGGCTCCAGCTTCTCCCAGATGGGGCGCCACTTGTCCTGCAGCTCGGTGACGTCGTACGTCGCGTGCTCGGCCTGCTCCTGCGTCATTGGTCTTTCGTCCTTGTCGAGTGTCGTGCGTCAAGACTGCTTCTGGAACGATCCCTAGAAATAAGAAGGGCCCCTCACATGGAGGGGTAGCCGCGTGACCGGGGTGTGTCCCTCAGGGTCAGCGCGGCTGCCTAAGAAGCAGGACAGACATCTGCATGTGTCCAGGGTAGCCGACCACCGCCGCCATCGTCATACACAGCCCGGCCATACCCCTGCGCGCGGCGCCGGTGACAGGGTCGAAGTCCTCTAGAAAGGCACTTTCGATAGTCCATGAGTTCTGCCCTGCGGATCGACCGACAGAAAATATCGCCGGAGGGGCTCTCACCTATTGCGACGACAAGTTCGAGCGTGCCAAACTGGCGACGCTCCGCTGCTCGTGATGTCGGTCGTGAATGAGGACCCCCCCATCTCATCCAAGGAACGCTCCGAGCAGCGGAGTCCAAATCTTTGAGGCCTGGCGACGAAGTCGCCGGGCCTCAAAACGATTTGGAGATCGAGCGAGCGCAGCGGCTGAGCGGCGGAGCCGCGAAGGCGCGAAGCGGGTCGAGATCCAGTCGCGTACGCGGAGCCAGCACCACGGCTACGGCACCCGACTGACCCATTGCCGTGTGCCGTGCTTGCTCTCGACCAGCGCCGCGGCCTCGTCGATCGTGGCCTGATCCAGGCCGACGTACGCTGCCCCGAAGCTCTGCTCGAACTCCGAGAGCAGGGCGTCGATGACCTTCTCGCGGCTCAGCCCGGTCTGGGAACGGATGGGGTCGACGCGCTTGGCGGCGCTCCGGGTTCCCTTGTCGGACATCTTCTCCCGGCCGATCCGGAGCACCTCGAGCATCTTGTCGGCGTCGATGTCGTAGGCCATCGTGACGTGGTGCAGGACGCCGCCGGGGATCCGCTTCTGGGCGGCGCCGGCGATCTTGCCGACCGGCGAGGCGATGTCGTTGAGACCGGCGTAGGCGGCCTCGATGCCGACGCTGCGCAGTCCGCGCAGCACCCACTCGTCGAGGAAGGCGTACGACTCCTGGAAGGACATGCCGGCCACGAGCGTGTCGGGAACGGCGAGGCTGTAGGTGATCGTGTTGCCCGGCTCGATGAACATGGCGCCGCCACCGGAGATGCGGCGTACGACCTCGATGCCGTGACGCTCGGCGGCGGCCTCGTCGACCTCGTTGGAGATCGACTGGTAGCTGCCGATCACGACCGCGCTGCTGGCCCAGTCCCAGAACCTCAGGTTGGGGGCGCGGCGACCCTCGGCGACCTGGCGGACGATGACCTCGTCGAGCGCCATCTGCATCCGCGGCGACAGCGGCCCGGTCTCCACGATCTCGAGGTCGAGGTCGTCCCAGGTCGTGGCCCGGCCCAGCGCCCGCAGCACCGTCAGGGCGACGTCGCGGGTGCCGAAGCCGACCAGCTCGGCATCGCGGGCGGCGACGTCGAGCACCGCGGTCAGCTGGTCGAGAGAGGCGTCGACCGACTGCCCCTCCAGCGCTTCGGTCAGCCAGCCCAGCGCCTCGTCGGGTTCCAGGAAGAAGTCGCCCGAGAGGACGACGTCGATGATCGTGTCAGCGGAGACTGTCGCGTCGACGACGACCAGCTTGCCGCCGCGTACCTTCCGCTCGCCATGCACTCTTTCACTCACAATTTCTCAACACCGTGAGCGCCCCGAATCATCCCGGCGAGACGTCACCCCGGTCGACCGAGACGTCACTCCGGTCGGCCGAGATGTCACCCCCGTCGGCCGAGACGTCACCAACTGCCAACTCGGCCGACGCAACTGCCCACTCGGCCGACGCAACTGCCAACTCGGCCGACCTACCTGACGCCTCGGCAGGCGTTCCTCAGACGGCCGCTCCGCAGGAGCCGGCGGTGTCGGCGAGACGGGTCAGGCCGGCGGGGCCTACGAGCGGGCGCGGGTCCTCGGCGAGCGTCCAGGCACCGTCGACGAGGACGTAGTCGCCTCGGACGTCACCCGCGAGAAGAGCCCGTACGCCGGCCACGAGCCGGTCCACCTCGGCGACCGAGGTGCCGATCCCGATGCTCGCGCGGACCGCGCCGCCGGTGAGCCCGAGGCGCTTGAGGAGCGGCTGGGCGCAGAAGCGGCCGTCGCGTACGCCGAGGCCGTGCTCGGCGGAGAGGTACGCCGCGACCCGGCCGGGCTCGAACCCGTCGACCGTGAACGTCACGACCCCGACCGGCTCCTCGGAGTCAGGCCACAAGCGCAGGACGTCGACACCCTCCAGCGCGGACAGACCGGCCACGAGACGCCCCCTCAGTGACGCCTCGTGGCGGTCCAGCTCGGCGGGCTCGAGGCCGCCGAGAGTCGTACAGGCAGCGGCCAGGGCAGCGGCGCCGATGACGTTGGGCGAGCCGCCCTCGTGACGTGCGGGGGCGGGCTGCCACGTGGTCTCGACAAGCTCGACCTCCGACGCGTGAGTGACGTCGTCGACGGCCCCTCCCCCGGCAAGATAGGGGGTGCCGACGTCCAGCCAGTCGCGGCGCCCGACCAGGGCGCCGGCGCCGTAGGGCGCGTAGAGCTTGTGGCCGGAGAGAACGACGTAGTCGGCGCCGGTTCCGGCGAGCGAGAAGTGGCGGTGGGCGAGCAGCTGGGCGCCGTCGACGAGGACCCGCGCGCCGTGGGCGTGGGCAAGGGTGACGATCTCGGCGACCGGCAGCGCCTCGCCGGTGACGTTGGAGGCGCCGGTGATCGCGACCAAGGCAAAGGTGTCCCGGGCCAGCTCACCAGCGAGTGCGTCGATCGTGCCGGCGAGGGTGTCCCGGCCGGCGACAACGGTGACGCCGGCCTCGACGCGGCGCCACGGGAGCAGGTTGGCGTGGTGCTCGATGTCGAGGACGAGCACCCGGCCGGGTACGCAGCCGGCCAGCAGGTTCACCGAGTCGGTGGTGTTGCGGGTGATGACGGTGACGTCGTTCTCGCGGGCGCCGACATAGGCGCCGATGGTCGCGCGCGACTCCTCGTAGAGGGCGGTCGAGACCTGGGACAGGTAGCCGGCGCCACGATGCACCGAGGCGTACCAGGGCAGGACCTCGGCCACCCGGTCGGCCACGCTCTGCAGTGCCGGCGCCGAGGCGGCGACATCCAGGTTGGCGTACGTCGTGGTCGTTCCGTCCAGCAGCGGGACCTGCGTGTTCGAGCCGACGAGCGGAAGCAGGGACATGGGGGCACCCTTCGGGTCATGGCTCCCCAGGGCTGCCCGGCGAAGCACGCGCTTGCCCGCGCCACCTCGGCGAGGGCCTGGTCGTCACCCGGAGCACCCCACCGCGTGGGAGGGTTGCCCGCCAGCAAGCCGGGGCTTCGCGCTGGCAGTCGTGACCTTCGCCGACGATGGTGCCGGAGACCGCGTGCCCTCTCCAACTCGTTGTCTCGATCCGTGGGCACGGATCTCACATCACGGACGACCTTCCCAGGGGTTGCCGCCGCCTCCCCAGCCGCCCTCGCCGTCACCCTCGCAGGTGCCGAAGAACTCCGAGACCGGGTCGCACTCCTCGCCGTCGTCCTCCTCCTCCGGCGGAGCGGGCGGAGCGATCAGCTCCTCCTCGTGCCCGGTCTCGGGATCCTGGCCGTCGACGTAGACGGGCTCGGGGAAGTTCTCGACCTCCTTGCCCTCCATGGCCTTCGCCATGATGGCCGCCCAGGTCTCGGTGGGATAGTCGGCACCGAAGTAGGACGGCATCCAGCCGCCGTCGAGCTTGCCCTCGCCGTTGCCGCGCGAGTAGCGCACGGCGGTGGCGATCTGCGGGGTGAACCCGACGAACCACGACGAGCAGACGTACTGCGCGCTGGTGCAGGTGCCGGTGCCGGTCTTGCCGGCCACCGGGCGGCCGATGCTCTGGGCCTTCTGGCCCGAGCCGCTCTGCACCACACCCTGCATCGCGTACGTCACATCGGCGGCGATGTCCTCGGAGATCGCGTGCCGGGCGTTCTTCCGGCCGTTCCAGCTGTAGAGGACGTTGCCGGCGCGGTCGCGGACCTTCTTCACCACGTGTACGTCGTGGCGGTAGCCGCCGTTGGCGATCGTGGCGTAGGCGTTGGCCATGTTGATCGGGCTGACGTTGGCGCGGCCGAGGGCGATCCGGTCGTCGGTCTGGTGGTCGAAGTCGGTGGTGGTGCTGGGGATCCCCGGGAACTTCGGGTCCGCCTTCGCCGGCGCGACCCCCGCGGCGACCGCGGTGTCGTAGATCGCCTTGCGGCCCTCCTCGGGGCCACCCATCGACTCGGTCATGTCGATGTAGGCCGTGTTCACCGACTGCTCCATCGCCTTGAGCATGGTGATGTGCTGGCCGTAGTCCATCCCGTCCGCGATCCCGGCCTGCTCACCCTCGTTGACCACCTCGGAGCCGGCGTAGGTCGTGAACGGCGAGTCACCGGCCCACGTCGAGTTCAGCGAGTAGCCCTTCGCGATCGCCGCCGCGGTGGCGAAGGCCTTCATCGTCGACCCGGCGTGACCACCGGTCGCGGCCCAGTTGTGCTGGCTGTCGAGGTAGTCCTGGCCACCGTAGAAGCCGAGCAGCGCACCGGACTCGACGTCGACCGAGGCGGTCGCCACGTGCAGGGCGTTCTTCTGCTCGGGGTCGCCCTTGACGTACGCCTTCCGGTTCTTCGGCTTCACGGTCTTGGCCGCGGTCGCCGACGCCTTCATGACCTTGGGCGACAGCGTCGCGGTGATCCGGAGGCCACCGCTGTCGATCTTCTCCTCGGTGAACAGCGGCTTGCCGTCGGCGCCCTTCAGGCCGAGCAGCTCGGCCTTGATCATGGTGAGCGCGTGGCCGCGCTGACCGCCGAGCCGGCTCGGCACCGTCTTCGCGGGGAACTTCGGCAGCGCGTCCTTCACCTTGTCGGCGTCGGCCTGCTTCAGATAGCCGAGGTCGACCATGCCGGAGAGGACGTACTGGTAGCGGCCGAGCAGCTTCTCCTCGCCACGGAAGGTGCTGCTGGCGGGGTCGAAGCCGGCCGGGTTGTTGAGGATGGCTGCGAGCGCGACCGTCTCCCGCAGCGAGAGGTCCTTGGTGGACTTCGCGAAGTAGGCCTTCGCGGCCGCCTCGATGCCGTAGGCGCCGCGGTTGAAGTAGATCGTGTTGAGGTAGTCGGTGAGGATCTGGTCCTTGCTCTTCTGCCTGGTCAGCTTCAGGGCGATGACCGCTTCCTTCAGCTTGCGGGAGTAGGAGCGCTCGGCGCTGAGGTAGTAGTTCTTGACGTACTGCTGGGTGATCGTGGAGGCGCCACCCGAGGTGCCCTCGGTGGTGTTGGAGAAGGCGGCCCGCACGATGCCCTTCACGTCGACGCCGCTGTTCACGTAGAACGTACGGTCCTCGGCGGCCACCACGGCGTGCTTGACGGTCTCCGGGATCTCGTCGGCCTCGAGCTTGATCCGGTTCTGGTCGCCGTCCTGGTAGCGGCCGAGCTCGGTCTTGCCGTTGCCGTAGTAGACGAAGGAGGTCTCGACCTCGAACTCGGCGTTGGGGTCCGGCACCGTGATCCGGTTGTAGGCCACGATCGCCGTCACCGACCCGATCAGGGCGATGGCCAGGAACCCGACCAGCGCCACCTTCGCCGTGACCTTCCCCCAGCGGCGCCAGGTCGTGGCCGGTGGACGACCGCCGGTGCCCCTGGATCCGGTGCTCCGGGTGGCCCACTTCTCGGCTGCCCAGGCCTTGGCCGGCTCGAGCTTGGCGAGCAAGTCGCGGGCCGCGGACGGCTTGGGATCTGCCCGACGCGCACCCGGCCGGCTGGGCACGACCCGAGGCGGCTCGGGCGCGATCCGAGGACCCTGCGCGGCGGGCGGAGGAGGCGGTCGCCACGACGGCGGCGGGCCGGTCGGACCCTTCGGAGGCTCGGCGCTCCGGTGTTCCATTGCTCCACCTGACCTAGGCGACTGACTGCGGCGGCCGTTGATCCTACCCGGGTGGGTATGACAAACGGAGGCCGACCCCACAAGGGGCCGGCCTCCGTGTCAGGCGTACGCCGCGGCGTACGGCCTCAGATCACTTCTTGAGGTCGAAGCGGTCGTTCTCCATGACCTTGACCCACGCCTTGACGAAGTCGTTGACGAACTTCTCCTTGGCGTCGTCGGCACCGTAGACCTCCGCCAGGGCGCGGAGCTCGGAGTTGGCACCGAAGACCAGGTCGACGCGGGAACCGGTCCAGCCGTTGGAGCTGGTGTAGGTCGCCTCGTCGGCGGACGGGGTCCACTGCTGGTCGTAGTCGAGCAGGTTGACGAAGAAGTCGTTCGTCAGCACGCCCGGGGTCTTGGTGAAGACACCGAGGTCGGAGCCGTCCCAGTTGTTGCCGAGCACGCGCAGGCCGCCGACCAGAACCGTGGCCTCGGGGGCCGAGAGGCCGAGGAGGCTCGCCCGGTCGAGGAACAGGAACTCGGTGGGGAGGTTGAGGAACCCGGAGTCGTAGTTGCGGAAGCCGTCGGCGACCGGCTCGAGCCAGGCGAAGTTGTCGACATCGGTCTGCTCCTGGGTCGCGTCGACGCGGCCGGCGGAGAACGGGACCGTGACGTCCTGGCCCGCGGCCTTGGCGGCCAGCTCGATGCCCACGCCACCGGCGAGGACGAGCACGTCGGCGAAGGAGACACCGGTCGCGGCCGCGATCTCCTCGTACTTCGCGAGGACCGGCTTGAGCTCCTCGGGCTGGTTGACCTTCCACGAGACCTGCGGCTCGAGCCGGATACGACCGCCGTTGGCGCCACCGCGGTGGTCGGACGTACGGTGCGTGGCCGCCGCCTTCCACGCGGTGGAGACCAGCTGCTGCACGCTCAGACCGGACTCGGCGATGGCCGCCTTGGCTGCGGAGATCGCGGCCTCGTCGGTCGCGCCGCCCTCGGCCGGGAGCGGGTCCTGCCAGAGCAGGTCCTCGGCCGGGACCTCGGAGCCGACGTAGCGGCTCTTCGGACCCATGTCGCGGTGGGTCAGCTTGAACCAGGCACGGGCGTACGCGTCAGAGAAGGCCTCCTGGTCGTCCCTGAAGCGGCGCGAGATCTCGTCGAACTCCGGGTCCACGCGCAGCGCCAGGTCGGAGGTGAGCATGCGCGGCTCGCGCTTGCCCTCACCGTGCGCCTCGGGGACCATGTCGGAGCCCGCGCCGTTCTTCGGACGCCACTGCTTGGCGCCAGCAGGCGACTCGAACAGCTCCCACTCGTAGGCGTAGAGGATGTGGAAGAACTCGTTGTCCCAGCGGGTCGGGTGGTAGGTCCAGGTGACCTCGAGGCCCGAGGTGAGTGCGTCCGCGCCGACACCGGTGCCGTGGCCGTTCTTCCAGCCGATGCCCTGGTTCTCCAGCGGCGCGGCCTCCGGGTCGGGGCCGACCAGATCGTCGGGGTGGGCGCCGTGGGTCTTGCCGAAGGTGTGGCCACCGGCGATGAGGGCGACGGTCTCCTCGGAGTTCATCCCCATGCGGCGGAAGGTCTCCTTGATGTCCACCGCGGACTTCATCGGGTCGGGCTCGCCGTTGGGGCCTTCCGGGTTGACGTAGATCAGACCCATCTGGACAGCGGCCAGCGGCGCCTGCAGGTCGCGGTCGCCGGTGTAGCGCTCGTCGTCGAGCCAGACCTTCTCCGGACCCCAGTAGATGTCGTCGTCGGACTCCCAGACGTCCGCGCGACCGCCCGAGAAGCCGAAGGTCTTGAAGCCGCCCTCCTCCATCGCCACGTTGCCCGCCAGAACCATCAGATCGGCCCAGGAGAGGTTCTTGCCGTACTTCTTCTTGACCGGCCACAGCAGACGACGGGCCTTGTCGAGGGAGACGTTGTCCGGCCAGGAGTTGAGCGGCGCGAAACGCTGCTGGCCACGGCCGGCGCCACCGCGACCGTCGTGACTGCGGTAGGTGCCGGCGGCGTGCCACGCCATCCGGACGAAGAGCCCGGCGTAGCTACCGAAGTCAGCCGGCCACCAGTCCTTGGAATCGGTCATGACCGCGGCGATGTCCGCCTTGACGGCAGGCAGGTCCAGGGACTCGAAAGCCTTCGCATAGTCGAAGTCCTCGCCCATCGGGTCGCTCACAGGGGCGTCCTTGGCGAGAATCTTCAGGTTGAGCTTGTTCGGCCACCACTCCTGGTTGGCACTGCCGGCGGTGGGGTGAACGCGGCCTGCGTTCATCACCGGGCACTTGCTCACGGCCTCTTCAGACATGAGATTCCTATCCGTTTCTGATCGGACTGGCTGCTGCCAGACGCTGTGATTCACATGTGTTGCGCCGGCCGATGACAGCTCGGCCGGCGCGGGCTCTACCCCTGGGACAGGCTGCAGTCCGCGCAGGTGCCCCAGTAGATGACCTCGGCCTCATCGACCGTGAAGCCGTTGTCATCAGATGCCGTCAGGCAGGGCGCATGGCCGACAGCGCAGTCGACGTCGGCGATCGCCCCGCAGGAGCGGCAGACCACGTGGTGGTGGTTGTCCCCGACCCGGGTCTCATAACGAGCCACCGAGCCGGACGGCTGGATGCGGCGTACGATCCCGGCCGCCGAGAGGGCGGCGAGGGAGTCGTAGACGGCTTGATGGGAGACGTCCGGAAGCCGCTCGCGCACCGCGCCGAGGATGGTCTCGGTGTCGGCGTGCGCGTTCTCGGTGACGGCCCCCAGAACGGCCACTCGCGGGCGAGTGACGCGCAGGGAGGCACCTCTCAGCAGCTGTTCGTAGTCCGCGTTCCCCACGCCTCAGACACTACGCCAATTCTTGAATGAGTCAAGAAACGGCGAGGAAATTTCTGACGGAAATCAACCCAGTTTCACGGTCTCCGGAGACTCCGGCGCCGGACGGGTCGCGAAGCGGCCCGCCATCAGCGGGATCAGCACGGAGATGGCCAGCGGGATGACGAACATCGAGCGCTCGCCGAAGACCTCGGCGACCGCGGCGATCAGGGAGGCGGCGGCGAGATAGCCGGCGTAGTTGGCGAGGTTGACCCGGGCGATCGCGTCCTCGGCGTTGTCCGGGGAGATGTGCGCGGCGGCGACGAAGGACTGCGGCGGGACCATCGCCAGGCTGCCGCCGAGCACGGCGAAGCCGACGGCCGCCACGCTCCAGTGCGGGGCGACGACGATCAGCACCAGCGCACCGACGCCGACGATGCCGCCGGTCCGGATCACCCGCTCGGGACCGAAGCGGGCGACGAGGCGGTCGCCGGGGAGGCGTACGGCCAAGAGCACCAGCTGGTAGGCGGCGTAGATCGCCGGCGCGACCGCCGCCGCGGCCCCGAGTCCGTCGACGACATAGATCCCGCCCCAGGCGGAGGCCGCCGAGTCGATGAACCACATCGCGAACGTCGGCACCGCGACCAGGAGGAGGGGCAGCCACGGCAGCGGGGGCTTCGGGTGCTGCGTACCGCTGGTCCGTTTCTCCGCCGCGTCGACCGCCTCCGGCGGCAGCAGGAGCCGGAACGTGGCGAGGTTGGCGGCCAGGCCGATGACGGCGATGGGGATCATGTCCAGACCCAGAGGTACGCCGAGGGCGATCGTCGCGGTCGCATAGACGGCGCCGAGGACGGCCGCCGCGCTCCACATCGCGTGGAACCCGTTCATCAGCGGGCGTCCGTACGCGTCCTGGGTGGCCGTGCCCTGCATGTTCATGGAGGCGTCGACGCCACCGAGGAAGAAGCCGTAGACGCCGTTGAGCACCAGCAGCGTCACCATCGTCGGCGCGAAGGCGGGCGCGACCGCGGCCAGCGAGGCCCCGCCGAGCATCAGCGAGAGGGTCGCGGCGCTGCCGATCCTGGTGGCGAGGTGACCCGCGACGACACTGCCGATCGCCCCGACCGCGGTGGTGATGCCGAGCACCACGAACACGTCGCCGGCGCTGAGGTCGAGCTTCGTCGCGATCGACTCGAGCCTGGTGATCAGCGAGGCGAAGGTCAGTCCCTGGATCGCGAAGGCGACGAAGACCGCCATCCGGGCCAGCTGGAGTCGGGTCATGGACGCGAAGTCTGCACCTTCACGTCGCGTTGGTCGAGGGGTCAGTTGCCCTTCAGCAGGCCGTCGAGGATCTTCTCGCCGTCCTTGCCGTCACCCTTGCTCAGGCTGTCGAACTCCTCGCGGAGCTGCTCCATCTCGCGCTTGGCGCTCTCGCCCTTCTCGACGAGGTCGCGGATCTGCTGGATCTGGTCCTCCCACTCCTGGGACTGACCCTCGTCGATGACGTTCCAGCCCTCGAGGTTCTCGCGCCAGCGGTCGAGCCGGTCGAGACGGTTGAGGGTCTTGTTGTCCGCCGTGTCGACGGGCTCGTCGGCGGAGTTGTCGGTGTTGTCCGAGTTGTCGGTGTTGTCCGCGGTGTTGGAGTTGTCGGAGCTCTGGGACGGCTGGGCCTCGGCGGGAGAGGGCTCGTAGGCGGCCAGCCAGGAGGCGGCGAAGACGCACGCGATCACGATCGCGACCGCGCCGAGGAGGCGGCCGGTCGGGAACTTCCGCAGCGACCTCGGGCGCGGCCCGCGGACCGGAGGCGGGGTGCCAGGGCTGGGCAGGACGCCGGTGCGGGAGTTGGCCAGCGCCATCGGCTCGTCGAGCGGGCGCGGCGCCATCGCCTGGGTCGGCCGCGGCGCCTGCCCGGCGGAGAGCCGGTCGGTGGCGTCGGGGTCGGCTCCGCTGAGGACATAGCCGAGCTCGTGACCGACCTGGTCCATCGAGGGCCGGGCGGCCGGGTTCTTGTCGAGCATCCGGGTGACCAGCCGCGCCAGGGGCGCGGGCACCGCCCGGAAGTCGGTGATGCGCGGCACCGGCTCGCTGAGGTGCATGTGCAGGATCTTGACCGGGTGCGGCGCGGAGTAGGGCACCTTGCCGGTGAGCATCTCGAAGAGCACGCAGCCCAGCGAGTAGACGTCGGCGGGCGGCCCGACCGGGTCGCCGGAGGCCTGCTCGGGCGAGAGGTAGGACGGGCTGCCGATCACGTGGCCAGTCTGGGTCAGCCCGGCGTCGACCCCCGTCATGGCGTACGCGATGCCGAAGTCGAGCACGGTCAGCCGGCCGTCACCGTCGAACATGAGGTTGGCCGGCTTGATGTCGCGGTGCACCACACCGACCCGGTGGGCGGCGCCGAGCGCACCGGCGACCTGGCGGGTGTATTCGACCGCCATGTCGACCGGCATCGGGCCACGCTGCTGCAGCGGCTCGGCCAAGGTGGGCCCGGGCAGCAGCTCCATCACCAGGAAGACGTCGTTGTCGTCGCTGCCGGCGTCGAAGATCTTGACCACGTCGTCGTGGACGACCCGGGCGGTCGAGAGCGACTCACGGCGGAACCGCTCGGCCATCGTGGGGTCGTCCACGTCCCGCATCAGCTTCACCGCGACATCGCGGTCGAGGACGGTGTCACGCGCCCGCCAGACCTCGCCCATGCCGCCGGCTCCGAGCAAGGTGAGGAGCCGGTAGCGGCCGGCGATCGGGGGAAGCTCGTCCATGCCGGAAATTATGCCGGGGTCACCCAGGAGCCGAAGAGCGGGATACCCTCCCAGGCTCCCCCGCGTGCGACCGCCACCACCGCGTGCGGCCGGTCGAACCTCAGGTCGATCTGCCGCACCGTCGTCTCGCGCGGCGCCGCGGCGGCGGCGCGGACCATCATTCCGGTCACGGCGGCCGCCTTGAAGCCCTCCCGGTCGTAGGACGCGACCGCCTTCTGCACGCAGACGGCCTCCGTCTCCTCCGCGACCGCGGCCATCACTCCGCGGGCGATCTCGGCGACGCCTGGCGCGGCCGACAGGTCGTGACGGTCCTCCGCACTCCACTCCGGGAGGTGGCTGCGCCAGCGGTCGGACGGAGCGCTGCCGAAGGCGGTCACCTCGCGGACCGTCCAGGCGTGCCCGTCCTCCTGGCCGGCATCGAAGGTGCGATCGTGGACCTCACCGGCGTCGATCCTCCGGACGACCTCGTCGGCGGCCCGCCAGACATCGTCGGCGGACACGCCCTCCTCGGCGATCACGGAGTAGACCGAGATGCCGTCCTCGCTCGGCGGGCAGGCGACCGCGACCGCTCCGGCGGCCTCTGTCGCCACCACCGCCTGAAAGCCGCCCTCGAGCACCAGCAGCCCATCCTCGCCCTCCTCCAGCTGCTCGCTCCAGCGCGGCGTCACCACCAGCGCGGAGGCGAGCACGAGCAGCGTCCGGGCATCGATCTCGAGCGGGAACTCCGTGATCAGGCCGCGGGTGTGCGCATCGGCCCACGCGTCGAGCCCGGCCTGGTCCGGGAGCGGGTCGAGCACGATCGGCAGGCCCTTGGTCAGCTCGACACCCGACCGCAGCCAGCCGGCGACCGCCGCCCCGATCGTCGGGTGCGGCGCCTCCAGCAGCGTCAGCGCTGCGGCCCGCGCGTCGGCCTTGTTCAGGCCGAGGATCTCGTCGGTCTCGGCCTCCGACGCGGGTGCCAGCGAGGCGAGGAGCAGCCACAGACCTGCGTACGAGATCACCGGGGACTCGGCGGACCCGAGGGCGGAGCGGGTGGTGGCGGCGTACGTTCGGACCGCCTCGGCGGCCGCGAGGGACAGGGGCGTCTGCGTTCCCGACTTCTCCATGCAGAAGACATTACGGCGGGAGACACCACATGTGAGCCAAGTCACGATACAGTTATGTATCGAGCGAGGAGGCATCATGGCCAAGAAGTCGCGTACAGCAGGGCTGGACCCGGAGACCGAGTTCCAGGAGATCTCGAGGCGTCTGGGGCTCTACGAGTTCCCCTGGGACACGACTCAGGCGCTCAGCTTCGCACTGTTCCGGACCTACGCGGTGCCCTCGATCGGCCGGCTGCTGGCCGACACGCACCAGTTCACCGAGAACACCCAGAAGCGCTACGACGACACCGCGCTGCTGCTGGAGGACGCGGCGATCGAGGACCTGGACAGCCCTCGCGGCCGGGCCGCGGTGCGGCGGATCAACCAGATGCACAAGATGTACGACATCTCCAACGACGACATGGTCTATGTCCTCTCCACGTTCGTGGTGATCCCCCGGCGCTGGAACCAGGAGTTCGGCTGGCGGCAGTCGACCCCCGACGAGCAGCTCGCAGCCCTGCGCTACTACCAGGCGCTCGGGAAGCGGATGGGGATCAAGGACATCCCGGCGACCTATGAGGAGTTCGAGCAGCTCCTCGACTCCTACGAGGCCGAGCACTTCGGGTACGACGAGGGCGGCCGTGCCGTCGCCGACTCGACCCTCGAGCTGCTGACGACCTTCTACCCGCGGCCGTTGGCTCCGCTCATCCGCATCTTCTCGCTGTCGCTGATGGAGCCGCATCTGCTGGAGGCGTTCGGCTATCCCGAGCCCGGGCGGCTTGCCCGGACGCTGTCGCGTGGGTTGCTGAAGGCGCGGGCGCGCGTCGTCGCGCTGCTGCCGGCACGGCGCAAACCCGCGTACGTCCGGGACATGCCGCGCATCAAGAGCTACCCGCACGGGTTCAACACCGAGGACCTCGGCACCTTCGCGCCGGGCTGCCCGGTGCACCGTACGGCCGAGACCGCTTAGCCCGGTTCTCCCCCGCCCGTCACCACGGCTTTACCGGGCACCGCTTCGCTGTTGTCGATCACCCCCATATCGACAGGAGCACGTCCGTGCCTGCCCCCAGCAACACTCCTGATCTCCGCCCTGACCTCCGTGGCGCCCTCCGAGGCCTCGACCGCCGCCGCTTCCTGACCGTCTCGGCCGCCGCGACCGCGTTGGCCTTCACGACCGGCCTGCCACGTACGGGCGCCTTCGCCGCTCCGGCCGGCTCCCCCGCCGACATCACCTCGGACCCGTTCACCCTCGCCGTGGCCTCCGGAGACCCGCTGCCCGACTCGGTGCTGCTGTGGACCCGGCTCGCACCGCTCCCGCTGGAGCCCACCGGCGGGATGCCGCCGTCGCGCTTCGACGTCGGCTGGGAGGTGGCGCGCGACGCCGCCTTCAGACGCGTCGTACGCCGCGGCACCGCTGCCGCGCACACCGAGTTCAACCACTCCGTGCACGCCGAGGTCCGCGGCCTGGACTCGGCGACCGAGTACTTCTACCGCTTCCGGGTGGGCCAGTGGATCAGCCCGGTCGGCCGGACCCGGACCGCCCCGGCCGTGGGGGCCGCGGTGTCGTCGCTGACCTTCGCCCTCGCCTCCTGCCAGCGCTACGACCAGGGCTACTACACGGCGTACAAGCATCTCGCCGGCGAGGACGTGGACGCGGTCTTCCACTTGGGCGACTATCTCTACGAGTACGCCGTGAACGCCACCGCCGGGGCGCGCGCCTACACCGAGCCGCTGCCGGCGCACCTCAACCACGAGACCGTCACGCTGGACGACTACCGGGCGCGCTACGGGCTGTACAAGTCCGACCCGGACCAGATCGCCGCCCACCTGGCGCACCCGTTCATCGTCACCTGGGACGACCACGAGACCGAGAACAACTACGCGGCCGACATCCCGGAGAACTCGGTGCCGCCGGAGGAGTTCCTGGTGCGCCGCGCCGCCGCCTACCGCGCCTACTGGGAGAACCAGCCGCTGCGGCTCCCGCAGCAGCCGTCCGGTCCCGACCTGACGCTCTACCGTCGGCTGCAGTGGGGCCGGCTGGCGCAGTTCGACATCCTCGACACCCGCCAGTACCGCACCAACCAGGCCAACGGCGACGGCTGGAAGGTGCCCTCGGCGGCGTCCGAGGCCGAGTCGATGACACTTCCGGGGAACGAGCAGGAGCAGTGGCTGATCAACGGCTGGCGACGCTCCTCAGCGCTGTGGAACATCGTCCCGCAGCAGGTCACCTTCTCGCGCCGCGACAACCCGTCCGGCGACGGCACCCGCTCGATGGACTCCTGGGACGGCTACCCCGCCTCCCGGCGCCGGATCCTCGAGGGCTGGAAGGCGTCCGAACAGTCGAACCTGATGGTGCTGACCGGTGACGTGCACGTCCACTACGGCCTCGACATCCACGACGACTTCGACGACCCGTCCTCGCGGGTGCTCGGCACCGAGATCGTCACCAGCTCCATCACCTCCGGCGGCAACGGCGCCGAGCACCCCGCCAACTGGGCGGCCTACCTCGAGCGCAACCCGCACATGAAGTTCTACAACGGCCTCCGCGGCTACACCACGATCTCCCTCGACACCGCCGGCGCCGAGATCACCTACAAGAACGTCGCCCAGGTCAGCACCCCCGGCGCTCCGCTCAGCGTCGGTGGGCGCTTCGTCACGGAGTCCGGCCGCCCGGGTCTCGTGGAGGCGTAGGGATTCGTACGTTCTGGCGGCGCCCGCGCCGCTACTCTCAGAGGCGTGACCCGGCCGCGGTACTCCCCTGCTGTCGGGATCGTCGTTGCCACGCAGGCCGCCGTGCTGCTGGCGATGAGCCCTTTCTACGGACCGCATCGGGACGAGCTCTACTTCGTCTCCGCAGGTCAGCGGTTGGCTTGGGGATATCCCGACCAGCCGGTGCTGACCCCGTTCCTGGCGCGGGTCGCGACCGAGATCGCCCCGTACAACCTCGTCGTACTGCGGTTGTGGAGTCTGCTGGCGATGGTCGGACTGGTCCTGCTGGCGGCGGAGTTCACACGGCTGCTCAACGGCGGACGTACGGCGCAGGTGCTGACCGCGGGACTCGTGGCCGTCGGGGTGGTCACGATGACGTTCGGGCACTGGCACTCGACCGCGACGTTCGACGCGCTGGCGTGGACCGCGATCCTGGTGCTGGTGGCCCGGGCGCTGACCGCCGACGGCGGACGGCAGCGGGGGCTGTTCTGGCTGGCGGCCGGGATCGTCGCCGGGATCGGGCTGGAGAACAAGCACTCGGTGGTCTTCCTCCTCGGCGCGATCCTGCTCGGCATCGCGCTCGTTCCGGCGACCCGGCGCAACCTGACCACGCCGTGGCCGTGGTTGGCCGGGATCATCGCGCTGGCCCTGTGGACGCCCAACCTCCTCTGGCAGCTCGAGCACGACTGGCCGGTGCTCGACCTCTCCGAGGACATCCGGGAGGAGTACGGCGGGCTGTCCGGACGGATCGGGTACGTCACCCAGGCGCTGATCCTGCTCAGCCCGGTGATCACGCCGATCTGGATCATCGGTCTGGTCGCGCTCTTCCGGCGACGTGAGTGGGCGCTCTTCCGACCGGTTGCCGTCGCGTTCGTGCTCGTTGCGGGGTTCTTCCTCGTCGCCGGAGGCAAGGGCTACTACCTGGCCGGCCTGTTCCCGCCGCTGGTCGCGGCAGGCTCCGTGGTGGTCGCCGAGCGACTGCGGCCGCGCACCGTCGGCCTTCTCGGCGCCGGCCTGGCCCTGCTGACCATCCCCGCCTGGCCGATCAACCTCCCGGTGCTCCCGGCGAAGACGTACGCCGGCTCCTTCTACACCGCCGCCGGCGAAGACCAGCTGGAGACGATCGGCTGGCCCCAGTACGCCGCCCAGGTCCGCGCCGTCGTCGACGACCTCACGCCGGCCCAGCGGCGTACGGCCGTGGTCTTCACGACCAACTACGGAGAAGCCGGGGCCCTGGAGTGGTACGGCGCGGGGGTCCCCGTCCACAGCGGGCACAACGGCTGGCGGTTCTGGGAGCAGCCGCCGAAGGACGCGACACCGATCGTCGTGGTCGGGTTCGAGGCCCCCGACCGCTTCTTCGACGGCTGCCGCCAGGTCGCCTCACTCCACAACCGCGAAGGTGCCGACAACGAGGAGAACGGCGCCCCGATCCACGTCTGCGACACCCCGACGCGGCCGTGGTCACAGCTCTGGCACTACAGCGCCTGATCTGCGTCGGTTGCTACCAGGGAGACCGTCCCGTCGTGTCCGACAACGGCGAGATCTCGAGGTCCCCGGTCAGGTAGGCCAGGGTCGTGTCGTTGGACAACACCACCCGGCGACCTTCGTCCGTACGCCGCTGCAGCGACCTCAACGTCGTGAGCACCTGCTCCGGGCGGTCGAGGAGCGGGTAGCCGACCCGGACGACGCCCTTGTGCCAGCGCTTCGGAATCACCCGGATCCGGTGACGCCGCGTCACCGTCCATGGCGGCGCATCGCCACGCGCCGTGATCTCGAGGAAGCGGTTCCTCACCGTGATCCCGTTCGGACTCATGACCTGCTCGAACAGGTCGACGCGGAAGTCCGCCCACGCCGCCGAGACCGTCTCGGGGCCGAGCTCGACCCTCAGCACCTCGGGCGTGATCAGCACTGCTCGTCGCAGTCCCAGCGTCGTCGCATGCTCGGCCACGACGACGGCGAAGAAGACCGCGAGGAGCGAGAACAGCAGCCCGATGAACGGATCGCCGGCCCGAAAGCCGAGCCCCGCCGCCAGGCACAGCATCGCCACGAAGCACACCAGCATCAGCTCTCCGCAGATGCCTGGCGCTCGCCTCAGCCGGATCACGATCCCGTCACCGGCAACCCCACCCAGCCGCTCGATCCTGCGCGTGGCGCTCCCGGCTGGACGTACGCCCTTGGTGAGCAGTCCGTGCACACCCGTCAGGAACAACAGGATCCCGAAGCCGGTCCCCAGCAGATAGGGCCCGTACGTACCACCGTCGGCCACCACCGACCCGACACCGATGGCGAGCCCGAGCATGGCGTTGACCACCCCCGTCACCGTCCAAGCAACGCGGCGCACCGTCGCCATCCACGGCGAGCCCAGATCCTCATCCCCGACCACGCCGTAGACCTTAAGGGTCGCCGCTGCGGCCGCGCTCGCAGCTGACGTCATTCCCGGGCGAACGAATTTTCGTTCGCCGTGTGCACGTGGTGCCTCCGGCTCGGGGTATACGTATCTCGTGATGCTGCTCGCGATCATCCTCGTTCTCGGGGCCGTCTGGTCCTTCTTCATCGCCGCACGGCCGGAGGTCGGCTTCTTCCTCGAGGAGGGCTGGAAGTTCCGCGATGCGGAGCCCTCCGACCTCTACCTCGGCGTGACCCGCTTCAGCTCCGCTGCCGTCGGCATCGCCTGCCTCGTGTTCGCCGCGATCCTCGCGTTCGGCGGCCCCGGCGGGGGTTCATCGGACTCGGACGACTCCGCCACAGGTACGGCGAGCTCGGACCCCATCGCTGAAGGCTTTCAGCGAGCGCAGGAGAAGGAGGACGAGGCGGATGCGCGGGCCAAGGAGGAGTGCCAGCGCCTGAAGCCGAAGTTTGAGCAGGCAGTGGAGTGGAACGCCGAGGACAAGGTCGCCAATCCGGATGCCGTGCGATCCCTGGCCGGCACCGAGGGTGCCTCGGTGGAGATCGAGCAGCGCGCGAACGGCGAGGTGGTCACGGTGCGCGGCGGCGAATCAGCGTTCGCGGGCGCTCCCGGGCGAGTCCTCTTCTTCATGACCCCCGAGGGCGCGACCTGCATGCCCTGATCAGAGCCTCAGCCTCCTCGGCGGTGATGTCTCCGATGAGAGCTCGCAGGGTGAGTCCGTCGGAAAGCGCGAGCAGTTCGACGGCGTGTGATCGTGCCTCGGCCTCATCGAGACCGTCAGCTTCCTGGATGTGGCGGGTGCACTCCTCGACACCGACCCGGGTCGCCTCGGCGAGGATCTCGCGCACGGCGGTGTGGGTCATCGCCTTGGCGACGTAGGCGTACCAGACCGTGACGCCGATCCTGCCCGCCTCGGTGGCGGGGATCTGCTGGAGCAGGATGTGGAGGAGGCGGTCCCCGGGAGGGCGGCCTTCGGTGGCCTCGTACTCGATGACGGCCCTCTTGACGAGCAGGTCGATACCGGCGACGACCAGTGCGTCCTTGGTGCCGAAGTAGTGCTGTACGCGCCCCATCGAGACCCCGGCCCGGGCGGCGACGGTCCGCAGGCTGACGCCCTCGATCCCCTGCTCGGCGACGATCTGCCAGAGCCCGGCGACAATCTCGAACCGGCGCTGTTCGTGGTCGACGGCTCTTGGCATGGCGCCCAGGTTAGCAATACAGTCGCATCGCAATAGGTTTCAATGCGATCGCATCGTTATCGGGGACGTGAGGCTGGCATGAACGGGGACATTCAGGATGAGCACATCGAATCGCGCAGGAAGCGCCGGCGCTGGCCGGTGGTGCTCCTCACCGTCATCGCGGTCGTCTCGACCGGGTGCCTGGTGATGGTGCTCGGCACGAGCGGCCCCGGCGTCGGCCACTTCCGCTCCCCGGCGGGACGCCAGACCTACACCAAGGCGTACGACGCGGCCTTCGCCGCGCTTCCGAGGCCGACCAAGACGCACGACGTGGAGACCACCTTCGGCACGGTCCGTGCGTACGCCTGGGTCAACCCGGACCCGGTCGACGAGATCCCGGTCGTGCTGGTGCCGGGACGGGCCAGCGGCGTACCGATGTGGGGCGAGAACCTGCGCGACTTCGTCGAGCACCGGACCGTGTACGCCTTCGACGCGATCGGCGACAGTGGGCTCTCCGAGCAGACCCTGCCGCTGCGCGGCATGGACGACAACGCCCGCTGGGTCGAGGAGGCGCTCGCAGGTCTCGGACTCGACCGGATCCACCTGGTCGGGCACTCCCAGGGCGGCGGGCTCGCCGCGGCCGTCGCCGTGCGCCACCCGGATCGGCTGGCCAGCCTCACCCTGCTCGAGCCGATCATGACGGTCGGCATGCTGCCGGCCTGGGCGATCGCCTGGTCGGCGGTGGCCGCTCTCCCGTTTCTGCCCGACTCCTGGCGCGACCATGCGCTGAACCGGATCGGAGGCGTCGAGGACGACGAGGTCGACCCGGATGATCCGATGGCCCGGATGATCGCCGCCGGTACGGCGCACTTCGACTCCGGCAGCCTGCCGACGCCGTCGCGACTGACCGACGAGCAGATCCGCTCACTGCGGATGCCGGTCTACGTCGCGATCGCGAGCGACAAGTCGCTGGCCGGCGGCGAGGACGCCGCAAAGAGGGCCGAACTGCTCCCCCGCGCGACCGTCAAGGTCTGGCCGAAGACCACTCACTCCCTGCCGATGCAGGTGGCGTCCGAGCTCGACGCCGAGCTCGAGACGTTCTGGGCGGGCGTACGTTGACGGCGGACGCCGCCCTCAAGCCCAGAGACCGACGTACTCGATGAACACCCTGAGTCCGCCGTTGAACTCGATCGCGTTCGCAATCGCGTTGATGAGCCGTACGACCCAGAAGACCGCCAGTGTGTAGCCGATCCCGAGCGCGATCCCTGCAGTTGCGGCGCTCGTTCCCGTTGCCTTCGCCCGGCTCACGCCGAGATGGCCGAGGACGACCCCGACGGCGATCGGGACGATCGAGGCGATGAGCAGGAGGCCTAGGATGACCCAACCGACCGGGCGGTCCTCCATGTTGTAGAAGGAGTTGTAATAGCCCTGGCTGACCTTCGGGATGCCGACGATCACCCGCACCAGAGCGACGATCACCAGCATTCCCGCCCCGATCCCCAGCCCGGCAAGCCCGAGCCCGACGCCGCTTCTCGGACCGCCAGCAGGTGCCGGAGCGCTCGTCGCGGACCACGTCGGTCCCGTCCCTGGTGCCTCGTTCGGTTGTGACATCGCGCCCTTTTTCGTCAAGTTGGACCGCGCCCGCCCTATCGGTGCTGAACGGCCTCGTATGGCCCGAGACGTTATCCCAAAGGCCGGGCCCCCACGGGCAGATCCGCGCGGGCGAGCACGTCGAGATGCGGAAGCTGCGCGGTACAAGATTTCTCGACGATTTGTGTTTGAAACCCGGAATTTGGGGTAGGAGATAGTTACCAATCGCTCCGAACGTCTTGGGGGATCCTCTCGTGAACGTCGAAATCGTGGCGCCGCAGGTCAAGACCGCGGCCAATTCCATCGGGACCGCGGCCGACGCCGTCGCCGGTCTCGATCTCGAAGGCCCGATGGGCAAGGTCGCATCCGCGCTCCCGGGAAGCACGTCGGCAGGCGCCGCGAACGGCCTCAAGACCGAGTGGAAGAGCGACAAGGACAAGTGGGTCAAGGACGCCCGCGATCACAAGACGACCACCGTCGCCGACGCCGACGCGATCGTCGAGGCCGACACCATCACGGCGCAGCAGGCGCGCTACCGCGAAGCAATGATCGGACGAGACTGATGGCCGTCACCTATGAGCAGCTGCAGAGTTGGAAGCCCGAAGACCTCGACACCGCGGCGGACCAGCTCAACACCGCCCGCAAGAGCTTCCAGGACCAACAGGACGAGATGGACGCCGGCAAGGTCCCCGACACCTGGGTCGGCGAAGCGTCTACCCGTGCCGAGAACCGTCATCGCCGACTGATCGCCGACCTCAACGACATCGCGGCTCCGCTGTCTCAGGTCATCAACGCCCTCGACGAGGCCGCCGCCTCCATCAAGAAGGCCAAGGACAGCGCCAAGCACGCCTACGACGACGCCACCGGCCGAGGCTGGAAGGTCTCCTTCTCCGGCGGCGTACAGATCACCGATCCGAGCCCGGACGAGAAGGACCCGGACAAGGACAAGGGCACCATGCAGCAGCTCGCCCAGACCATCCAGGATGCGCTGACCGACGCCGCGTCCGCTGACGCCGACCTGACGGCTGTCCTCAACCACGCGACCAAGGGCGACTACGACGGTGGCGAGGGCACGATCGAGCAGGCCAGCCTCCCGCCCGAGCTGCGCAACCTGCCCGAGGACGAGCTCATCGACAAGATGCTCAGCGATCCGGGCAAGTACGACGGCTATATCGACGCCCTCCCGCCGGATGCTCAGACACGGCTCGGCAAGGAGATCAGCGACCGCCTCGACAGCACGCTCAACGACGACGACTACAAGCTCAGCAAGGAAGAGGCCGACCGTCTCAACTCCATGCTGAGCGCATACACCGACGACTCGACCGTCGCCGCCGGGCTCTACAAAGACCTCGGGGCGGACGGCACCGTCGCCAGCATGGCGAGGATCGAGGAGTACCTGCGCATGCAGATGCCGGATTCCGGCTCTGTCAACACACTCGCGTCCAACCTTCGAAGTGGTCTCGCATCGGCCTCGAACGACCCCGGTTTCCCGGCCGAACAGTTCGGCCACGACATCGTGAAGTACGCCGGCCCCTCAGGGGTCTACCTCTCCGACGATGAGCAGGATGCCCTCCGCGACCGCTACCCGAACTGGGGCGGCACCGGCGGCGCCTCGGTCCTCACCTATCTGATGAAGGACCACGACCTCAACGGCAACCTCGTGCTCGGGGCTGCCGAAGAGCTGGACCGCTTCGAGCGGGCCGACGGCGCGCTGATGGATGCCAAGACCTGGTACCAGCACACAGGCCACAGCCCGCTGGACACGGGCAACGAGGGGGGCTGGGGCGACGACCCGATGGCCGCCATCATGGGCAACCTCGGCGACCACCCGGAGCAGGGCTACCAGTTCTTCACCGAAGACGCGGAGCGTCAGAAGTTCTACTTCAACGACAGGACCTGGCAGGCCGACGGCTACGCGGGCATCTCGCAGGCCGCTGCCGGCATCAGCACCGATCCCGAACTGGTCAAGCAGCACCCTGAAGGCACCGCGATGATCGCCTCCCGGTTCGTGGACTACGTCGCGAACAGCGAGGGGTTCAACGCTGAGGACGCGAAACCTGCTTCCCCGTACGTCTCCGAGATCCTCAAGAACTACATGCACTCGGTCGACGACGCGCTGCACGCGCGAGGGGAAGACGGGGAAGCCGGTGTCTACACGTCGACGCCTGTCGCGCTGGGTGACATCGCCAACAGCCCGAGGTTCTTCGCGAACGACATCGAGTCCTTGCTCAAGGTCGGAGCAAGCAGCCAGGAAGGGCTCGTCAATCTCGCCGAAGGCGTCGGCACCTACCAGCAGTCCCAGATCAACAACGCTGCGTACCAGATCCAGCAGAACCCCGGCGACTACCGCGACGGCAACGTGCTCAGCGATGTCATGCAGCATTCCGCCTATCTGAACGGCGCCGTCGAGCACGCGATCGGGAGCGTCGAGATCGAGGGCGCCGCGAACACCGACAAGCAGATTCAAACGTTTACCAGCCTTGTCGGCGAAGTCGCTGGGATGGTTCCGCTGCCTGGCACGGGGGCCGTTGGGACGGTGGTTGAGTTCGGTGTCGGCCAGGCGATCGACCTTGCCACTGACAAGGCAGACGGGCACTTCGCCAACTTCGAAGAGGCCGCGACCGACCATGCCAACGAGCGGGCGGCGGCGTCCCTGAACGAGTCGAGGGTGAACGCCCTGGATGCGTTGGTGAAGAGCGGTGTCGTCGAACTCGCTCCGGAACACCGCGAGCGCTTCTTCCCTGAGGGGCAGCCGGTCGACCTCTCGAAGCTCAGCGACGAGGAGCTCGGCGACCTCGCGAACCTGGCCTCCAACAGGTACCTCAACGAGTATGGGATGGGAAGCATTGAGTACCAGAACGCATACGGCGCGGCCTTCCGTGAGTTCTATGAGTAACCGTCGAGCTCGAGAGTCGGACCGCGGAAAGCTTTACCCGCTGATCTGCACTCTCATCGCCCTGGCGCTCGGCACGCTTGCGCTGACGTCGTGCGGTGAAGAGTCGCCGACCACGCTGATCAAACCGGACGACTTCGAGGCGGCCAAGGGTGAGGCGCACGACGCCGGCGGCGGAATCGTCGGGATGCCGCCGTGCCGCGCCCTTCGCGAGTTCAACCAGGACCTCAACCTCGCAGCATCGGGGGAGGTGACCGGAACCACCATCGGGATCGAAGGTGGCGGCTCCGTCTTCGCCGTCGTGTTCTCACCGACCGCAACACCTCCGTCAGCGACCGAAGTCGTCGCCGACGTCCCCGGGAACGTCGAGGACTGCGTCAAGGAGACGGCCGGCGATCCGTCCCGCAAGGTTGAAGAGCTCAGCGACCTGCCTTTGGACGCCACCGGCTTCCACGGCGAGGAGAACAACTCCACCAGCGAGTACGCGTACGCAGTCACAAGCGACGATCGGCTGCTAGTCGTAGGAACGGAGTACACCACCGGAGACAACCCACCGGTCTCCATCGACCGTCTGCTCGAGCTCGCAGCCGACCGCGCTCCCGACGTCTCTACGGACTAGATGAGCTTCCCCCATCGTCTGCCGTCGTTCCGGTTCAGGTCTTCGCGCTGCTAGTGCTAGCGACTTCGAAGGGACTTACAAGAATGCCTTCTTGGGCTACTACGCCAAGGAGTAGGTATCGCCTGGCTGTCGCACTGTGTGCCACATCGTTCCTGATGACTGCTTGCAGTGGCGACTCGACACTGCTGGACACCGAGGCGCTCCCTCAGGTCGAAGAGACCGGGGATGGAACCAGGGGAGCCCCGGGAGTCGGCTGGTGTGACGCACTTGGGTACTTGGAGACAGCGAAGCTGTCGACCGCCGAAGACGGGACCACCGGCGACCAGTACGTGCTCGAGAACGGGGATGTCGTCGGCGCCACCGTCTTCGTTCCCGGGGGCGGGAAATACCCCGATGCCGGGTCGATGCTCACTGCCATTGAGGAGGCTGTTGACGAGTGCACTGCCGATGCCGCCAAGGGCGAATACGGCGAGGCGACATCGGAGCCAATCAGCGGGCTTCCAGACGGAGCAGTGGGATTCAAGTTCACGAGTACGTCGTCAAACCCCGTTGAGGTTGGCAGCACCGCATTCGCGGAGGCGAGCGATGGACGCCTCGTCGGAGTCGGCGTGACGCACAGCGGGAGCGGCGAGGCATCCGTGGACGTGGCGGAACTACTCACCACGGCACTCGATCGCGTTGCCGAGGTGGACAGCAAGAGCTGAGCCCACCTGAGACTTGACCAGCGGCGCTGGTACGACGGTTGATCCCGTCGTACCAGCGCCGCTGGCATTTCTGCCTGCGATAAGGACTTGACCTTTCGTCACTACTCAGCGCTACTATGTACCGGTAGTCAGCAACACTGAGTAGTGGAAGGAGGTGCCCGATGGGCAAGCAGATGACCGAGATGCTCAAGGGGACGCTGGAGGGGATCGTGTTGGCGTTCCTGACCGGCAACCCGGCGTACGGATACGAGATCACGACCTGGCTGCGGAGCCAGGGGTTCACCGAGATCGCCGAGGGCACGGTCTACGCGCTGCTGGTCCGGATCGAGAAGAACGGACTGGTGGACGTCGAGAAGCGGCCGTCCGAGAAGGGGCCGCCGCGGAAGGTCTACTCGCTCAACGCAGATGGCGAGAAGTACCTCGAAGAGTTCTGGACCACGTGGGGGTTCCTGGCCGAACGGCTGGAGAACCTCCGTACGGAAGGGAAGTAAGGCATGTCGATCCGATCAATGTTCGAGGCCGTCGTCGGCGAGCTCGAGCTGAAGAAGCGCTGGCGGCAGCTCAAGGCCCGCAAGCAGCAGCTTCCTGAGAACCACCGCAAGGCGCACGACGCGGTCGAGCGCTACCTGATGTACTCCGCCGGCATCGCCGACGGCGCGATCGTGACGGCAATGGCCGAGGACCTCCTCGAGCTCTTCGAGCAGGGCGCCGCCGACGGCACCCCGGTCAGCGCGATCGTCGGCGACGACCCGGTCGAGTTCGCCGAGGAGTTCGCCCGGAACTACTCCGAGGGCGCCTGGATCAAGAAGGAGCGCGCCCGGCTCAACGAGGCCATCGACAACATCAACGAGGAGGACGAGTCATGAGCGCGACAGCTGCCATCTCCGTACGGGGATTGGAGAAGTCCTACAAGGACAACCAGGTCCTGCGAGGCGTCGACTTCGAGGTGGCGCGGGGCACGATCTTCGCGCTGCTCGGGTCCAACGGAGCCGGAAAGACCACAGCCGTACGCATCCTCTCGACCCTTCTGAAACCTGATGGCGGCGCGGCGCTGGTCGAGGGTGCATCGGTGGTCGACGAGGCGCAGCGGGTGCGGGAGGCGATCTCGCTGACCGGCCAGTTCGCGGCGGTCGACGAGATCCTGACCGGGCGGGAGAACCTGATCCTGGTCGCGAAGCTGCGGCACCTCCCCTCCCCCGGCGACGTGGCCGACGGGCTGCTGAAGCGCTTCGACCTGGTCGAGGCGGGCGCCCGGAAGGTCGCGACGTACTCGGGTGGCATGCGGCGGCGGCTGGACATCGCCATGTCGCTGATCGGCTCGCCGTCGGTGATCTTCCTCGACGAGCCGACCACCGGGCTGGACCCGGAGGCACGCCTGGAGGTGTGGCGGGTCGTTCGCGAGCTGACCGCGCAAGGCACGACCGTCCTGCTCACCACGCAGTATCTGGAGGAGGCCGAGCAGCTCGCCGACCGGATCGCGATCCTGCACGGCGGGACGATCATCGCCAACGGCACGCTCGCCGAGCTCAAGGCGATGCTGCCGCCGGCGAAGGTCGAGTACGTCGAGAAGCAACCGTCGCTCGAAGAGATCTTTCTTTCACTCACCGGCTCCACCAAGGGAGGACAGTCATGACCAAGCACGCTTTCGCCGATGCCGGCACCCTGCTGGGCCGCTCGCTGCGGCACATCACCCGCAGCCCGGACACGATCATCACCACCGCGCTCACGCCGATCGCCATGATGCTGCTCTTCGTCTACGTGCTGGGCGGCGCGATCCGGACCGGCACCGACAACTACGTCAACTATGTGCTCCCCGGGATCATGGTCATGGCGATCGCCTCGGGCATCGCGTACACCGCACTTCGGCTCTTCACCGACATGAAGAGCGGGATCTTCGAGCGGTTCCAGTCGATGCCGATCGCCCGCTCGGCGGTGCTGTGGGCGCATGTCGGGACCTCGATGGTGGCCAACATGCTCACCCTCGTGATCATCGTGGGCGTCGCGTTCGTGATGGGGTTCCGCACCTCGGCGGACCTGGGCGCCTGGCTCGCGGTCACCGGGATCCTGGCGCTGCTCACCCTGGCGCTGACCTGGCTCGCGGTCATCCCCGGGCTGGCGGCACAGACCATGGAGGGAGCCACCGGGTTCTCCTACCCGCTGATCTTCCTGCCGTTCATCAGCTCGGCGTTCGCGCCGACGGAGACGATGCCCGGCCCGGTGCGCGCCTTCGCCGAGAACCAGCCGGTCACCTCGATCGTCAACACCATCCAGGCGCTCTTCGCGGGGAAGCCGGTCGGTGACGACATCTGGGTCGCACTGGCCTGGTGCGTGGGCATCCTGGTCGTCTCGTACGTCGCCGCCATGGCTGTCTACCGGCGCAAGATCAGTTGACGGCTTCAGGTTCAGGAGCGGTGAAGAGCCGATCTACCCCTTGCGGTGGTAGGTCGGCTGCTCGCCGTCCCTGAGGTTGCCCCGGTAGAAGCCGGTACGCAGCTCGTAGGTGTATTCGTCGAGCTCGGGCATGCCGACCTCGGCGGCGTACGCGATCTCGGCCTCCGCGTCGTAGGGGACCCGGACCCACTGGATGCCGAACGGCGCCTCCTGGTCGCTGTCCATCACGCCCTCGAGGATGACGTAGACCGGGGTCGGGTCGCTCATGCAGTTGCCGACGCTGCCGGTGTTGAAGACGGTGCGCCGGTGCCGGTCGGTCTCGTAGTAGGGATCATGGGTGTCGGCGTAGCCGACGATGTCGGGCTCCGGCCGGTCGAAGCCGGTGGCCTCGGTGTTCTGGAACAGGCCCAGGAACTCCTGCTCGTCATGGTCGAACCTGACCCGGCGATGGACCGTCTCCTCGGAGGCGTGGAAGAGCCTGATCCGGCGGCCGCTCATCGTGAAGTCGTAGGAGAACGGGAGCGTACGCAGCCACTCGGCCTGCTCCCACGCCTGCAGCCGCCACCACATCAGCCCCACCGAATCGCGGCCGAAGTCGGGCTCGGGGGTGAGCAGGAAGTCCTCCCAGTTGCCGAGGATGTTGACCTCGCACCGCTCTCGGCAGATCTCGGCTACTTCTCGACCTCTCGGGCCCTTGCCGACGTAGTCGCCCAGGTTGAAGATCCTGGTGATTCCTCGTGCTTCGATGTCTGCGAGGACGGCTTCCAGGGCGGTGAGGTTGCCGTGTACGTCCGAGATCAGCGCGATGCGCTCTGGGGTCATGGACGAAAGGCTAAAGGGTGTCGGTGGGGCTGACGGGGGGCCGGTCGAGCTCATCCGTTGTCGATGATCTCGATCCCGGCAATGGTCATCCACGTCTTGGCTTCGCTGGGGAGGTTCTGAGTCACGAGCGCATGGATTCGATCGGTCGGGCACGCAGTGAACGTCGCGGAGGTTCCGATCTTGTTTGCGGTCGAGACCGCGATGACGCGCTGGGCTGAGTCGATGATCGCCTTCTTGACATCGGCGTCATGCGCGGAGGTTGCGGTCAGCCCGGCCTCCTCGTCCCAGGCGCAGACGCCGATCACGGCGTAGTCGGCTCGGAACTCGCGTATCTCGCGGATGGCCCGGTGCCCCGTCCAGGCGAGTTCGTCGAGGTCGAGCTCCCCTCCGGGGGTGATGATCCGTGCGCCGGGGCAGCTCCCTAGCGCTGATGCGGCGGGCACCGAGAGCACGAGTGCTGTGATGTCACGCCCAGCGAGCGCCTGCGTGACGGCGGCACAGGTCGTGCCGGTGTCGATGATCACGCTCGCGCCATCGGGGATCAGCGAAGCAGCGCTTGTGGCGATGGCGTGCTTCTGCTCGACCTCGCTGTCGATCCGCATGCTGTAGGGCAGTCGCGTGCCCCGTGCGGGCAGAGTGATCGCGCCTCCGTGGGTGCGGCGCAGCATCCCTTGACGTTCGAGTTCGGACAGGTCTCGTCGGATCGTCATCGTCGACGCCCCCGTTGCACGCGCCAGTTCTCCGACTCGGGCACCGCCCGACACTCGCACGGCGTTGATGATCGTTTTGAGGCGAACCGAACGTTGCATGTGTTCGATTCAAGCGCGAGAGTGCCGGGCATGCAACAGTCACGGATCAATCGGCGAGCGCGCACGGCGACGATGGTTGCGTTCGCCACGAACGGGGCACTCCCCGCCACGTTGCTCGCCCGCTACGCCGAGGTCAAAGACACCCTGGGCGTCGATGCGGGCGTGTTCGGGCTCCTTGTCGCAGGGTTCATGATCGGCGCTGCCGGTGCTTTCCACATGCCAGGAGCGTTCCTCCGACGCTGGGGCAGCCGAAGGGTGACCTCCCTCGGCACCGTGTGGGTGGCTCTCGCGCTGCTGCTTGCCACCGTCGGTGTCGCGACCGGTGATCCTTGGGTGTTCGTTGCCGGGCTGGTCTTGGCCGGGTACGGAGACGCCGTGGTCGATGTGGCGCAGAACTCCCAGGGCCTGTGCGTCCAGGAGGCCTACGGCCGCTCCTTGTTGTCCTCGATGCACGCAGGGTGGAGTATCGGCGCCGCCGCCGGAGGGCTCGTCGGTACGTTCGCAGCCTCGGCGGGAGTGCCGCTATCGATCCACCTCGGTGCATGGGGAGTTCTGTGCGGGATCGCGATGGCCTGGGCCGCACGTTCGTTCCTTCCCGATCGTGATGCCGGGACGGAGAACGAGAACGCATCCGGCTCTCTCGGGCGGCGTGCGTTGTGGCTGCTCATCCCGCTCGCGCTCGTCGCCCTGGCAGGGGTGGCGGTTGAGGATGTCGGCAACAACTGGTCAGCGGTGTTTCTCGCTGCCGAACGCGGCGTGCCCACGTCGATGGCGGGCATCGGGTTGAGCGTGCTCCTGGTAGCTCAGTTCGTCGGGCGCATCCTCGGCGATCGTTTCATCGATCGAGTCGGCAACAAGCCGGCAGTCGTCACCAGTCTGATCCTCATCGCGGGTGGACTCATCATGGTCGCGTGGAGTCCCTGGGTCGCGCTGACGCTGACAGGCTTCGCGCTGGCGGGTGTCGGCTGCGCGATCACGGTGCCGCTCGCCTTCGCCGGTGCCGACGCGCTGCCAGGCCTCAAGGCCCACGCGGGCGTGACGTGGGTCAACTGGATCATGCGCGTAGCAACCATCGCGCTCACGCCTGCAATCGGGGGCATCACGACGCTGGCCTCGCTCCCGATCGCGATCACAGCAGCATCTCTCATCGCGTTCGTCGCGCTTGCCACGCAAGTTCGATCAGCGTCGCGAACTCCAAAGCCTGAAGGCCGACCTACGCTTGCCCCGTGAAGGTTCTGGTGACAGGTGGCGTCCGGTCGGGGAAGTCGCGGCATGCGGAGTCGCTGTTCGCGGCCGCGCCCTCGGTGGCGTACGTCGCGCCGGGGCCGACGGTCGAGGAGGAGCCGGATCCTGACTGGGCCGCACGGCTGGCTTCGCATCGGGCTCGGCGGCCGGAGGGGTGGCGTACGGTCGAGTCGCGGGATCTCGCGGGGGCGCTCGTCGAGGGGTTGGCCAACGGCGACGCGGTGATGGTGGACTGCTTGGGCACCTGGCTCACGGCCGTCATGGATTCCCACCAGCTGTGGGAGGCCACGTCGGATGAGGCGACCGCGGCGGTCTCGGCGCTGGCCGAGGATGCGGCTGCCGTGCTGGAGCAGCACAACGGCGACGTCGTGCTGGTGACGAACGAAGTCGGCCTCGGGGTCGTGCCCGCCCACCGCTCGGGCCGTCTCTTCCGCGACCTGCTCGGGCTGGTCAACCAGCGGCTGGCCGCGGCGTGCGACGAGGTGCATCTCGTCATCGCCGGACGGGTCCTGAAGCTCTAGCCGGTGCTCAGGGTGACCAGGATGGTCGCCAATGCCGCCTCGACGGCCGCCCCGAAGACGTCGCCGGTCACTCCCCCGAACCGCTTGACGGCTCGGACCAGGATCAGCGCGACGACCAGCGCCGCGAGCACGGCGGCCGATGCACCTCGCCACCAGCCGATGCCGGCCCACCACGCGGCGGCCGCCAGCGCGGCGCCCGATGCCAGCCAGACAACGGCGGCGAGGAGCGGCGAGACGGTCTGGGTGAACGTGCGCCCGAGGCCGTCCTGGCGGGCGGGCCGCACGCCGCGTACACAGCACAGCGACAGCGCCGCGCGCGACGCACAGACCGCGACAAGGGCGAGAAGAGCCAGGCGTACGCCGCCATCACCTCCCAGCACCGAGGCCAGCGCCGCCACCTGGAGACCGAGGACCAGGACGATCGCGGTGACACCGGCGGGGCCAGACGTGCCGGTCTTCATGACCGCCAGCGAGCGCTCGCGGTCGTAGGACGCCGCCATGCCGTCGACCGTGTCGGCGAGACCGTCGAGGTGGAGGGCCCGGTTGCCGGCGACCACGACGCCGATCGCAAGCAGGGCGGTGACCAGGTGCGGTAGCCCGGTGAGCTGCCCCAGGAGTGCGATAGCGGCGGCCCCCAGTGCGAGCGGCAACACCGCCAGCGGCGCGACGGCCATCGCCATCGCGGCGCGACGGCGATCGACGTGCTCGGGAGGAGGCACGGGCATCGCGGTCAGCGTGCCGACCGCGAGACGCCAGGCGTCCCGCACGAGCATCAGGCAGGGTCTCCCGGCGCGAGCTCGGAGAGCAGGGCGACGTCGCGCAGCAGGGCGACGGCGCTGCGGACGACCGGCACGGCGGCGACGGCACCGGAGCCTTCGCCGAGGCGCAGGTCGAGGTCGAGCAGCGGCTCGAGGCCGAGCTTCTCCAGGGCCATCGACTGGGCGGGCTCGGTGGAGCGGTGGCCGGCGGCGTACCAGGTCGCGGCGCCGGGCTCGATCCGGTCGGCGGTGAGGGCACAGGCGACGCTCATCAGGCCGTCGAGAAGGACCGGGGTGCCGCTGCGGGCGGCCTCGAGGAGGTATCCGGTCGTCGCGGCCAGGTCGGCGCTGCCGAGCGCGGCGAGGGTCTCGACCGGGTCGCCGGCGCGCTCACCGGCGCGCTCCAGTGCCGCGGTGATGACGTCGGTCTTGGTCCGCAGCGCCTCGTCGCCGATGCCGGTCCCACGACCGGTGACCTCGCTCGCGGGCAGCCCGAGCCCGGCGGCCACCATCGCGGCCGCGGGGGTGGTGTTGCCGATGCCCATGTCGCCGCTGATCAGCAGCTGCGCACCGGCGGCGATCTCCTCGCGCGCCACCGCGGCGCCGGCCTCCAGCGCGGCCGTGGTCTCCTCGGCGGTGAGTGCGTCCTCGAGATGGATCGCGCCGCTCCCCCGCCGGATCTTGTGCTGAGTCAGCGCCGCCCGGGTCGTCGCGTCGAGGTCCGGGAACTCCTCGTCGACGCCGAGGTCGAGCACCCGGACCTGGACACCGTGCGCCTTCGCGAGCGCGCTGACTCCGGCCCGGCCGCCCAGGAACGTACGCACCATCGCGCCCGTGATCGCCGGCGGAAACGCCGAGACCCCGTGCTGGGCGACGCCGTGGTCGCCGGCGAAGATCACCAGTCGTACGTTCTCGACCGGTCGCGGCGGCACCTCGCCCTGGCACGCGGCCACCCAGACCGCCAGCTCGCCCAGGCGGCCCAGGGCCCCCGGCGGCGTCGCCAATGCTCCGAGGCGCTCAGCGGCAGCGCGGCGTACATCGTCGTCAGGGGTCTGGATCGTCACCAGCGCAAGGTACCCCACCCGCCGAGAAGGTAGTGATGGCGGCCGAGAAGTGAGTTGTGGGCGACGAGTGTCTACTTTCGTCGCCCATAACTGCAGTCTCGGCCGCCACAAGTGCAGATTCGGCGGGCGGCTACGGGAGGGCGCGGGAGACGCCTTGGGCGGCGACCTTGAGCGCGGAGACGAGGCGGAGGCGGTTGCGGCGGAGGTCGGAGACGACGATGCCGAGGGAGCCGACGACGCCGGAGCCGGTGGTGATCGGGACCGCGACCGAGCAGGCACCGAGGGTCATCTCCTCGGCGGTGGTCGCATAGCCCTCGGTGATCACCCGGTCGAGCTGGCGCCGCAGCAGGCCGGGGGTGGTGATGGTGTGGCGGGTGAACGGCTTGAGCGGGCCGGCCAGCACCTGGTTGCGTACGTCCTCGGGCGCGTGGGCCAGGAGCACCTTGCCGACGCCGGTGGAGTACATCGGCAGGCGCGAGCCGACCGAGGAGACGATGGGTACGTTGCGGGTGCCGCGGAGCGTCTCGAGGTAGAGCACGTGGTCGTCCTCGCGAACGGCCAGGTGGACCGTCTCCAGGGTCGCGCCGTAGAGGTCGTGGAGGAACGGAGAGGCGACCGAGCGCAGGTCCGTGGCCACCGGGGCGAGCAGGCCGGCATCCCACAGCCGGCGGCCGACGGCGTACGTCCCGTCCTCCTCCCGCACCAGCGCACCCCACTCGACCAGCTCGGCGACCAGGCGATGGGCGGTCGGGAGGGAGAGGTCCGCGCGGGCGGCGAGCTCGCTCAGCGTGAGCCGGCGATGGCCGGCGTCGAAGGCGCCGATGAGACCGAGCACTCGGGAGGCGACGGTCCGGCCTCCGCTGCCTCCTGCCATCTCGCCCCACCTTTCGCTCAGCGGAAGTCCCTGCTTTCATCGTACGCCTCCGCCACCTAGCGTTCGGAGCGTGACAGCGCCCACCAAGAAACCACCAGTCGAGACTCAGGCCGACCTCTCGGCCGAGATCGAGAAGCTCGAGGCAGACTCCGCGGGCCAGAACGTACGTCAGCCGCTGCTGGACTACCCGCCCTACCGGTCCAGCATCCTGCGCCATCCGACCAAGGACCCGCGCCATGCCGACCCCGAGACCATCGAGCTGTGGGCGCCGTGCTTCGGGAACTCCGACGTGGACCCGCTCGAGGCCGACCTGACCATCGCCGGCAGCAACGAGCCGATCGGCGAGCGGATCACGGTCAGCGGCCGGGTGACCGACGGCGAGGGGCGCCCCGTGCGCAACCAGCTCGTCGAGATCTGGCAGGCCAACTCCGCCGGCCGCTACATCCACAAGCGCGAGCAGCACCCGGCGCCGCTCGACCCCAACTTCACCGGCGTCGGCCGCTGCATCACCGACTCCGAGGGGCGCTACCGGTTCCAGACGATCAAGCCCGGCCCCTACCCGTGGGGAAACCACATCAACGCCTGGCGGCCTGCGCACATCCACTTCTCGCTGTTCGGCCGCGCGTTCACGCAGCGGCTGATCACGCAGATGTACTTCCCCAGCGACCCGCTCTTCGCGCTCGACCCGATCTATCAGTCGATCACCGACCAGAAGGCTCGTGACGCCCTGGTGGCGAGGTACGACCACGACCTCTCCACCCCCGAGTACTCGATGGGCTACCACTGGGACATCGTCCTGACCGGCCCGAGCCGCACCTGGACCGAGCCCGAGGAGGGCGACCTGTGAGCACCCCCGACCGCCCGACTCCGGGGCAGACGATCGGCCCGTTCTTCGGCTACGCGCTCCCCTACGAGGGCGACGCCGACCTGGTCCCGCCCGGCAGCCCCGGCTCGATCCGACTGCACGGCAAGGTCTACGACGGCGCCGGCAACCCGATCCCCGACGCCCTCCTCGAGATCTGGCAGACCGACGCCGCGGGCAACGTCCCGCAGGCCGAGGGGTCGCTGCACCGCGACGGCTGGACCTTCACCGGCTGGGGCCGCGCCGACACCGACCTGAACGGCCACTACACGTTCTCGACGGTGCTCCCCGGGGCGTCCGAGGACGGCGCGGCGCCGTTCTTCGCGCTCACCGTCTTCGCCCGCGGTCTGCTCGACAAGCTGCACACCCGGATCTACCTGCCCGAGCACCCCGCCAACGCCGGTGACCCCCTGCTGGTGTCGCTGCCCGAGGACGAGCGTGCGACGCTGGTGGCAACCGCGGACGCAACCGGTTTGCGTTTCGACATCCACCTCCAGGGCGACCGCGAGACCACCTTTCTCACCTACCGCTGAGGAGTCGAATGTCGCTGCTGTGGCCGGGCGAGGAGCGCGCCGGGGACCTCTTCTCCGAGACCGCCTACCTCGCCGCGATGGTGCGGGTCGAGGAGGCCTGGCTGGCCGCTCTCGCTTCCTCGGGGATCGCTCCGGAGGAAGCACGTACGCCCCTGGCCGGTCTGGTCTCCGCCGACGACGTCCCGGCGCTCGCCGAGGGCGCTGAGGCCGGGGGCAACCCGGTCATCGGGCTGGTGAAGCTGCTGCGTGGCCGGCTCGACGGCGAGGCTGCCCGGTGGGTCCACAAGGGCCTGACCAGCCAGGACGTGGTCGACACCGCGCTCGTGCTCTGTCTCGCCGACGTGCTCGACCGGGTCGAGGACGAGCTCGCCGTGCAGGCCGCCTCGCTGGTCGGTCTCGCCCGGGACAACCGCGCCACGGTGATGTCCGGCCGCACCCTGACCCAGCACGCGGTGCCGATCACCTTCGGACTCAAGGCCGCGACCTGGCTCTCCGGCCTGGGCGATGCCGCCGAGGCCCTCCGGCGGACACGTACGTCACTGCCCGCCCAGATCGGTGGCGCGGCCGGCACCCTGGCGGCCGTCGTCGGCCTGGCCCGGCTCCGCGGTCTCGGCGATCCCGTGGCCGCCGCGCAGGAGGCAGCCGCGACCGCCGCGACCACGCTCGGGCTGACCCCGCGAGCCCCCTGGCACACCAACCGCGCCCCGCTGACGGCGGCCGCCGACATGCTGGTCACCGCGGCCGACACCTGGGGCCGGATCGCCACCGACATCACCCTGCTGACCCGCCCGGAGATCGGCGAGCTCGCCGAGCCCGCCGGCGAGGGGCGCGGTGGTTCCTCGACCATGCCGCACAAGTCCAACCCGGTGCTCTCGGTCCTCATCCGTCGCCACACGCTCGCCGCTCCCCCGCTGGCGGCGACTCTCCACACCGCCGCGGCGACGTACGTCGACGAGCGTCCCGACGGCGCCTGGCACGTCGAGTGGGAGACCGTGGCGACCCTCGCCCGCCGCAGCGTCGTCGCGGCCTCGCAGACCGCCGAGCTTCTCGCCGGGCTCCGCGTCGACGCGGCCCGGATGCGCGCCACGGCCGAGGCCGCCGGCGCGGACCTGCTGGCCGAGCAGCGGTCGCTGACCGGGTTCGTGGGTGGCGAGATCCTCGCCGGGACCGAGGCCGCCGCCGGGCTCGACGACTATCTCGGCGCCACCGACGCTCTCATCGACACCACCGTCGCCCGCGCCCACGAAATCTGGAAGGACCTACCATGACGCCGAGGATCACCCCTGTCGAGCTGGCCGGAGGCCCGAGCAGGCCGCTCCTGGTCGTCGGCCCGTCCCTCGGCACCTCGGTGACCGCGCTCTGGGCCGCCACCGCCGAGCTGCTCGCGGACAGCTTCCACGTCATCGGCTGGGAGCTCCCGGGCCACGGCCACGGCGCCCCCACCACCGACGCGTTCTCCATGGCCGACCTCGCCGCGGGCGTGCTCGCCTGCGTCGACCGGGTCCTCACCGACCGCGGCGAGCGCCACGGCACCTTCGCCTACGCCGGCGACTCGGTCGGCGGGGCCGTCGGCCTCCAGCTCCTGCTCGACGCACCCAACCGGGTCAGCGCCGCGGTGCTCACCAACACCGGCGCCAAGATCGGCGAGCCCGATGGCTGGAACGACCGCGCGGCGACGGTCCGCAAGGCCGGCACCGCCTCGCAGATCGCCGGCTCCACCCAGCGCTGGTTCGCCCCCGGCTTCCTCGAGCGCGAGCCCGCCCGAGGCGGCGCCCTGCTCCACTCGCTGCGAGACGCCGACGCGGAGAGCTATGCGCTGGTCTGCGATGCGCTGGCGGCGTACGACGTCCGCGGCCGGCTCGCCGAGATCGCCGCCCCGGTCCTCGCGATCGCGGGTGTCGACGACGCCCCGACCCCGCCGGCCTCGCTCGAGGAGATCGCCGTCGGGGTGCGCAACGGGCGCCTCGTCACCCTCGACGCCGTCGGCCACCTCGCTCCTGCCGAGGCACCCCACGCCGTCTCCAGCCTGGTCACCTCCCACGTGACGGCCTCGGACCAGGCCTATGCGGCCGGGATGAACGTACGCCGCCAGGTGCTCGGCGACGCCCACGTCGACCGGGCCACCGCCGCGATCACCGACGTCAACCGCGACTACCAGGACCTGATCACCCGCTACGCCTGGGGCACGATCTGGACCCGGCCCGGCCTCGCCCGCCGGGACCGTTCGATCGGCGTGCTCACCGCCCTGGTCGCCGGGCGTCACTTCGAGGAGCTGGAGTTCCACCTCCGCGCCGCGCTCACCAACGGGCTGACCCGCGAGGAGATCATCGAGGTGCTCCTGCAGACCTCGATCTACGTCGGGGTACCGGCCGCCAACACCGCCTTCGCCGTCGCCAACCGGGTCCTGAACGAGTAACCAGGTGCCATCGGCGTACGTCCTGACTAACGTCGCACCCATGCCGCAAGCCCGTCTGCGCACCGAGCGCCTCGACCTGGTCCCGCTGTCCGAGGAGCATCTGCCGTTCCTGGTCGAGCTCAACTCCGACCCGGTGGTGCTCCGCCATCTGTTCACCCGCGCGCTCCGGCCGGAGGAGACCGAGGAGCGGATGCACAAGTGGATCCGGGTGGCGAAGGAGGCCGAGGTGCTGGGCAAATGGATCGGGTTCTCGGCCGGCGAGTTCGTCGGTCTCTACATGTTCGACCCGCCCGACAACCCGCCGCGCACCGATGCGGCCGAGCTCGGCTACCGGCTCCCACAGCGCCACTGGCGCAAGGGGTTCGCGAAGGAAGGCTCGCTCGAGCTGCTCCGCCACGGGTTCGAGGACCTCGGGATCGATCGGGTGATCGCGCAGACGATGGCCGTCAACGAGGCCTCCCGCGCGACCATGGTCTCTGTCGGGATGAGCTTCGTGCGCGGCTTCCATCAGGACTGGGACGAGCCGCTCGCCGGTCACGCCGACGGCGAGGTCGAGTACGAGATCACCCGCGAGACCTGGCTCGAGCGCCGCGCGGGGTAGGCTGCGAGCACGCTCGTGGCGCAGGAACCCGGTGAGAGTCCGGGGCGGTTCCGCCACTGTGACGTCCGTACAGCTGCTGGGCACGGACACAGCCAGACACTGGCCGCGGGCTATCCGACCGATCGACGGGGCGAGAACCCCTAGGAGGACCTCGGCATGGCCGACTCTGCACGCGTACGCATCGCCCTTCTGTCCACCTCGGACACCGACCTGCTCTCGGCCCGTGCCAGCGGCGCCGACTACGCCTGGGCGAACCCGTCGCGGGCCACCGACCTCGAGCAGGTCGTCGCCGATGCCGACCTGGTCGTCTTCCGGCTCCTCGGCTCGCCCACCGATCTCTGGGACGGCCTGAGCGCGGTCAAGGAGCGTGGCACTCCGGTCGTCGTCCTCGGCGGCGAGCAGCAGCCGAGTGCCGAGCTGATGGAGCACTCCACCGTCCCGATGGGCGTCGCCGCCGAGGCCCACCGCTATCTCGCCGAGGGTGGGCCGACCAACCTCGCTCAGCTGCACGCGTTCCTCTCCGACACGGTCCTGCTGACCGGCTTCGGGTTCGAGCCGCCGGCGACGGTGCCGGCCTGGGGCTTCGCGGAGCGTCCCTCGCCTGCCGACGACACTCTTCCCCGCATCGGGGTGCTCTACTACCGCGCCCACGAGACCAGCGGGAACACCGCGTTCGCCCATGCACTGGCCGACGCCATCGACGCGACCGGCGCGGCCACCGGCGTACCCGTCTTCGCGGGCTCGCTGCGCTCGGCCCCCGACGACCTCTACGAGGCGCTCGGCACCCTCGACGCGCTGATCGTGACCGTGCTCGCGGCCGGTGGCTCCGTGCCCGCCTCGGCGAGCGCCGGCGGCGAGGACGAGGCCTGGGACGTGGAGCGGATGGCCGCGCTCGACATCCCGGTGCTCCAGGGGCTCTGCCTGACCAGCTCGCGTGCGGACTGGGAGGCCTCCGACGACGGCGTGACGCCGCTCGACTCGGCCAACCAGATCGCGATCCCCGAGTTCGACGGGCGGATCATCACCGCGCCGTTCTCGTTCAAGGAGCTCGACGAGCAGGGTCTCCCCCACTACGTCGCCGACCCCGAGCGCACCGCGCGGGTCGCCCGGATCGCGGTCAACCACGCCCGCCTGCGGCACACGCCCAACCCGGACAAGCGCCTCGCGCTGGTGCTCTCCGCCTACCCGACCAAGCATGCTCGCATCGGCAACGCGGTCGGCCTGGACACCCCGGTCTCCGCGATCCGGATGCTGCGCCGCCTGCGCGAGGAGGGCTACGACCTGGGCCAGGACAACGAGGTCGTACGCATCCTCGACTCCGTCGCCGCCGCGGAGGGCGACACCGCCGCGGGCGACGCGCTGATCCACGCGCTGATCGCGGCCGGCGGCCAGGACGAGGAGTGGCTGACCAACGCCCAGCTCACCGACGCCCATGTCCGCATCTCCAAGGCCGACTACGACCGGTGGACCGCGGATCTCCCCGCTGACCTGCGCGAACAGATGGTCGAGACCTGGGGGCCGACCCCGGGCAAGCTCTTCGTCAACGACAACGACGAGCTCGTGCTGGCCACGCTCCAGGCCGGCAACATCGTCATCCTGATCCAGCCGCCGCGCGGGTTCGGCGAGAACCCGGTCGCGATCTACCACGACCCGGACCTGCCGCCGTCGCACCACTACCTCGGTGCCTATCGCTGGCTCGAGCACGGCTTCGGGGCCGACGCCGTCGTACACCTCGGCAAGCACGGCTCGATGGAGTGGCTGCCCGGCAAGAACGCCGCGCTCTCGGCGTCCTGCGGCCCGGATGCGGCCATCGGCAACATGCCGCTGATCTACCCGTTCCTGGTCAACGACCCGGGCGAGGGCGCCCAGGCGAAGCGCCGTGCGCACGCCACGATCATCGACCACCTGGTGCCGCCGATGGCGCGTGCGGAGTCCTACGGCGACATCGCGCGGCTGGAGTCGCTGATGGAGGAGTACGATCGCATCTCCTCCATGGACCCGGCCAAGCTGCCCGCCATCCGCGGCGAGATCTGGCAGCTGATGAAGGCCGCCGAGCTCCACCGCGACCTCGGCATGGAGGAACGTCCCGAGGACGACGACTTCGACGACTTCATGCTCCACATCGACGGCTGGCTCTGCGAGATCAAGGACGCCCAGATCCGCGACGGCCTGCACGTGCTCGGTGCCGCGCCGGAGGGTGAGGCACGCGTCAACCTGGTGCTCTCGATCCTGCGTGCCGCGCAGGTGTGGGGCGGCGTCGGCGGTGCCGTGCCCGGGCTGCGGGCGGCGCTCGGGCTCAAGGAGGGCGCCGACACCCGGGCGGTCGACGAGATCGAGACCCAGGCTCGCGCCCTGGTGGAGCGGATGGATGCGGCCGGCTGGGACCCGGCCGTCGCCGAGACGCTCCACGACGACCCGGCCGTGCGGCAGGTGCTCGTCTTCGCCGCCGAGCAGGTGGTGCCGCGGCTGAACGGGACGACCGACGAGCTGTCCGCGGTCCTGCATGCGCTGGACGGTGGCTTCGTCCCCGCGGGGCCGTCGGGCTCGCCGCTGCGCGGGCTCGTCAACGTACTTCCGACCGGGCGCAACTTCTACACCGTCGACCCGCGGGCGGTGCCGTCGCGGCTGGCCTGGCAGACCGGGCAGGCGATGGCCGACTCGCTGCTGCAGCGCTACCTGGACGAGACCGGCGACTACCCGACATCGGTCGGACTCTCCGTCTGGGGCACCTCCGCGATGCGTACGTCCGGCGACGACGTCGCCGAGGTGCTCGCGCTGCTCGGAGTGCGCCCCGAGTGGGACGAGGCCTCCCGCCGGATCACGCACCTCGACGTCATCTCGCTCGAGGAGCTGGGCAGGCCCCGGATCGACGTGACCGTACGCATCTCCGGGTTCTTCCGCGACGCGTTCCCGCACGTGGTCTCGATGCTCGACGACGCGGTCCGGATGGTGGCCGACCTCGACGAGCCGGACACCGACAACTTCGTCCGCGCACACACCCTCGAGGACCTCGCCGATCACGGCGACCAGCGCCGCGCGACGTCCCGGATCTTCGGCTCCAAGCCCGGCTCGTACGGCGCCGGGATCCTGCAGGTGATCGAGGCCGGCAACTGGCGCTCCGACCAGGACCTGGCCGACGTCTACGCGGCGTGGGGCGGCTTCGCCTACGGCCGCGACCTCGACGGCGCCCCGGCGGCCGACGACATGCGCGCCAACTACCGCCGGATCAAGGTCGCCGCCAAGAACGTCGACTCCGCCGAGCACGACATCGCCGACTCCGACGACTACTTCCAGTACCACGGCGGGATGGTCGCGACGGTCCGAGCGCTGACCGGCAGCGAGCCGAAGGCGTACGTCGGCGACTCCACCTCCCCCGATGCCATCAAGACCCGCACGCTGCAGGAGGAGACCAACCGCGTCTTCCGGGCCCGGGTGGTCAACCCGCGCTGGATCTCGGCGATGCAGCGCCACGGCTACAAGGGCGCCTTCGAGCTGGCCGCGACCGTCGACTACCTCTTCGGCTTCGACGCGACCGCCGGTGTGGTGCAGGACTGGATGTACGAGAAGCTCGCCCGCGAGTACGTCCTGGACGAGACCAACCAGGAGTTCATGCGATCCTCGAACCCGTGGGCGCTGCGCGGCATCGTCGAGCGGCTGCACGAGGCTGCCGAGCGCGGGCTGTGGGAGTCGCCCGACCCCGAGCTCGTCGCGGCGATGCAGGAGATCTATCTCGACATCGAAGGTGATCTGGAGGAGGAATGAGTTCTTCTGGCAAGCGTCGGATCAAGATCATCGGGGTCGGCCCCGGTGACCCCGACCAGGTCACCCTCGAGGCCGTGGCCGCGATGCGGTCGGTCGACTACTTCCTGGTCACCGACAAGTCGGGCACGGTCAAGCAGGGCATGCCCGACCCGCTGGTTCGGGCCCGCGAAGAGCTGCTCGACCGCCACCTCTCCGCTCCCGCGCGGGTCGTCAAGGTCGACGACGCGCCTCGCGAGCGGCGTGAGGAGTTCACCGGGACCGACGCCGAGTACCGGGCGGCGGTCGCAGCCTGGCACCGGGCCCGGGTCGAGCGATACCTCGCCGTGCTCGCCGAGCACCCCGGCGACGTCGGCTTCCTGGTCTGGGGCGACCCGGCCTTCTACGACTCCACCATCCGTGTCGTCGACCAGATCTCCGAGCAGCTCGACATCGAGGTCGACGTCATCCCCGGGATCTCCTCGGTGCAGCTGCTCGCCGCGCGGCACCGGCTCGTCCTCCACGACGTCGGTCGGCCGCTCTACATCACCACCGGCCGCGCCGTGCTCGAGGCCGTCGAGGCCGGGCACGACAACCTCGTGGTGATGCTCAACCGGGTCGTCGACCTCCCCGGGCTCGAGGACTGGCGGATCTGGTGGGGCGGCAACCTCGGCACGCGTGAGGAGGAGCTGGTCGCAGGCACGGTCGGCGAGGTCCTGCCGGCGATCGAGTCCGCTCGGGCACGGTTGCGCGAGACGTCCGGCTGGGTGATGGACATCTACCTGTTGCGAGCCCCGCGCCGATGAGCGGGCTGCTGGTCGCCGGCACCACCTCGGATGCGGGCAAGTCGGTCGTGACGACCGGGCTGTGCCGGGCGTTCGCCCGCCGCGGCGTCAAGGTGGCGCCCTACAAGGCCCAGAACATGTCCAACAACTCGATGGTCTGCGAGGCGCCGGACGGGACGACGGCGGAGATCGGCCGGGCGCAGTGGGTCCAGGCCCTGGCGGCGCGGGTCACCCCCGAGCCGGCGATGAACCCGGTGCTGCTCAAGCCCGGCTCCGACCGCCGCAGCCACGTGGTCCTGATGGGGCATCCCGCGGGCGAGGTGTCCTCCCACGACTGGGCGGCGGGGCGCCGGCATCTGGCGACCGCGGCCCATGCGGCGTACGACGATCTGGCCTCGCGTTTCGACGTCATCGTCGCCGAAGGCGCGGGCAGCCCGGCCGAGATCAACCTGCGGGCCGGGGACTACGTCAACATGGGGCTGGCCCGGCACGCCGGGCTGCCGACCGTCGTCGTGGGCGACATCGACCGGGGCGGGGTGTTCGCGGCGATGTACGGCACCCTGGCGCTCCTCGAGCCCGATGACCAGGCCCTGATCAGCGGTTTTGTGGTCAACAAGTTCCGCGGTGATCTCGGCTTGCTGAGGCCCGGACTCGACTCGCTGGAGTCGATCACCCAGCGCCCGGTCTTCGGCGTGCTCCCCTGGGAGCCGTCGTTGTGGCTCGACTCCGAGGACGCGCTCGACCTCGAAGGGCGCCGTTCGGCGCCAGGTGCCACTCGCAAGGTCGCGGTCGTACGCCTCCCCCGGATCTCCAACTTCACCGACGTCGACGCGCTCGGGCTGGAGCCGGATCTCGATGTCGTCTTCGCCTCCTCGCCGGCCGATGTCGCCGATGCCGACCTGGTCGTCCTGCCCGGCACCCGGTCCACGATCAGCGACCTGGCCTGGCTCCGCTCACGCGGCCTCGACGTGGCCCTGACCGAGCACGTACGCCGCGGCCGCCCGCTCCTCGGGATCTGCGGTGGCTTCCAGATGCTCGGCGGCGTGATCGCGGATCCCGACGGTGTCGAGGGCTCGGTCGCCGAGGTCGAGGGGCTCGGCCTGCTCGACGTACGCACCGACTTCACCCCCGCCAAGAACCTCCGCCTGCCCACCGGATCGGCGCTCGGGGTCGAGGCGAGCGGCTACGAGATCCACCACGGCCGGATCACCCGCGGCGACGGAGTCACCGAGTTCCTCGGGGGCGCTCGAACCGGCAACGTCTTCGGCACGATGTGGCACGGCAGCCTGGAGGGCGACGCGCTGCGCGGCGCCTTCCTCGCGGCGACGCTGGGCCGCGAGCCGTCCGCGGTCTCCTTCCCAGCCGCCCGCGAGCGCCGCCTGGACCTGATCGGCGACCTCGTCGAGGAGCACCTCGACGTCGACGCCCTGCTCGACCTCGCCCTCGCTGGTCGAGCCGACGTCGTGAGGAACGAACGACGTCGTGTCGAGACCAACACGTTCCCTCCGAGCGCTGCAGGGGGCCGTGTTGGGACCGAACGTTTCGGCAGCATCCTGATCGGCCCGGGCATCATGTGCGTGCACGAATCGCCTCCAACGCGACCGTTGCC